>NZ_QRGB01000001.1:1576761-1892113 GCF_003449035.1 Pedobacter indicus
TTGGTTACCGGATTAACAAGATAAACCTATTCGGTAACTACAGCCATACACTTGGCAATTACAATTATCTGTATGGAACCAACCGTGAACAGAATGGAAAATCCTATGACAGCCATACTGATGATATAGACAAACGCCAAAAAATGTCTAGCCAGGTAGGAATGGATTATTTTATTAATGATAAAAACACCATCGGTCTTATGGTAAATGGCAATTTTATTTTTGGGGGCGGTATTACTGATACCAAAACCGATATTAGAACCTTGCCTTCATCTGTGATTGATGAGTCTCTGGAGGCAGTAAATGACTATTATGGACAGGGTACCAGTCGTTACAACTTTAATTTGAATTACAAATATGAAGATACTCTTGGGCATGTTTTGAATATAGATGCTGATTACGGTTTTTTTGATAAATGGAATAAGAATCTTCAATCGAATATCTATAGAGATAATCAAGAAACACTTATTAGCCAGAGTCTGTACCGCACACTCAATGGGATAGATATCAACTTAAAAGGAGTGAAGATCGACTATTCAGCGAATCTATGGCAGGGAAAATTCGAATCGGGCATAAAGTATTCGGTCGTTAACTCTGTGAATGATTCCCGGTTTTATCATGTTGATAAGGGATTGGATAGTCTTGACAATCAGCGTTCAAATAGTTTTCAATTTAATGAACGCATATCGAGTGCCTATGTGGACTATAAACAGACAGTACAAAACTGGTCCTTTCAAGCAGGATTACGGATGGAAATATCCGATTCTAAAGGTCTTCTTTTTTATAGGGAAAATGATATGGAACTGGATAACACGATTAAACGGAATTTTACCAACCTGTTTCCTTTTTTTGCAGTCACCGTAAAGCCCAAGGAGAACCATAATGTTTCTTTTTCTTATGGTAGACGGATTGAAAGACCAGCCTATCAGGATTTGAACCCTTTTGTCTACCTCCTTGATGAATTGTCCTTTTGGCAAGGTAACCCCTTCTTAAATCCGGAGTTGACACAGCGTTTGACCTTGCTGTATTCGTTTAAAAATTCCACGGTAGTGTCTCTGAATTTCGCTTATACAGATGAGTTCAACGCTAGGGTTACAGACACTGTAGATATAGAAAAAATTGTAATGATAAGCAGGAATGTAGGAACTCAAAAACACTGGTCTTTGTCATTGACACAAAATCTTACGCCAAAGCCATGGTGGGATATTACTTTCAACGGCTTGCTTTATTACATTCAAAATAATGTTTCGTTTGATCAGTACAGGAATCTCGATCTGCAACAATTGGCAGGGCGAGTAACCTTGCAGCAGTCATTTCAACTGCCATTTAAGATGAAAGCTGAGGTGTCTGCCAGTTATAATTCCAACAGGTTGAGCGGAGCAAATAATTTTAGCAGAGCAGTCAGTCAGGTGGATCTTGGTCTTCAAAAGACTTTTATTAAGGATAAGGCAACACTAAGATTTGCAGTCAATGATATCTACAAAGGCAATAAGAGCAGATATACCCAAAGCTTTCCTGGCTTTGTCTCGACAAGCTATGGGTACTATGAATCAAGACAGGTCAGGCTTAGTTTTACTTATCGATTCAGCAGTGGTGCCTCGAAAACTCAGCGCACTAGAGATTCAGCCCTCGAGAATGAAAGTGGTAGAATAAAATAATGCACAAAGCTGTTTTTTATTGGAGGGTAACCCTGCCATATACTGATTTGTCTGTCAGTGGATTTCTGCGCGTCTGATCTGCCCATGTCAGTAGGCTCTTTTTTCGAGCCATAGCCCCAGGCATAAATGCTTCATCATCATTATCTATCACATTCAGCTCAAGCCCAAATTGGGTTCCTGCCTTGGGCGTGATCCCAAGAACTTTCCAAGGTATCTTACATTCATATATGTAGCCTTTATTAAAATCCTTAAAAGAAGACTGGATCGTAGAAAGTGGCCCACTATTAACCAATACACTTATCGTATCTGTACCATAGGTTAATTGCAGAAAGCTTCTTCAAGACGTTGAAAACGGAAATGGTATATCACAGAAAATTTAAAACCAGGACACAGGCAAAACTTGAGATATTCGATTACATCGAGGTGTGGTACAACAGAAAAAGAAGACATTCTGCACTCGATTACCAAACCCTCCATCCAGATGGAACAGGTGATGATGAAAAATAAAACAGAAGCTGCCTAAAATGTCTCTACTTTTCTATTGCAATTCCAAAAGGCTATAGGACTTGTCTTAATCCAGAATTTTAAGAACAGCGGATACATTATATATAAAAGAACTGCCATTCCCGCCAATAAAAAAGGCATCCATTCCAAGGAAATGATAGTGTTGATAAAGTTTATCTAGTAACTCTTCTTCAAGTTAAAATTTATTCGTGGACATTTAGAAAAGATAGTTCGCAATTGTGTCTATTTTCATTATTTACGAGAATGGTGGCAAGTAAATTCCGAAAGCAATGATTGTTGTTGTCGTGAATTTTCGTACCTTTATAACAACAAAGTACATTGACTATCGAACCGATTCTATCAAGAAATGCCAAAAAGCCTACAAAGTAGGACGAATTAAATGGGACCTATTCGGTTACCCTTTTTGCAGATCACTTGATAATGAGCACATAATCAACGAATTAGGATAGTGGTAGAAAATCCTGCCACCCCGACGGAAACCAGTTCATCTGGATCCAAAAGCCTCTAAATCATACGATTTAGGGGCTTTTTTGCTTTTAAACAGTTCATATTAATTCGTTTCAATCCATACCTTCTGAGAACTATTAGGTGACCTCATTTATTTTTTTAAATTTGGTCACCGGAAAGAGTTTAAGTATTTGATATACAGATTATTGTATCAATAATATTTAGACTCAAATAGATCAAGATGAATTACTTTTTTGGCTTTCTGGTGACCTGTTTGGACAGAATAGTTCATATCAGTTTATGTTAATCTTTAAAAAAGTAGTGTATGAGAACAGCAAACACATTCGGTGTTCATTTCATTCTTCGAATGAACAAAGAAAAAAACGGAAGCGCTCCGATTTATGTAAGAATTACAGTCAACGGAGCCAGAATTGAGATGTCCCTCAAGAAAAGAGTAAAACTTTCTGATTGGAATCCGTCAAGAGGCATTGCAAAAACGAAAAATACCGATCTTAAAATCCTCAATGGATTTCTGGAGCAAGTAAGAGGCATTCTATCGGGTTATTATCAGGAGATGGTTATGGCCAAGAAGTTAATCACCCCTGAGGCAATTAAGAATATGTATTTGGGAGAAGTGGAACAGGAAAACACACTTCACTCATTGATAGAGTATCATAATTTACACATGAAAGAAGTCCTCGCCTTTGGAACGCTTAAAAATTATTTCACAACAGCAAAGTACCTAAAGGAATTTGTGTTACAACAGTTCAAGAAGCCCGATATCTATCTCTCCGAACTGGATTATAAATTTATCACTCAATTCGAGTATTTTTTGCGGACCTATGAACCAACCGATCACCACAAGGGAATGGCGAACAACGGCGTCATGAAACATCTGGAGCGGTTTCGTAAAATGGTGCGCCTAGGTGTAAAACTCGGCTGGATCGAAAAGAATCCCTTCGAACTTTACAAACTAAAGATGCAAAAAGTAGAGCGCGACTTTTTAACCAGCGATGAACTGTCTAAAATTGAGAAAAAAGAGTTCTCGGTACAGCGCATTCAATATGCGAAAGATCTTTTTGTTTTCAGCTGCTACACCGGGATCGCCTACATCGACGTAATGCAGTTGACCCCAGATAATATTCTCTTGGGAACCGATGGTAATCGTTGGATCAAAACGATGCGTGAAAAAACCGACACGTCAGTTAATGTCCCTATCCTTCCAAAGGCAGCAGCGATCATTGAAAAATACAAAGACAATCCTCGGGCAATTGCACACGGCACAATGTTTCCAGTGATTTCAAACCAAAAGCTGAACAGCTATCTAAAAGAAGTGGCCGATCTATGCGGCATCAAGAAGCATTTAACGTTTCACCTGGCGAGACACACCTTCGCCACCTCGGTTACCCTTTCCAATGGAGTTCCCATTGAGACGGTGAGTAAGATGTTAGGGCACACCACCATCAGGACAACCCAGATTTACGCAAAGGTAGTTGAGCAGAAGGTTAGTCAGGATATGGCGAATCTTAGGAATCGTTTAGAGGAGAATGAAGAGAGTAAATTAAGAGCTTTGAAAGGTTAATTATTTTTAAGTTATGGAAAACAAAGAATTAAGAATACCAGATGAAATTGTCATCAGCAAGATTTACTATATCAGGAATCAAAAAGTAATGTTTGATTCAGATTTGGCGGCACTTTATGAAGTTGAAACCAAACAGCTCAAACGACAAGTAAGACGTAATATAGAGCGTTTTCCAGAAGATTTCATGTTCGAATTGACTCCTGAAGAATCCCGATATTCAAGGAGCCAAAATGGCACCTTGAAGCAAGGCGGAAATATAAAATATGCGCCTATGGTATTTACAGAACAGGGCGTAGCAATGTTGTCAAGCGTGCTCAATAGTTCGCGAGCAATTCAAGTCAACATTCAGATAATCCGAGTATTCACTCATATACGTCAAATGCTTGCCGATAATATTGAGATTCGGTTAGAAGTTGAAAAAATCAAGTCCAAACTGAATAACCAAGATAAAAACATGGAGATTGTGTTTAAGTACTTGGATGAGTTGCTGGAAAAACAGGACCACCCTAGTCCACCAAGAAAACGGATTGGCTTCAAACCGGATGATTTGTAATTTTGGTTCGCCTCTTTTACATTTTATGCATAATTTCTTTTATTAAGGGATTGTAAACTTTATGACTTTAAGACTGTTAAGATTTATGGCTTTAGAACATCAATGAATTAAATAATAACTTAAAACTACAAATCATGTCACACCAACAATACCAGAACTGCATCGACGCGTGCTATGCATGTGCGGTTGCCTGCAGCCATTGTGCTTCAGAATGTTTAAAGGAAGAAAACGTCCGGGAATTGAGAAGATGTATCCAGTTAGACTTGGAATGTGCATCTATTTGTAAATCCTCGGCTGATATAATGAGCTTGGGAAGCAACTTCAGCGGTAATATCTGCCGGGTTTGCGCGGATATCTGTCAGACTTGTGCAGACGAATGCGAAAAGCATGCTGAAATGGGCATGAATCACTGCCGAGATTGTGCCCAAGCGTGTAGAAAGTGTGCGCAGGCCTGCGAAGAAATGTCAGCTGCGGCCTAGATTTCTCAAAAGTGATTTAGTTCCTACTATTTGTTTAAATGATATAAAAATGAAGTTTCTGAACATGGAAAGATTCCCCTAAGTAGAATCACTTAGGGGAATCTACTTTATTGGCCATATCAAATTGACCTTCACATATTTGGATGCGCACAAAAACGTATCGGCACCTTTATGGAACACATAATAGTTGTCAAAGTGGCCATACCGCTGGTTATTTTTTTTGTACTGATGTTCCTTATCAGCGTTTTTATCAACAGGTCACTTCAGGTGCCTTTAAAAATGCATCCATTGCCTTTACTGCCACGGGCAATAATTTCGAACTTACCATGGCGGTCTCGATCGCAGTATTTGGTATCCATTCACCGCAGGCCTTTGTTGGCGTTATCGGTCCTTTGGTAGAAGTACCGGTATTAATATTACTGGTCCGTGTAAGTTTATGGTTGAGAGAAAAGTATTATTTGTTCTCTATCAAGAATAAAGTAACCCAATATCGGGTATCACTATTTAATGTTAACTAAGATTAGTTAATAGAGAGCAGCAACAGTTTTTGCACAACCTGTGCATCGATTAATTCGTATATTTGTAAAAATTTATGAAAACAATTGCTTCCATATTGATGTCGTTTCTATTCTTTTTTCAGGGAATTAGCATTGATATGGACTTTTGTGGGCCAGTTAAAGCAATTTCAAGCATTATTTCCCATTACCAAGACCATAAAATTTACGGTGACTCTTTCCTTGAATATGTAGTTGAAGATTACATCGATAATGATGCAAAAAATGAAGGACATCATAATAATTCGGATAAAGAGAATATACCGGTTCATTCGAATCATCAATGTTGTCATCCTTTGATGTTATTTGTTGCCAACAACAATACGGATCCGGTCAATCTATTAAAGTTTGAAGATAAAGAGCCGTTCAATTTATATACAGTTAACTTCTATCCCAGATATCTGGAATCTCTCTTCCAACCCCCTCAAGTATAATTCAGTTTTACGGATAGCTATATCCTAACGGGATGCTTCTCAAGATAAGCATTGCGTAATAAATGCGTTGCACCTATTTGCATCGTAAATCTTCAACTGAATTAATATTTTTTCTATGATTAATAAAATCATTTCATTTTCCATAAATAATAAATTTATTATTGGCTTGTTCATAGTGGCACTAGTGGGTACCGGTATCTGGTCTATGTCCACTATAAATTTGGGCTCCGTACCTGATATTACGAACAACCAAGTACAAGTTATTACCGTGGCCCCAAACTTGGGGACAGAAGATATAGAACAATTTGTAACTTTTCCGGTGGAGTTGGCCATGGCGAATCTGCCTGACGTGGTCGAACTGCGTTCGGTGTCTCGTTTTGGTCTGTCTGTAGTTACTATTGTTTTTAAGGATGAGACTGGAACCTATCTACCACGACAATTAGTACAAGAAAAATTAACTGAAGTTGCTGAAGAAATTCCCGAAGGTTTCGGCACACCTTTTATGGCTCCAATTACAACAGGTTTGGGGGAAATCTATCAGTACACCCTTAAAGTAAAGGAAGGTTATGAAGAAAAATATGATGCAACGGAGCTACGCACCATCCAAGATTGGATCGTAAAACGCCAAATGGCATTAGTTCCTGGAGTTGTAGAAGTAAATGCTTTTGGGGGTTATGTAAAGCAATATGAGGTTGCCATAAATCCAGGTAAGTTAAAAAGCTTTGGCATCACGATGAATCAGGTTTTTGAAGCCCTTGAAGTGAATAATGCCAATACGGGCGGTGCCTATATTGAAAAAAACCACCAAGCCAATTTTATCCGTGGCGAAGGCTTGGCACGAAGTATTGAAGATTTGGAGAACACGGTGGTAACCACTCAAAACGGAAGCCCTGTCTTGATTCGCGATGTTGCCGAAAAAGTGGGTTACGGAAGCCAAGTGCGCTACGGTGCATTTACCCAAGATGGTCATGAAACTGTTGGCGGACAGATTCTGATGCTAAAAGGCGAAAGCCCGGCTAAGGTAATAGAAAATGTCGAAACGCGTATAAAGGAAATACAAAAATCCTTGCCTGAAGGCGTATATATCGATACATTCTTAAGCCAAAGTGAACTGATTGAGAGAACCACAAGTACCGTTAAAACAAATCTAATTGAAGGGGCACTCATTGTAATATTCGTTTTGGTACTCCTTTTAGGTAGCTTCCGGGGCGGTTTGATAGCAGCTTCGATAATCCCCTTGTGCTTATTGTTCGCATTTATTTTGATGAAGCAATTTGGTATTTGGGCAAATTTAATGTCCTTGGGTGCAATTGATTTTGGAATTATTGTTGACGGCGCGGTAATTATAGTGGAGGGAACGGTTTTTCACATTTATCAACGGATGAAGAAATCCAATGCAATTATGGGACAATCCGAGATGGATGAAATAGCCTATGATTCTTCAAGTAAAATGATGAATTCTGCCTTCTTCGGTCAACTAATTGTTCTTATTGTTTTTACACCTATTCTGTTTTTAACTGGTGTGGAAGGGAAAATGTTCCGACCAATGGCGTTCACCTTTGGTTTTGCGGTTTTAGGAGCAATAATCCTTTGTCTTACCTACGTGCCAGTGATGTCGTCATTATTTTTAAAACCTGCCAAAAATCAAAATAGTTGGTTTGCTAAATTTGAAAATAAGATCGACAGAATCAGTAATAAAATTATGGGGGTTTTGAATCGTGCCTATCTGCCCATATTGAATTTTGCACTTCGTTTTAAAGCAGGAGTTATTATCGGCGCGGTTGCGCTATTCTTGATTGCAGGAATTATTTTTAGCAATATGGGAGCAGAATTTGTCCCAAAATTTGATGAAGGCGATATTGCCTTTCAAGCATTAATAAAACCGGGGAGCAGTCTTACAGAATCGATTGAAGCTTCAGAGAAACTTCAGAATTTAATCAATGAGTTTCCGGAAGTAAAAACGGTAGTTTCAAGAATTGGGGTGGCAGAAATACCAACAGACCCTATGCCAATGGACATTGCCGATAGTTACATTATTCTTGAAAAGGACAAGAGTAAATGGACTTCCGCCGACAGCAAAGAAGAACTCATTGAAAAAATACAAGAAAAAATCTCAGTTGTTCCGGGTGTAAATTTCGTGTTTACCCAACCCGTGGAACTTCGTTTTAATGAATTGCTTACTGGAGTTCGTGAGGACGTGGCCATCAAATTGTATGGAGAAGATTTGGGCGTGCTGGCAGACAAGGTACAGGAAATCGCAGCGGTAATACGTGAAGTGCCGGGTGCAGCAGACCTTAACGTAGAGGCTACAAGCGGTTTGCCACAAATGACAGTGGTGTATAACCGCGCAAAAATGGCACAATACGGTGTAACCGTGGATAAATTGAATGATTATGTAAGTGCCGCCTTTGCAGGCGAAAAGGCAGGTGTGATTTTTGAAGGCGAAAAGCGTTTTGATGTGGTCATCAGGTTGGCAGAGGACTTTAGACAAGACATCAATAGCTTAAAAAATCTTTATATAGACCTGCCGAACGGTGCTCAAGTGCCTCTAAAGGAAGTCGCGGATATCAGTTATAAATCCGGGCCAATGCAAATTTCAAGGGACAACACTATGCGTCGTATATCTGTGGGTGTAAATGTTCGTGGACGCGATGTTAAATCGATGGTCGAGGAAATTCAGCAAAAACTGGAAACGGAAGTGGAACTGCCACCAGGTTATTACGTCACTTATGGAGGATCATTTGAAAACCTGCAACGTGCATCAGACCGATTGATGATAGTGGTGCCCATCGTTCTGCTAACAATATTTATCCTGCTTTATTTCGCTTTAAATTCATTTTCACAGGCTTTGATGATTTATATGGCAGTGCCTTTGTCGGCAATAGGCGGGGTTTTCGTTTTGTTGATCCGTGGAATGCCTTTCAGTATTTCGGCAGGGGTCGGGTTTATCGTACTCTTTGGAGTAGCGGTTTTAAACGGTCTGATACTCATAAACAAATTCAATGAATTAAAAGAAAGTGGAATGACAGATTTAAAAAAACGTATATACGAAGCTACGCACGAACGTTTACGCCCCATTTTATTGACTGCCATTACAACAATTATGGGCTTTATCCCAATGGCGGTTTCCACCTCTGGTGGTGCAGAAGTACAGCGACCATTGGCAACAGTAGTTATTGGAGGAATGCTTACGGCAACATTTTTGACTTTGGTGGTTATTCCTATTCTTTATTATTGGGTGGAATCGAGAAAGGAACGGAACAATACTGATAGAGGTGTAAGCTATGTCAACAGATCAACCAACATTATAACGGTATTATTGATGGTTGGAGGTTTGATGGCTTCTGGAACTGTCTTTGCCCAAGATACCGATCAAGGTGGTACAATCCCAAAGACCTTAACCGTTGATGAGGCCATTGCTATGGCAAAACAGAATTATCCGACGCTTAAGGAAAGCCAAGCTCTTATTGAACGGGAAAAGGCGATGAAAGGCACCAGTTTTGACCTTGGTAGTACGGAAGTATTCACTGGCAAGGAAGAATATGGCAATAATCTACCCGGAATACAGACAACCGTTGGTGTGCAACAGGGAAATATTGATTTTCTTTCCGGCTTTTCCAAATCGAAGTTTTACAAAGAGCGTATTGTCTTGGGAGAAAAGCTTTATGTGGCCAATGAACAACAGTTGGTGCGCAATGTAATGCAGGCGTATGACCAAATTAATTATTACAAGGCACAGTTGCATTTTGCAGATCAATTGGACAGTATTTATGCTAATTTTAAGACCGCTGCCCAACTTCGGTATGATACCGGAGAAACCGGCAAATTGGAATTTATTTCAGCTTCTTCCGAATTTCAACAGATTCAAGTTTTAAGACAACAAGCCTATGATGATATTGAAATTGCCAAACGTTCCTTAAAACAATATTTGGGAATCGATGAAAATATCGAGACGGTAGATGGTGCTTACGAGCCATTGGACTTTATGGCAACATTGGATTCAACTTCGGTAACCAATAACCCAATGTTACAATATGCGTTGCAAAACGTAGAAGTAAGTAAAGCAAACGTGGGTGTTGAAAAATCGCAATTCCTGCCAAAATTCAATTTCTCGTATGGAAGACAGGTGGTGGATGAAGTTTCAGGGTTTAACAGCTATCAGGCAGGAATTAGTATCCCGTTATGGTTTTTCCCGCAGAAGTCAAGAGTTAAGGCAGCCAAGGCAGACGCCATGGTAGCAGAGAATCAATATTTGGAGCAGAAAGCGGTAGTAGAAAGTCGCGTTTCGCAATTGATAAAATCACTTGAAAAAACAAAGAAGACTTTGCAATATTACCAAGAAGGCGCACTATTGTTGGCGGAGCAACAAATTACAACAGCGCAATTAGCATCTAAAGAAGGTGAAATAGGTTATGTCAATTACATCACAATTCTCAACAGTGCTATCAGGATTAAACAAAACCATTTACAATATATCAATCAATATAACCAACAGTCTATTGAGGTGCAATATCAATTGGGTAATCTCTAATCTTAATAAAAGAAAAATGAAGAATATATTATTAGTAAGTACCGTACTATTTACACTTATGTTTATGAGTTGTAACGACGCTCCAAAATCAGAAGCTGGGCATAACGAAACTGAAGGTGTTTCAAAAACCAATGAAGTTGGAGAAGATGCACACGGCGAGGAAGGCCACAATGAAGAAGAAGGAGGTCACAGCGAGGAAGAAGGCGTTGTGGAACTCACCAAGCAACAGGCCCAAACCATTGGTTTGGAAATGAAACCTCTGGAGGAACGCAATTTAGGAAACAACATTAAGGTAACAGGAACGCTGGAACTTTTCCCGCAGGACAAGGCGAACATAAGCCCTTTTGTTGGTGGAAATGTGAGTTCCATAAAAGTAATCCCTGGAGATAACGTAAGCAAAGGTCAGGTTTTGGCATATATAGAGCACCCAGATATCATTGCGATGCAACAGGATTATCAGGAAAAAAATGACGAACTGGTCTTTTTGAAACAGGATTTTGAACGCAAGAAGACCCTTTATAACAAAGGCGTTTCTTCTGGCAAGGAATTTCAGATGGCACAGTCAAGATTTCGTTCCACAACATCCGCCGTCAATGGTTTGCGGTCCCAATTGAGATTGTTGGGAATTAACCCGGACAAAGTGGCGGACGGCCAAATATATTCGGCCGTCCCCATTACCACGCCAATAAGTGGTTACGTTAATGAAGTAATGATAAGTTTGGGAGATTATGTGGGTACACAATCCAAAATGTTCTCAATAAGCGATAATTCAAAAATTTATGTCAACTTCAAAGTATATGAGAAGGATATAAATCAACTTAAGAAAGGGCAACAGATATATTTCTCCACGGCCTCGCACCCAGATGAACTGCTTAAAGCAACTGTTCGATCTATAGGCAAAACTTTCAACACCGACCCAAAAGCTTTGGAAGTTTTGGCAGATATAGAAAACAAGGATAAAAACCTATTGCCAGGTATGTACGTGGAAGGGCGAATAGTGCAGGGCGAGAAAAATGGTCTTGCTGTACCGGAAGCTGCCATTATAAAGGAAGGCGAGCAATCTTTTATTTTTATTTTGGATGAAGATAAAGAAATGGAATCGGACAAGATGAAATTTAAAATGATACCTGTAACGGTCGGGATTGCTGATTTGGGCTTTGTTGAAGTCAACCTTCCTGCCGAAATTTCAAAGGATGCCAAAGTTGTGATAAACGGGGCTTATAACCTGTCTTCAGAAATGGTAAAAGGGGAACTGGAGCACGGACATTAATCTAATAATAATCAAGGATTTGATTCACTGTATTTTAATTTTCCTAGTTTGATAGTTAAAATTAAAAGATCGGCTCGGATCAAAATATTAAAATATTAAAACATGAAAGAAATAAAAGCATTTGTAAAACCACTCAGAATACAGGAAATCATTGAAGCATTGACCGATAATGGGTTTAAAAGCATGACCCTTTCACAAGCTGAAGGAACTGGGGCATTTAAGGCAAAAGGAGCTAGACCTTCCCTTGATTTTCATGTAACGGACAGTCCTGTGGTTAAAATTGAATTAGTTTGCCAAAATGAAGAGGCTCAAACAGCCGTTGAAATCATTTTAGCTCATGGTAAAACAGAAGTGCCGGGAGATGGCATTATTTATTTGTCTAACATCGAGGACGCCTTTCAAATCAAAACGGGTGAATCCTTGAAGCGATACGATCTGTAAATTTCTTTCTTAACAAATGGAGAAAATAGTTCAATTTTTTAAAAGCATAGGTATACGCCCTACGGCTATACGTCTTATGACTTATAAGCGGCTAGCAGAGATGAATGTGGCCATCAGCCTTGGCGATTTAGAAAAGGCTTTTAAGGTCAGTGAAAGAAGCACCCTATTTAGGACTATGAAAGTGTTTGAAGAGAAAGGAGTTGTGCATCAAATCGAGGATGGGACGGGAATTATAAAATATGCCCTTTGCGAAGAGAGTTGTAAGTGTGAGGTCGATAACGACCTCCATTTGCACTTTCATTGCACAAATTGTAAGGAAACTGTGTGTTTAACCGAGTACAAAATTCCTCATATCAATTTACCTGATGGTTATATCACGGAGGATATTAACTTGGTGGTAAAGGGCATTTGTGAGAAATGCAGGGGCAATTTGTGTTAAATACTGCGAATGAAACGCATTTAAAGCGTACCGCTTTAGTGGGAAGCGGTAAACGACAAGAACAATTTACTGAGACATTGGTTTCTTTCTCTGAAGCTCATATAGAATTTTATAAGCCAGAAGAAAAAAACAATGCCAAAGAATGGATAAAAAATTGCAAAGAATGAAAAAACTACAATTAAAAATCCCGGTTATCCTTCCGCAAGTTCCAAACGAAAAAGATACTTGTGTTGAAAGGCTCATTCAAGAACTACAGGCTAAAGAAGGCATTGAAAAAGTACACGTTGCCGATGCGCACGGAGATGGCGTGCCACTGCTCTGTTTTCATTATGACCCTGATATCATTTCTATAGACCGCATTCAATCGTTAGCCGAACGGACTGGTGCCGAGATTACCGAAAAATACGGACATTTGCTCATTGAAGTTAAAGGAATCAGACACACAAGACAGGCTCGTTCCATCGAGAAAAACCTTTTGGCAATCAATGGGGTTTTGGAGGCTTCTGTTTCGGCCTCTGGAATGGTACGGCTTGAGTTTGATAAAAAGCAAACAAATTTCGATGAAATAAGTAACCAAATTGAAAAAGGAGACCTTCGAATTCAGCGGAGTTCTTCAAACGAAAATAATTACACCAATTCATCCAGAAAAAAACAGGAACGTTCACAGAAGGAAGATACAAAAGTGGAAATTTCCCCAGAGGGGCATGAGCACAAAAAGGACGAGACTCACGAGGAAGGAGAAGAGCACGCCCACAGTGGTGTTTTCGGTAAAAATTCAGAGCTTATTTTTTCCATTATCTGCGGGGTACTTCTCGGAATAGGTTTCGGGCTTTCCTATGTGGAATCCATCCCAGATTGGGTTAGTCTTACTTTATATATTGGCGCTTACTTTTTCGGTGGTTTCTTTACGGCCAAGGAAGCAGTACAGACCGTCGCCAAAGGCGGTTTTGAAATTGACTTCTTGATGCTGGTCGCTGCCATTGGTGCCGCCATTCTGGGAGAATGGGCAGAAGGTGCACTCTTGCTGTTCCTGTTTAGTCTTGGGCACGCCTTGGAACATTACGCAATGAACAGAGCAAGAAAAAGCATTGCGGCGCTCGCGGACCTTGCAGCAAAAACAGCCTTGCTTAAAAAAGACGGCAAGACCGTAGAGGTCGGGATTGAAGAGTTGAGAAAAGGCGATATCATTGTGGTCAAGCCGAACAGTAAAATATCTGCTGATGGAGTCGTAGTCAATGGACAAAGCAGCGTTAACCAAGCACCTATCACCGGAGAAAGTGTGCCCGTGGATAAAATTCCTGTGGAAGATACCAGTAGAGATTATTCGGCAGACGATGATATCAAGGATGAAAACCGTGTGTTCTCTGGAACTATCAACGGTAATAATACTTTGGAAATAAAGGTAATCAGAGAAGCCAAGGACTCTACCTTGTCCCGACTTGTCAAACTGGTCAACGAGGCACAGACCCAGAAATCTCCTACCCAGCTGTTGACCGATAAGTTCGAAAAATACTTTGTCCCATCCGTACTTGTACTGGTTGGTATCCTGCTCTTTGCCTTTCTGGTCATTGATGAACCGTTTAGCGCCAGCTTTTACCGTGCAATGGCCGTATTGGTAGCAGCTAGCCCCTGTGCTCTTGCAATTTCAACACCGAGTGCTGTATTAAGCGGGGTGGCGCGAGCGGCTCGCGGTGGGGTACTTATCAAAGGTGGGCGACCGCTTGAGGATCTAGGGGTCATAACAGCTTTGGCTTTTGATAAAACAGGTACGCTTACCGAAGGAAAGCCTAAACTTACAGAAGTAGTACCATTGGGGAATATGGAAGAAAATGAGCTGTTAAAGATAGCCGTTGCCGTTGAAAATTTGAGCGATCATCCTTTGGCCAAAGCCGTCGTAAGAGATGGAAAAGAGCGTTTGGGCGGTGCCAAAATTACTGATGCGTCTGACTTGGAAGCTGTTCATGGAAAAGGCATCAAAGCTTCCTTGGGCAAGGATAAAATCTATATTGGAAATCTTGATTTGTACGAAGATCTCGATGATTCAAAACCATCCGATGAAATATCTACCAAAGTGAAGGAGCTTGAAGGGGGAGGAAATACCACAATGCTCATAAGAAAGAACAATGAATATATTGGTATCATCGCCTTGATGGACACTCCACGGGAAACTGCCAAGGAGACATTGAAAAAGTTAAAGGAAATCGGCATCAAACGGATGATAATGCTAACTGGGGACAATCAAAAGGTTGCCGATGCCGTCGCTAAAGAAATTGGTTTGACCGATGCTTGGGGAAGCCTGTTACCGGAAGAAAAGGTAGATGCTATAAAAAAATTAAAAGAACAGGAATCCAAAGTCGCAATGGTAGGCGATGGTGTCAACGATGCACCCGCAATGGCAAACAGTACCGTAGGCATAGCGATGGGTGCTGCCGGCAGTGATGTGGCGTTGGAAACAGCTGACATTGCCCTAATGGCCGATAAACTGGAAACCCTACCCTTTGCCATAGGCTTAAGTAGGAAGGCAAAGGCCATTATCAAGCAAAACCTTTGGGTCAGTCTCGGCATTGTTGCCCTGCTTATACCATCAACCATTTTTGGGTTTGCCAATATCGGTATTGCGGTGATCATCCACGAAGGTTCAACATTACTTGTGGTTTTCAATGCATTAAGGCTTTTAGCTTATAAAAATAAATTTAATCAATGTTAAAATGACAAAGATGCAAAAAATACTTTTAAACCGAGGGGTTCGGCCTACTCAAATGAGGTCGAAGCGATACAAGTTCCCGGAATGGAAGCAAAGTGCCGTGTCTTTTTCAGATTTAAAAAAGGCGTTTATTGAAAAAAGCGAAACCAATAAACTGCAAACAGAACGACCTTTTATCGCGATCTCAAGATTTTCGAGGATAAAGGTTTGATTCATCAGATTAATAATGGGGTCGGAATGACAAAATATGCGGTTTTTGAGGAAAACACCAAAGGTAAATACCGTACAAATTTACATAAGCACTTTCATTGTACCGTTTGTACGAAAACCATCAGTTTACTAAATAAAATATGGCGGAACTAAAGAAATCATTAGGCATCCTTCGACTCACTTTTTATGGCGTAGGTACTATTGTTGGCGCAGGAATATATACTGTAATCGGCGCAGCTGCTGGACAGGCAGGTACAGACCTATGGTTGAGTTTCATTTTTGCAGCAATTGCTGCCAGCGTCTCTGCAATGTCGTATGCAGAGTTGTCCTCTACCTATCCCAATGCAGGCGCGGAATTTATTTTTGTACGCAAAGCATTTCCGAAAATTGACATTCCGTCCTTTCTTACGGGTTGGACGATTGCGTTTCACAGTTCGGCCACCATTGCAGCGGTGCTACTTGCCTTTTCGGGGTATTTCAATACGTTTTTTAACGTGCCTCCCCGACTAGTTAGTTATGGAGTGTTGTTGGTTCTTGCATTGATAAGCATTACGGGTATCAAAAAATCATCTACGGCAAATATTGTAATGGTCAGTATCCAATTGTTAGGTCTCTTCATTCTCATTGCGGTCGGACTTTCAGAAACCGGTCCTCCAAAGGCAGAATTTTTTAAAGTGGAATCCGTTTCGGGTACTTTAGCGGCAACCGCAACTTTGTTTTTTGTTTATACTGGTTTTGAACATATGGCGGCTTTGGGTTCGGAGGTTAAAAATCCAGGAAAAACCATTCCTCGTGCTTTTTTATTAACAATGGTGTTTACAACTATTATCTATCTACTCATTTCTTTTACGGTACTAAACATTGCTGACCCTTCCGAACTGGCCAAAGTGGATTCACCACTTTCACTTGCGGCATCCAGTCTCAACGGTTGGTTGCCTGTTGCGTTGGCTATCGCAGCACTTTTTGCTACTGCAAATGCTGCCTTTAGTGGAATTATTTCAATTAGTAGGTTACTTTTTGGAATGGCAGACCTGCGTGAACTTCCGAAATTTATGACCAAAACCAATGCACAGAAGGTTCCGTGGGTTACTACCCTTGTGGTTGTGGCCGCAGTTGCTGGATTTTTATTGTTGGGAGATATTAAAATAGTAGCAGGAATGTCCTCTTTAGGCGCGTTGCTTGTTTTTGTTGCCGTGAATATTGCCCTTATCGTATTGCGTTTCAAAGCACCCTATAAAGAAAGACCTTTTAAAGTCCCATTAGCTATTTGGAGAGTGCCGATATTGCCAATTTTGGCGATACTCATTAGCCTTTCTTTGATAATTCAATATGAATGGCAAATATATGCAGCGTTCGTGGGAGCTATTGTGGTGGGCATTATGTTGGATTATTTCTTGGACAAAAAGTCAAAGGATGAAATAGACCCTGAAAAAGAACTTTTTAACCCTTAAAATGAGGCTATGGACTGGATGTTTGAAGATTTTAAAACTGACTTGGACGCCTTGAATCCTATTGTCCGTGAAAAAGCCCTGGCCATTGCTAAAGAGCTTATCGAAAAAAAGGATATTTCAGCAAAAGAAGCTTTATCAGAAGGCATCATAAAGGCAGAAGAATGGTTTTATGATTTGGAAGGGTAATAATAATTTAAAACTATATAAAATGTTACAAATAATCGAGTTAAAAGAAAAAAATATTGTTGCAACAAACGCTTCAGGCAAATTGAGAAAAGAAGATATAGAAAAAATCCATCCACTTATCCACACTATACTGGACAAAGGAATGAAAGTCCGTTGGTATTTTGAGATGAAAGATTTTACAGGATGGGACCCAGGATTGTTGGAAGACTTGAAAATGGACACGGCCCACGCCAAGGACTATGAAAAGATTGCTATGGTGGGCGACAAAAAATGGCAGAATTGGATAACCCAATTTATGAAGCTTTTTACCAACGCCGAAATTAAGTATTTTAATATAGACCAAAAAGAAGAGGCTAAAAATTGGATTGAGAGTCAGTAAGCTGATGAAATAAAAAAGACTATTGTGATTTACATAAGTTAAATATTCAAACAATGATGTTGAGCGGTGATAAAGGAAGCGTTGTTGATAAAGTCGCCCGTGCGTTGAATATTAATAAAGCCTTTGGTGATTTATTGCCCGAAGACAAAGTCAGAAAAGTTCAATGGCTACTGGACGAGGGAAAACGAATCGCATTTGTAAGTGATGGGAAAAATGATGCACCTGTGCTGGCATTAGCTGATGCTGGGATTGCCATGGGAGGTCTCGACAGTGGTGGTGCAATCAAAACGGCAGACATCGTTATTCAGATTTATCAATCCGGTAAAATTGTATCCACTATTAAACTGGTAAGATGATCCGGAACATTGTATAACAATATATAATTTTAACCCGTTGAGTGAAATTAAATGATTTGAATTTTGATGTTGTTTTTGTTCCTGTCGAAGATAACTTGTTCATAAACTGGATCAAAGTCATGGCCGTTATTTTCACCAGTATTCTTGTTTTGAACCCGCTAAAGGTTTTGGCATAATTCTCCTGATCGTGAACTGATAGCATAGTTGAGAGAGCAATATTTTAATTCTTTTCCGTGATTTCCTGAAAATATAAGGTTGCTTTTATAGCCTTTTTGGTTCATTCTTATTGGAGTCTCCAAGACAATATTGACCGAATCAAAAAGATCCATTGCTGCTCAACGTATAAATACCCCTTATCTAAAAAAGCGCATATTCAGATAGTTGGTGCTTGACATCTTGCAAATAGTGGAGATTATATACATTTGCTTTGGTGATATCAACCGAATGGAACACACCGGAAAGAGTACGTTGACGATACGGATTTGTCTGTTTTCTTTTATGAGGTACGGAAAAGAGAAACAACCTTAAGTGAAAAAAATAATTTCACTTAAGGTTGCCAAAATTGATTCTCCTGAAAAATAATTCGGATTTAATAACTTTGAAAAGACTTAGTTAGCTAACTTTAAAATCCGGTACGCTCCTCTGGCAACGATGATAAACACAATCGCTCCAACGATTAAATCGGGGTAACCCGAATTGAGCCAATTAACCAAAAGGCCGGCAACAATAACACCTGAATTAATAATCACGTCGTTCGAGGTGAAAATCATAGACGCTTGCATATGAGCTTCTTTACTTTTGTTTTTTTGCAGTAAGTACAAACAAATTACGTTTGCAATCAATGCCAAAGAACTGACAATAATCATGGTCTGAAAATCAGGCATACTTTCGACGCCGATAAACCGCCTGATCACTTCAATAAAACCGACAAGCGCTAAAACAATCTGAAAATACCCTGCAAATTTTGCTATAGAGTTCTTTCTTGCGATCGTACCGCCCACAGCAAATAAGGCCAACGCATAAACAATGCTGTCTGCCAACATGTCCAGACTGTCCGCTACAAGTCCCATCGACTTGGAAAAGATACCAAATAGCATTTCTAATCCAAAAAACACGAAGTTAATGACTAACACTGTCCATAGCAGCTTCCGTTGGTTGCCACCTGTTTCCTCCTCCAAAATGGTATTACTCGCTTCGGTTAAAATTAGCGTTGTATTTAAGTTCAAGGCTTCCAGAGCCGAGAGAATCGGCTCATGAGAACCGTCGTGATAGGCGTCTAGTTTTCTGTTAGGAATATCAAAATCAAGGGATTTTACCGTATCCAAATGTTGCAATTTCATGCGGATTAATTGTTCCTCACTTGCACAATCCATTTTGGTTATTTTAAAACTCGTCTTATACATTTTTAAGTATTACTTTAATTCCACTAAAGGTATTAAAAAAAATATATTAGGTCGTTGCACTCGACAAGTAATGAATTCATTGACGTTATCTTTACTTAAACGCAAAACCTCGGATTCCTTTTGTTAAAGCTCCCCTCTCCTAAATGAATGAACCTGTCAAGAGACCATGGAATAAATCGGACTGACCGAACAGAAAATATTTCATGCTGAAATTGTAGTGGATAATGACAAAATAGTCAGGGAAACCAAAGCCTATCAGAATATACCGAAAATTCTATCCTTTATGGATGAGCAGGGCGAGGATAAGATGAAACATCAGATTGATAGTAATTATCGCCAGATAAAACAAGACATTGTAATGTTATCGAAATGGAATTGGAGGGTATCAAGAATGACCCCCACTTGCAGCATTTGGTGCAAGTGTAAAACAAAAATCCCCCATTTAATAAACACTAATATATTCATCATTTTGTATTAATTAAACAGTCGAAGATATATGCTCAGCCGATACTCTAAAAGTCATTCATTTTTCTAATGTCTAATGCCAAAAGTGCTGTCCAGCAAAAGTTATCTATCTCTCAATTAATGATGGATAATAGAATAGCTCTTCCTTGCCGCGCTTTATAGCTTTTTTATGGTCTAATATAGAAATTGTAAACTTTAGTAGTTTAGGATTGTTAAAGATAAAAAACATCAAGTGGATAGTCGTAGTTGTCTTTTTCGATTACACAAATCGAATCGTGCTGATAATGAGGCTTTAAAAAAATATAGCTATGAACGTATTCTTGATTATAAAAATAGGGTATATATATTATATACATACCGGCTAACTTGGCAGCAAGCGCACAGCACCGACACAAAAAGAGTGATACAACTGGCCGAGCTAAGCATAATCAGATAATGCAGGATTCCCTTCAGAAGATCAATCCTAACCAAATGGAGGACCGCTCATCTGATAAAAGTATGAAGCAAATGGCAGTGAAGATCATAGAGGCACAGGAAAAGGAAATTTCAAAATTACAAGATTGGTTATTGGCAAGAGGTCATAAGTAATGTCAAAATTCAAAATTGGCTTTAGAACAATAACAAGATAATGTCAATTAACTAAATTTTTAACTATTAAAAACAACGATTATGTCACATCAACAGTATCAGAATTGCATTGACGCATGCTACGCATGTGCAATAGCTTGCAGCCATTGCGCTACAGAATGTTTAAAGGAAGAAAAGGTTCAGGACTTGAGAAGATGTATCCAGTTGGATCTGGAATGTGCGTCTATTTGTAAATCCGCAGCAGATTTGATGAGTCTGGGAAGCAGTTTCAGTTCTCATATCTGCCGTGTTTGCGCCGATGTCTGTAATGCGTGCGCAGACGAATGTGAAAAGCACGCTCAAATGGGTATGGAACATTGCCGTGAATGTGCTGACGCTTGTAGAAAGTGTGCCCAGGCATGCGAAGAAATGGCAACCGCGGCTTAGATTCTTGATAAAGACGTAAAAATGCTATATGTCATTATGTATGTGAGGTTTATTAACTGACGTATATAGCAAAAATGAGGATCGTCTTCTTAAGTATTGGAAATAAAATATCCCCCAAGCAGCCAAATTTAAGGGGATGTTTTATTTAGTCATATAAAAATTAATTCTTCTACATACTACATTTTTGTACAAAAGCTATTCAGTTCCTTTGTTCCTACATAATAATTGTAGTTTTGTGTATGTATTATAATTAACATATGACGACGTTATTTATTAAAAATATGGTTTGTAACCGTTGTATCATGGTCGTTCAGAACGAACTAGATAAGCTCGGTTTGGCTGTTAAAAATATAAAACTAGGTGAAATTACCCTTGCAAAAGAATTAACTTTCAACGAAAAAGAAGTTCTGGAGGAAGCCTTGGATCCGTTAGGTTTTCAGATAATTGATGACAAAAAATGCCGCATTATTGAAAAGATAAAAAATATTATTATCGAGCTGGTTCATCATCAAGACAACGATGCCAAAACCAACCTTTCGGATGTATTGAGTAGTCAACTACATCACGATTATAATTACTTGTCCAATTTGTTTTCAGATATAGAAGGCACTACCATCGAAAAATACTTTATAGCCCAAAAGATTGAAAAGGTAAAAGAATTACTGGTGTATGATGAATTGTCTTTGAGTGAAATTGCTTTCCGCTTGAATTATTCAAGCGTAGCCTATTTAAGCAACCAGTTCAAAAAGGTAACCGGACTGTCTCCAAGCCATTTCAAACAGATCGGAGAAGATAAAAGAAAGCCGCTGGATGAAGTTAAGTAAATATATTAGATTTTAGCGCCTCCTAATCCGTAAATCTTACAAATCAATCCCAAAATTACACAATAGCCACCATGATTATAATGCCCAATTTTGTAGTGTAAAATAACACAAACGAAATATGGCTATAAATAATCAAAATACGAAAAAAGATACCTTTCCGGTATTGGGTATGACCTGTGCTTCTTGTGCAGGCAATGCAGAAAGTATTGTAAAACATGAGCCGGGAGTCGTTAATGCCTCAGTGAACTTTGCTACGGGCAATCTTACTGTTGAATATCTACCAAATTTGACCGATGTCTTCAAACTGCAAAAAGCCGTTCAGGGTGTTGGGTATGATTTACTGGTAGAAGACGAAAGTAAACAGCAGGAAACCCTGGAAACGATCCACGCTCAGAAATACCGAATGTTAAAAAATAAAACTATTTGGGCTCTTGTGCTGTCACTCCCAGTGGTGATAATTGGTATGTTCTTTATGAATATGCCTTATGGCAATGAAATTATGTGGTTGTTCTCTACGCCTGTTGTACTATGGTTAGGGAGAGACTTTTTCATCAATGCATGGAAACAGGCAAAACACCGTTCCGCCAATATGGATACATTAGTAGCCTTGAGTACAGGTATCGCCTATATATTTAGTGTATTCAATATGTTGTTTGCCAGTTTTTGGGAACAAAGGGGGTTAGAAGCTCACGTATACTTTGAAGCTGCAGCCGTAATTATCGCATTTATCCTGTTAGGAAAGTTGTTGGAGGAAAAAGCCAAAGGAAATACTTCATCAGCCATTAAAAAACTGATGGGCTTACAGCCGAAAACGGTTCTGGTAATAGAGGCAGACGGTACTGAAAAACAAAAAGCCATTGAAGACGTAAACGCAGGCGATACAATCCTTGTAAAACCCGGAGAAAAAATCGCGGTTGATGGTATGGTAACTTCCGGTAGCTCCTATGTTGATGAGAGTATGTTGAGTGGCGAACCTGTTTCCATCCTGAAAAACGAAAACGAAAAGGTATTTGCGGGAACCATAAACCAGAAAGGGAGTTTCCAATTCAGGGCGGTGAAAGTAGGTAAAGAAACCATGCTTGCCCAAATCATAAAAATGGTACAGGATGCACAGGGAAGCAAAGCACCCGTTCAAAAATTGGTAGATAAAATTGCAAGTATTTTCGTTCCCATAGTAATCTGTATTGCAATCTTAACATTTGTATTGTGGTGGGTTTTGGGTGGTGATAGCGGCCTAGTACACGGATTATTGGCAGCCGTTACAGTATTGGTTATCGCTTGTCCTTGTGCTTTGGGCTTGGCTACTCCTACAGCTATTATGGTAGGCGTTGGTAAAGGTGCTGAAAACGGTATTTTGATTAAAGATGCCGAAAGTCTTGAATTGGCCAAAAAAGTAAATGCAATCGTATTGGATAAAACGGGTACTATTACAGAAGGTAGGCCGCAGGTAACAGGAATCCAATGGCTGAATAATTATGATGCAACAAAAAACATCCTTTTGAGTATCGAGAAGCAATCTGAGCATCCATTAGCTGAAGCAATTGTTAAGCAGCTTGACGACGTGGCAGCTACTTCGATATCGATGTTTGATAGTATTACAGGTAAAGGTGCAAAAGCTAACCATAATAATCAAACGTACTATGTTGGTAATAAGAAGTTGTTAGCTGACAACAATATTACCATTGCTGACGAACTTTTAAAACAAGCAGATGAATGGGGAAAACAGTCAAAAACGGTTATTTGGTTTTCAGACAGCAAACAGGCTCTTTCGGTATTAGCCATATCGGACAAGATTAAAGAAACTTCCGTACAAGCAATCAAAGAAATGCAGGATATGGGGATCGAACTCTATATGCTGACCGGAGATAATGAAGCAACCGCTAAAGCTATTGCAGGACAAACAGGTATAAGACATTACAAGGCAGAGGTATTGCCACAGCACAAAGCAGACTTTGTAAAAGAACTACAACAGCAGGGCAAAGTTGTAGCAATGGTTGGTGACGGTATCAATGATAGTACGGCCCTCGCAACCGCTGATGTAAGTATTGCGATGGGTAAAGGAAGCGATATTGCGATGGATGTAGCCAAAATGACCATCATCTCATCGGACTTGACCAAAATACCACAGGCAATAAAATTGTCAAAACAAACTGTAGCCACCATTAAGCAAAACCTGTTCTGGGCGTTTATCTATAATCTTATAGGTATCCCTATTGCCGCAGGTATTCTCTATCCGATCAACGGTTTCTTGCTAAACCCGATGATTGCAGGTGCGGCAATGGCGTTGAGTAGTGTGAGTGTAATCAGCAACAGCTTGCGGTTAAAATTGAAAGAGTAAATCAGTAAATCTCACAAATCAAACAAGAAATTACACAACAATACTGAACGAGATAATACCGAAATTTACATGATCTAATAAAACATAAAGTTTAACAAAATGGAAAATAGAGAATTAAAATTCAAGACAAACATCAATTGCGGCGGTTGTATCGCATCTGTAAAACCTCACTTGGACAAAGCTAATGAGATTTCTCATTGGAAAGTTGATACAGGCAGCAAGGATAAGGTGCTAACCGTTACCTCCGATGGTGCAACTGAACAGCAGGTTATCGACATCGTGGAACAGGCGGGTTTTAAAATAGAACCCATCAATTCTTGATATACCGAAAGTTCGTAAGAAATCCAATCGCAAAGGGTATAATAATATAATTGTTGTACCCTTTGTAACTTTTTCCACAAAAAAACAATGCTTTTTAGAAAAAATAGTTTAAGTTTGCACCAAGATGAGGTTTACCATAACTGGGATATATGTCTAAAATGCTAAAGATATTCTTGAGTTTATGTTTACTGGGATTTTTTCTAATTCCAGCAGAAGCCTCCGCGTGCTCATCTCATACCACTGAAGTCGTCAAAAAAGAAAAATCTTGTTCCAATGATTCTTCAGATGGCCATCATGCTGAAGGTTCTTGCGAAAAAGATTGTTGCAACGACGATGCAAGTACTGACTGTTCAGGAAATTGCGGCCAGAAATCGTGTCACAGCTCCTTTCCTACATTTTGGATGCACGATATTAAAGATTCTCAAAAGGCCTTTCTTTTTGAGAGCGAAAGATCATTCCCATTACACAATCAACCCTATTATTCTTCAGGGTTTCATTCCATCTGGCAACCGCCTAAAATAGCTTAATTGGCTTCCTAGCCAAAAGTGTGTCTTGTCGAAAGCTAAACCAGTTTTCGGAAATCCCCTATTTTATTATTTTTTTAACTACGAATGAAATCAATATCAAGAATATTGATGGTAATCACTGTATTACTATCATATACAAGCGGTTTTGCCAAAGTCAACCTTGCAAATGAATCGGCTCAAAACGTCTCTCAACTTACAGCACTTTTCGACAACTATTTTTCAATTAAAGATGCTCTTGTAAGCAGCGATGCCAGTATGGCGGCTTCGAAAGCGGCAAGTATGGTCGTTTCGATTAAAGCCGTGGACATGGGGAAGCTTTCCTCAGAAGAACATAACGCATGGATGAAGGTCACGAATGACCTAACTAATAGCGCAGGAACAATTACCAAATCCAAAAACGTTTCACAACAAAGACAAGCCTTTGCCTTACTTTCTAAAAGTATGTACGAACTGGCGAAGGAATCAAATCAAGCTGTACCAGTATTTTACCAACATTGTTCGATGTTCAACAATGGAAAAGGCGCAAACTGGCTAAGTAAAGAATCCGCAATCAAGAACCCTTATTACGGCAACAAGATGCTGACGTGCGGAAGTGTCACAGAAACGATTAACAACGGTAAATAATAAAGCAACATATACAAATTACATAACACAGTTTTAACAATTAACAAAAATCATGACAATGAAACATTTATTTTTAGGCCTAATCGCCTCTTCAGTGCTGGCTTTAACAGCATGTAACGGAAACGCAGAAAAGAAATCGGAAAGCACCACGCATGCAGATCATTCAACTGAAACGGCGCCTGCTGCCAATGATGCTACATCCCATGAGCAGGGCAATTTTTCTGAATTGTATGCTCACTACCAACATTTAACATTTGCTCTGTCGTCAGATAATGATAAAGAAGCTGCCAATGCCGCTAAAGGCATGTTGGAGGCCCTTCCTAAAATCAAGTCAGATGGGTTCAGTGCGGAAGACAAAACTACATACGAGGATATTGCTGCCGATATCCAGGAGCATGCTGAACATATCTCAGACAACTTAGGGAATATCGCTCATCAGCGTGAGCATTTGGTTACACTAAGCAAGGATTTTTACGATATAGCAAAGACCTTTGGCACCGAAAAGCCTTTATATAAAGTCTTTTGCCCGATGTACGATAACAACAAAGGCGCCTATTGGATAAGTGACAGTAAGGAAATCAAAAATCCGTACTACGGCGAAGGAATGCTTACCTGTGGCGAAGTTCAAGAAGAGTTAATGTAAGGTCAACGGTTTTTAGCATACAGGTTCCACTTCATTGTTGAACCTGTATGTTAAAATAAACATGTCAAAACTGTATATGTATGCTTAATAATATTATCAAATACTTTCTCAATAATAGATTGATTACCATTCTACTATTGATTGTAGTAATCACCTGGGGGCTAATTTCAGCACCCTTTAATTGGCATCAAAACCTGTTGCCAAGTGATCCTGTTCCGGTGGACGCTATTCCCGACGTTGGTGATAACCAGCAGATTGTAGCGACAGAATGGATGGGGAGATCTCCCAAAGATATCCAGGAACAAATCACCTATCCCCTAACTACATCCCTTTTGGGAATTCCGGGGGTAAAAACAATCCGAAGCAGTTCCATGTTCGGCATGTCGTTTCTCTATATAATTTTCGAGGAAGATGTCGAATTTTATTGGAGCCGCTCCAGAATATTAGAAAAGCTCAATTCATTACCTGCGGGCACCCTACCGACAGGAGTTATCCCTGCATTGGGTCCAGATGCGACGGCATTAGGTCAAGTTTATTGGTATACCTTAGAAGGACGCAATCCAGAAACCGGTGAACCGACCGGTGGTTGGGATCCCGATGAATTACGTACAGTACAGGATTTTTACGCTAAGTATAACTTAGCAGCTTCAGAAGGAGTTGCGGAGGTAGCTTCCATTGGCGGGTTTGTTAAAGAATACCAGGTGGATATCAATCCCGACGCTATGCGTGCCTATAATGTGACCGTAATGGATATCATGTCGGCCATTCAAAATAGCAACCTCGATATCGGTGCTGAAACAATCGAAATAAATAAGGCAGAATACCTGGTGCGCGGACTTGGCTATATTAAGAACGTCCAAGATCTGGAAGATGCGGTGGTAACCGTACGGAGCAATGTGCCTGTCAAAATAAAAGATGTAGGATTTGTAAACCTAGGGCCTGCCACAAGACGTGGTGGCTTGGATAAAGAAGGTGTCGAGGCGGTAGGTGGTGTTGTGGTAGCTCGGTACGGAGCAAACCCGATGGAGGTTATCAATAATGTGAAGGCTACAATCAAGCAAATGGAAGCCGGTCTTCCTCAAAAGACATTAGCGGACGGAACCATTTCCAAGGTGACAGTAGTTCCCTTCTATGACCGGTCGGGATTGATTCAGGAAACGATCGGAACGTTGGAAAATGCGCTCTCGCACGAAATCCTGATCTGTATAATTGTGGTGATCGTATTGGTAATTAATCTGCGCGCATCGATACTGATATCGAGTATCCTACCAATCGGGGTGTTAGCCACATTTATCATTATGCGGCAGATGGGTGTTGAGGCAAATATCGTTGCCCTTTCAGGTATCGCAATCGCAATCGGTGTCATGGTGGATGTCGGGATCGTATTTATAGAAAGCATTTTGCGCTATATGGATGAAGAAAGGGCCCGGGGTGTTGAAAGCCGTGGAAAGGCCTTCGTAAACTTAATTTCTAGAGCCGTATCGGAGGTTTCGGGCGCACTCTCTACAGCTATGCTCACCACCATCATCAGCTTTTTGCCTGTCTTTATGATGGAAGCCCAAGAAGGTAAGCTGTTCAAACCACTGGCGTATACCAAGACTTTTGCATTAACTTCAGCTTTTCTCTTAGGAATCATCGTATTACCGACGCTCGCTTACTACGTTTATTCGATTAGATTGGATAGTAAAAAACTGCGCAAGCTTGCCAACTATTTCTTAGTGGCAGCAGGTATTGGACTTTGGATATACTCGGGCGTTTTTATAGCCTTTGCTTTGACCCTGATCGGAATAAATAATCTGTTTACACCGAATTGGAAAGGAGAGAAATTTGCCAACTATATCAATGTAGCAATTACGCTTTTTGTGGCCATGTATTACCTGACGGTGGAATGGCTGCCGCTGGGTACGCAAGCCAGTACGACGCTTAACTTTGTATTTGTGTTTTTGGCAATTGGAGCCATCCTAGGGATGTTGTGGGCACTGGTGATCTATTACGAGCAGGTTTTGCGCTGGTCGCTTTCCCATCGATGGAAGTTTATGTCCATACCTATCATAACCCTGGTATTCGGATTGTTGGCTTGGATGGGTACGGAAAGAAGCTTCGGATTTGTAGCCAAGGGCTTTGAGACTATCGGATGGAAGTCGTTCAAGGAAACAGCTTTTTGGCAGAAATCAACCGAAACCTTCCCGGGTATCGGTGAAGAATTTATGCCCAGTTTAAATGAAGGCTCTTTTTTGCTGATGCCGACAAGTATGCCACATACCGGTATTGAACAAAACCTGCAATTTATTAGGACCTTAGATAAACGTATTCAGAACATTCCAGAAGTTGAACTTATCGTAGGTAAATGGGGGCGTGTAAATTCCGCCCTTGACCCGGCTCCTACCCAGATGTTTGAAAATACCATCAACTACATTCCAGAATATATTTTAGATGAGGATGGTCATCGGGAACGTTTTAAAACGAATAGCGACGGACATTTTGAACTTAGAAACGGCGGCACCTACCATCTTGATCAGGGATTTAGGCAAATTCCACGCGATAGTCTGATAGCAGACAAAGGCGGCAATTTCTTTCGCCAATGGCGCCCTGAAATCAGAACGGCAGACGATATTTGGCAGGAAATTGTCAATGTTTCCCATTTGCCGGGACTAACTTCCGCACCAAAACTGCAACCCATTGAAGCAAGAATGGTGATGCTGTCAACGGGTATGCGAGCCCCGATGGGCTTAAAGGTATCGGGTCCTGATCTGGAATCGATAGAAGCTGGAGGAAAAGCATTGGAAACTGCCCTGAAAGACATTCCCTCAATCATGCCATCTACAGTTTTCTATGACCGTGCGGTAGGTGCACCTTATATTGAATTGCATTTAAACCGGGGCAAGATGGCCAGGTACGGAATTACTGTGGCAGAATTGCAAGAAGTGATCAGTGCGGGAATTGGAGGGATGTCATTGACCAATACAGTAGAAGGCCGCGAACGGTTCCCCGTACGCCTACGTTATCCGCGCGAACTAAGGGATGACCCTGACGCCTTACGAAGAATCATCATCCCTACGGCCACTGGTGTACAAATACCTTTAGGTGATGTCGTCGACATTGAATATGCCAAAGGAGCCCAAATGATTCAGAGTGAAAACACATTCTTGTTAGGCTATGTCATATTTGACAAAATAGGCGGGAAGGCAGAAGTGGAGGTTGTGCGTGAAGCGGATAATCTCTTACAGGAAAAAATTGCTTCTGGAGAATTGACTTTGCCAAAGGGAGTGACTTATGCATTCGCGGGTAATTATGAACAGCAAGAACGCGCGGCCAAACGCTTGCTGCTGATTATCCCGATGAGCTTATTGGCGATTTTGCTCATTCTATACTTCCAGTTCCGGACAATTACGGCTTCATTAATCCATTTCTCTGGCGTATTTGTGGCACTTGCTGGAGGGTTTATTTTATTATGGCTCTACGGACAGCCATGGTTCATGGACTTCTCTGTGGGTGGGACGAATATGAGGGACTTGTTCCAGATGCACAGCATTAACCTCAGTATAGCCGTTTGGGTAGGCTTTATAGCCCTCTTTGGGTTGGCTACAAGTGACGGCGTACTAATGGGTACATATATACATGATACGTTTGTTGCCCGCAACCCAAGAACAAAAGACGAGATCAGGGAGGCTGTTATCTATGCGGGGTTAAAGCGCGTGAGGCCTGCTGCGATGACCACTGCGACTGCCTTGATAGCATTGTTGCCCGTACTCACCTCAACAGGCAAAGGAGCGGAAATTATGGTGCCGATGGCGATCCCAACTTTTGGAGGGATGTTAATTCAATCCATGACCATGTTTGTAGTGCCGGTATTCCAATGTTGGTGGAGAGAATCGGCCCTTAGAAAGGAAAACAGGTCTAAAAATAAAAATCAAATAACTGATGAAAACGAATAACAGATATATAGTAACGATCCTAGTTGTAGGGTTAGGTTTCTTTTCGAATGCTTTCGCTCAAGAGCATAGGAAGGATTCACTATCACATTACATACAGGTCGCGATAGAAAACAATCCCGGCGTAAAGTCGCAGAGCCTAGTGCATGAGGCTTTCCTTGAAAAAATTCCGCAAGCGGGAGCTTTTCAGGATCCCGAACTATCTTTGGAAGCATACACCATGCCCATGGAAATTGTTGGTGGCCGCTCCATTGGGAATGTCAGTTTGATGCAGATGTTTCCTTGGTTTGGTACAAGAAAAGCTGCTCGGACAGAAGCAACCCATATGGCTAATATGCAAGATCAGCAATATCGGGAAGCAGTGAATAACTTGATTCTACAGGTCAGCACGCAATGGTATACGATGCAAAAACTGAACGAGCAGCTACACAATAATGAAGAAAATAAAAAAATATTAGATCAGTTGGAGCAATTGGCCTTGAGGAAATTTTCTTCCCCATCCAGTACTGCTCGACCTACCCCGGTTCCGACCGTTAGCAGCAATGCTCCTTCCGCACCTTCTGCCTCCACTGCCTCATCTGGCATGGGTGGTATGAGTATGGGAAGTGGCTCAACGACAACTCCAGCTGCTAGCTCAAGTATGTCTACCTCATCTGGAGGGAGCATGGGCGGCATGGCAGGTGGTTCACAATCGGGCATGTCAGAGGTTCTCCGAATTCAACTGGAAATTGCTGAAATTGAAAATAACATCGCAAGCCTCCATTCGCAAATTAAAGCGGAGAAAGCAAAATTCAATGCCTTGTTAAATAGAGAAGCCAACCAAGAAGTTATGCTGGGTAACGAGATTCAAAAAGCGGACTTCAAATATAGTGAAGAAGAAGCTTTGAGAATTATTGAAAATAACAATCCCATGCTTAAAATGATTTCAGAACAAGGTTTGGCTTTTAAAGCGAAAGCAGAAATGGATAAAAAAATGAGCTATCCGATGATTGGTATCGGCGCTCAATATATGCTTGTCGGCAAAACCAACAACACGATGCTCGCCATGGAGGGTATGAATGGGAAAGATATGATTATGCCGATGGTCTCAGTGAGCCTGCCGCTGTTTCGTAAAAAATACAATGCCCAGCAAAAAGAAAGTGAATTGTGGCGGAGGTCAAGTGAGGAAAATTTTAAAAACACTTTCAATACCCTGAAAAGCGAGTATTATGGTTTCAAAAGTCAATTGGATGATGCAGAACGGGTTTTGAAACTGTATGAAAAGCAGACAACACTTGCTCAAACTACTTATAGTTTAATCGTAAAAGAGTTCATAACCGGCAAAAGCGACCTGAGCAATGTCATTCAAGTGCAGCGTCAACTATTAGACTATCAACTTAGAAAAGCAGAAGCGCTAGCCAATTACAATACCATGGCCGTGTCAATAGTGAACTTATTAGCATACAACAGATAACAAAAATATTTAAATACTTAGCAATGAGCAAATTGAAGAATATATTTAAAAATAATGGGGTAAAATACGGGGCAATTATGCTGGCCGGATTACTATTGGGTTGGGCGATATTTGGAGGAGGCACATCCCATAGTCATGACCTTGAGAGCGAGGCCGAGGAAACAGAGGAAGCCGGTACGGTGTGGACTTGCTCCATGCATCCACAAATAAAAATGGATAAACCGGGTAAATGCCCCTTGTGCGCGATGGACTTGATACCCTTGAAATCATCCGGGGGTGGTGGTGATGATGTGATTGACGATGATGCAATCCAGATGTCAAAAGAGGCAATCGCTTTGGCAAATATCCAAACCTCAGTAGTTGGTCACCAAGATGCTATTAAAGAAGTACAGTTATACGGTACAATTCAAGTAGATGAACGTCTGCAGCAATCCCAAACTTCTCACGTTAACGGTCGTATAGAGAATCTATATGTAACATTTACCGGAGAGTCCGTTAAGGAAGGTCAATTGATAGCAAAAATATATTCTCCTGACCTATTGACGGCACAACAGGAACTACTGGAAGCAGCAAAACTACAAGATCTTCAACCGTTACTACTGGATGCCGCCAAAGAAAAACTGCGTTTATGGAAGGTATCAGAAGATCAGATAAACAAAATTCTACAATCGGGCAGCGCTTCTCCGTATGTGAATATCCACGCAAATACAAGCGGTGTAGTCATAGCAAAGAATGTAAACCAAGGCGATTACGTCAATCAGGGAAGTGTATTGTACACCATTTCGAACCTTTCAAAGTTATGGGCGATTTTTGATGCTTACGAAACAGATCTGCCGTTTTTAAAGGTTGGAGATCAACTCGAGTACACCTTGCAGAGCGTTCCGGGAAAGGTATACAAAGGACGGATAGCTTTTATAAATCCAATGATTGATGCTAGTTCGAGAACCGCAAAAATCAGAGTTGAAGCCGACAATAGGGACCGAAATCTGAAACCGGAAATGTATGCAACAGCACAAATTACTGCTCCTTTAAAAGGATACAGTAAGGAGATGGTAATTCCAAAATCGGCAGTATTGTGGACCGGCAAGCGATCGATTGTATACGTAAAGGAACCAAACACTTCAACGCCCGCCTTTAAACTCCGGGAGATTGTACTAGGCCCTTCCCTCGGTGATCAATACGTCATCATGTCGGGACTGGAAAATGGTGAAGAGATTGTAACAAATGGTGCTTTTACAGTAGATGCAAGTGCTCAGCTCGAAGGGAAAGTAAGCATGATGAACAATGATCAGTCGGCTGCATCAGCTGGACATCAACATGGTAATACAGAAAGCAACGTTGATCAAACGCACGATATGCTAAAGGTAGCCGGTAACTGCGAGATGTGCAAAAGCCGCATCGAAAAAGCAGCGAAAGGTGTAAAGGGCGTTTCTTCAGCGAACTGGGACGTGGATGCCAAAGTCATCCACTTGAATTTCGATTCCAAAGTAACATCAAAGCGCAACATAAGTAAAGCTATTGCTAGTGTCGGCCATGATACAGAACTGGACAAGGCTTCTAAAGCAACTTATGATGGTTTGCCGAGCTGTTGCCTGTATGAACGCTAATCCTTAATCTAACTAGTTATGATGGAGAGCATTAGGAAAAAGGATTCAATATCTAAACCCAAACTAATCTTTATGGTTTTGCTAGCTGTTTTATTGTTAATTCAGTTAGCAAGACCTCAAAAGAATACATCAACCTCACCTGCTGGAAAGGCGTTCGTTGATACATTTAAAGTCGATAGCCGAGTCAATGCAATTTTGGCCGCTTCTTGTTATGACTGCCACAGTAATAGCACAAATTACCCATGGTATAGCGAAATACAACCCATGGCTTGGCTAATGGAAAAGCATGTAAATGATGGAAAGGAAAAGTTGAATTTTGACGAATTACCTTCCTATGGTTCTCGCAGACTTAATTCAAAATTCACGCAAATTACTAAGCAAGTTGAGCAAGGTAAAATGCCACTGAACTCCTATTTATGGATGCATGCGGGATCTCGTTTAAGTATGGAAGATAAAGAGTTGTTGGTTAATTACTTTAATTCGTTGACGGATAATGAGTAAATTTAATATGCTAAATATGGTGGCCCCTAAGCTTATGTTGAAGTCACTATCAAAACTAATAATTGTGGAAAAATCTTAAATCTTTAATTATGAAAAAATACGTTTGTCCAATGCACCCCCAGGTACTCAAAGATGAGCCGGGGAAATGCCCATTATGCGGGATGGCCTTAGTTCCGTTTGGAAAAGCTGGTAGCCACGATCACAAACACCATGAACACGGGGAGCAGCAGCATTCCGCACAGCAACATGATAAACATGAAGGACATCATACACATGATTTCTTAAAAAGGTTTTGGGTCAGTTTAATTATTACTGTTCCTATTCTCGCCCTTTCACACATGATCCAGGAGTGGTTTGGATTCAATCTGGAATTTACGGGAGACAAATACGTACTGTTTGCCCTCGGGACTCTAATATATCTGTACGGTGGGATGCCCTTTTTGAAAGGGATGGTTGGGGAAATCAGGGCAAAAGCCATTGGGATGATGACTTTGGTAGCCATCGCTATTTCAGTGGCCTACTTTTATTCTACAGCCGTAGTATTTGGCCTTCAAGGAATGGACTTTTATTGGGAATTAGCAACGCTGATCGTTATTATGTTACTTGGACACTGGCTGGAAATGCGTTCACAGATGGCAGCGTCCAAAGCCCTTCAAACCTTGGTAGCGCTCTTGCCAAATGAAGTAACGGTTGAAAGAGACGGCGATGCACATAAGATTAGGCTTGATGAATTGGTTAACAACGATATCGTCATTATCAAACCCGGGGAGAAAGTACCGGCAGATGGCGATGTGATTGAAGGGCTTTCCTATGTAAACGAAAGTATGCTGACAGGTGAAAGTGTTCCGATAAAAAAAGAAGCAAAGTCAAAAGTTATAGCCGGAGCCATAAACGGGGATGGGGCTCTGAAAATAAGAGCAACGGGAGTAGGAAAAGACACCTATTTAAATAAGGTTATTAACCTGGTACAAGATGCCCAAACTGCCAAGTCGAATACACAAAACCTTGCCGATAAAGTTGCCAAATGGCTCACTTTCATCGCGATCGGTGTCGGTGTCGCTACATTTGGATATTGGTATAATACGAGTGGGGATTTATCCTTCGCGTTGGAAAGAATGGTAACGGTGATGGTAACCGCATGCCCGCATGCGTTGGGAGTGGCAATACCTTTAGTGGTTGCTATTTCGACTACCCTGTCGGCAACCAACGGGCTGCTTATTCGGAACCGGACAGCCTTTGAAATTACCCGAAATTTAACGACTGTTATCTTTGATAAAACCGGGACATTAACAGAGGGTTCACATGAAGTGCAGCGGATTATCGCTTTAGACAATTTCAGCGAAGATGAAATCATCCAATATGCAGCTGCTGTTCAGCAAAATTCCGAACATCACATTGCAAAGGGCATGATCAGGATTCTTAAAGAAAAAGGGCTCCAATTATGGAGATCTGACAGTTTTCAATACATGCAAGGCATTGGAGTAAAAGGATCGGTGAACGGAAGAGAAATTGTTGCGGCGGGACCCAATTATTTTACAGAAAACAAAATTGACAGACCTGCCGTCCCTCCAGAAATTGATCAGGATACAGAGACCATAAATTATGTATTCATTGAAGGCAAGGTAATAGGCATTATTACCCTTGCGGATAGGGTAAGAGAAGGATCTCAGGAAGCCATTCGTCAGCTAAAAGAAATGGGAATTAAATCGTTTCTTTTAACAGGTGACAACGAGAAAATTGCAGCCTCGGTTTCTAACAAATTAGGAATGGATGGATTTTTAGCCAATGTCCTTCCACATAACAAACAAGAAAAGGTAAAAGAATTTCAGGCCAAGGGTGAAATTGTTGCCATGACGGGCGATGGCGTAAACGATGCCCCTGCCTTGGCGCAGGCCGATGTGGGGATTGCTGTTGGTTCCGGTACGGACGTGGCCGCTGAAACAGCAGATATTATTCTGGTAAACAGTGACCCGAGGGATGTTGTAAAATTGATAGACTTTGGAAAGAGGACCTATCGGAAAATGATACAGAACTTGATCTGGGCTGTCGGTTATAATATAGTCGCCATACCATTGGCAGCTGGTATACTGTATCCCAATTTTGTATTGAGTCCGGCTATGGGTGCAGTTTTAATGAGCGTTAGTACGATCGTCGTCGCATTTAATGCAACCTTACTAAAGCTTAATAAAAAATGAATCTAAATTTATAGACATCAGAATGAAAAACGCCCTGTCTCAAATAATGGTAACCAAAAGCGATGGACGGATCGTGCCTTTTGATCCCAACAAAATCATAAAGGTTCTACACAAAGTGGGAGCTGACGAGCAGGCTATCTCCTTAGTCCTACAGCAAACGTACAAAGTTCTTTATGAAGGGATTTCAACAAAGAAAATCTACGAAAGTGTATTTGAAAACCTTAAAAGGATGGATAAATCCTTGGCTGGCAGATATAATTTGAAGAAAGCAATTTTTGCACTGGGACCGTCGGGGTTTCCGTTTGAGAAATATGTTGGTTCGCTCTTTATAGCGGAGGGATACACTGTAAAAACAGGAATTACCGTATCGGGTAAATGTGTAGATCATGAAGTTGATGTGGTTGCAGAAAACACATTAGAGTTGAACATGATGGAATGTAAATTTCACTCATCTCAAAAGTCCTATTGTAGCGTACAGCACTCCTTGTATGTTCGGGCAAGATTTTGGGATATAGAGCGAAAATTCGAACAAGATGCCGCTAGTTTGCCAAGAAAGTTTTCCGGATGGCTGGTTACCAACACAAGGTTTTCTACGGATGCAACTACTTATGGCACCTGTTCGGATTTGAAAATGATGTCCTGGGATTTTCCACTTAATAGTAGTCTGAAAGACAGGATTGACAAATTGGGATTACACCCGGTAACATCGATTGTATCGCTTTCACAAAGAGAAACGCGAAAATTGTTGGCCATGAATATTGTGCTTTGTCAAAGTTTAAATGCGGAAATATTAGGGAATTTAGGTATTAGCGAAGGTAGAATACCTGATATAATTCGGGAGTCTGCTAGTTTATGCAGACGAATCAAAAAATCAAACATAGATTAAGTAAAAGGTATTATTAAGTAATAAAACATATTCAAATGAAAAGTAAAATATACACATTCCTATCTGCATTGATGTTGATACACCTAGGTTTGTACGCTCAAACAGGGCATTTACCCGAGGTTTCAAACCAGAAAAGCGGTGATCATTCTCATAAGGTTGAGGTAAGCAAAGATCAGCAGTCTTATACGTGCACAATGCACCCTGAAGTTATTTCGAATAAACCGGGAAATTGTCCGAAATGTGGTATGAAACTGGTGCTTAAAGATAACAATGAAATGCACGGTGCCCATGGAAAAATGGATATGAACGATCAAAAGGTCATTCCCGTTCTTCCCCCAAAAAATACTAGAGGTGGAAAAATCGTAAAGTATGACCTTTATGTAAATGATACTATCGTAAATTATGGAGGAAAGCCGAAACGTGCCATTGCCGTTAATGGACAAATTCCAATGCCGACACTTACTTTCACAGAGGGGGATACCGCTGTCATCGTTGTGCACAACATGATGGATGAAGAAACTTCGTTGCACTGGCACGGTGTGATGTTACCCAACAAGGAGGATGGTGTACCCTGGCTTACACAGAAGCCAATCAAACCTCATTCAACATATACTTATAGTTTTCCGATAATTCAGACGGGAACTCACTGGTACCATTCCCATTCAGGCTTACAAGAACAAATAGGCATGTATGGTTCATTTATAATGGAAAAGCGTCAAGATGATCCAACGTTTAGAAAAGGCATTGATGACCTCCCGACCGTACCTTTAATTCTAAGTGAGTGGACGAACTTAAACCCTGATAATGTCCATAGGATGCTGAATAACGCCAATGACTGGTTCGCTATAAAAAAAGGATCAACGCAAAGCTATTTGGATGCGATAAAAGAGGGGCATTTCAAAACTAAGGTAATAAATGAATGGAAACGTATGCTTGCCATGGATGTAAGTGATGTATATTATGATAAATTTTTGATCAATGGGGCAGACGGACAACAACATTCTCAATTTAAAGCTGGAGATAAAGTAAGATTAAGAATAGCCAACGGAGGGGCCTCATCATATTTTTGGGTGAATTATGCAGGGGGAAAATTCATGGTTGTTGCCAATGATGGTAACGATGTCGAACCCGTTGAAGTCGATAGATTGATTATGGGTGTTTCGGAAACGTATGATGTAGTCGTAACTATCCCACAAAAAGACGTTTCATATGAACTTCTGGTGACACCGGAGGATCGTACAAAATCAACTTCTATTTTTATTGGAGAAGGCACTAAGCAACTGCATCCACCACTCCCTAAACTCAACTACTTCGAAGGGATGAAGATGATGAACGATATGATGAAGATGAACGGTGATATGAAAGATATGGGAATGAATATGAGCCTACAAAAAATGGACATGAATGCCGTGATGTATCCAGAAATTACCGGAAATCAAGCAGATAATAAGATGCAAATGGATGGAGCAATGGATCATTCCGGTCATGATATGGGAAATGCTGATATCGTAACCTTAAATTATGACATGCTCAAATCACCATATAATACTGAATTGCCAAAAGGCTCGCCAGTTAAAGAGCTCACTTTCACTTTGACAGGCAACATGAATAGATACGTATGGAGTCTGGATAATAAAGTTCTTTCCGAGGTAGATAAAATTGCGGTAAAAAAGGGTGAAATACTTCGAATCACACTTGTCAATAATTCTATGATGCGTCACCCTATGCATCTTCACGGGTTTGATTTTAGGGTCTTAAATAGCCATGGGGTTCAATCGCCTTTGATGAATGTAATTGATATTATGCCAATGGAAAAGGATACCATAGAGTTTGCAGCGAACACCGAAGGTGATTGGTTCTTTCATTGCCATATTTTATATCATATGATGGCAGGTATGAATAGAGTATTCGAGGTTGGAGACTATCAAAATCCCGAACTACCCGATAAGGAATATGCGTATAAAAAGCTTCAGAGAGAAAGCAACAAACTTCACTTGATGGCAGAAAATGACTTTGCAACAAATGGTAACGATGGACAGGTTATGTTGCAAAATGCGAGATGGAGCTATGCAACAGAATGGAGATTAGGTTACAACAATAAGCATGGATACGAAACCGAAACACATATAGGAAGATACATTGGGAATATGCAATGGTTTATGCCTTTTATCGGATTCGATTGGCGGTATAGGGAGTTTGGTAGCCATGAAATTGAAAAGAACTTCTTTGGACAGAAGAATACAAAAAACAAGAGGGCAAAAGTTAGTGCTGGTTTTGTATATACGTTACCCATGCTCGTAGATTTCCAGGCGGAAGTGTTTACTGATGGCATTGTTCGTTTACAGTTACGTAGAGAAGATATTCCATTGACCCAAAGATTGAGAGGGGCCTTTTCTGTTAATACGGATAAGGAATATATGGGAGGTCTTAAATACATACTGACTAAAAACACTGCTCTTGCTACTCATTATGATAGTGATATGGGATGGGGATTTGGTTTGACACTTTCGTATTAGGTGTCAATTTATCAAGGTTTAGATTATACCTTTATTGAAAATTTACATACAGAAATCGATAATCTTGCAAACCAACTTTTATTGTCAAATGAAAAAAATAATTCGAGATATATATATTTTATGATTGATTATTGTAGGAAAATTATCGAAAAACTAGATGAAGATATCATCGAACTAACAAGGGAAAACGAAAATTTATTAGTTTTATATGAAAAAGTTGTCAATCTAGTTTTGGAGCAATTGGCTACCACCAAGGATTTTATAATAAATCGGGGATTCAAAAATTTAGAAGAAGAAATTCAATTTTTTAAAGAATTGAAGCCTACTATCCTTTCAAAATTAATTTACTATAACTCAATCTATAAAATTGAAGCAAAAAAGCCATGGATAGGGGAACGAATAATAGAGTCTTATTTTAACAATGAACTGAGTAAGTTAAAAAAGTTCTTTGATAATAATCTAGAGTTTTATCAATACTACCGTACTAATAGTACTTATCTTGATCATAAATACTTCGTTCGGGGCAAACATGATATTAAACTTAGTTTGGACACATGTTATTTTGAGTCTGATCATAGCTTTTCAACTTCGCATGATTATAAAACGGCAAAAATATTAGCTAATGATTTGCTGCAAGTTTATTTAGAAGATCAGCTTGCAAACAATAGAAGACTTATTTCAATGAAGAATACTGAAACAAGCACAATGGGGTTAACTTGGACTTTGAGTAAGACTGACCTAATTGAGCTTCTTTATGCATTGCATACCCTATCGGCTTTTAACAATGGCGCGGCAGACATAAAAATAATAGCCACTTATTTTGAGAAAACATTTAATATCGATCTGGGTGATTTTTATCATACATTTTTGGAACTCAGAAATAGGAAAAAGAATCCTACTAAATTTCTGGACGTACTTAAAGAAGGATTGTTAAAGAAGATGGAAGAACATGATTAAGGAAGAAGTAAGTTTCTTGTAGATGGAGTAGTGAAATACAAGGACGTAGATGCATTCATTGAACGGATTTTAGTTTTAGTGTAGTTGGAAAGGCGTTGTCAATTGGCAGCGCTTTTTTTATCCGGGTAGAGGGAAAGCTCAAAAACTGAAGTATTAGTTTATGTTGTTTAGATGATTGTAAGCTAATACTTTTGATAAAGTTCCAGTATTTACGATATTTTTAGTGTAAATCATTCATTTTAAACTAATGACAATTAGTCTTATGATGCAACTCATAAAAAGACAAAAAAGTAAAAATAATTAGTAGTTGAATTCCCGAATAACAGTATTCCAAGTTATCGTATGTATACAAGGCGTATTTTATAAAAAATATTGTAAATACCAGTTTCTCTTTAATTGTTAAATAACTTATCGTATATTTGCGATATGAATTTGAAGACGATCGAAAAGCCAGAGGATTTTTTAATAAAGGATGTGAATTTAGCGAAGTATGCTAAAGCGCTCTCACATCCTGCACGAATAGCTATCCTGAACTTGCTCGTACAGAAACAGACCTGTATCTGTGGAGATATCGTAGAGGAATTGCCTTTGGCTCAAAGTACAGTATCCCAACATTTGAAAGTATTAAAAGAAGCGGGCTTGATTAAAGGTGAAATTGAAGGATCAACCGTATGTTATTGCATTGACGGGGAAGAGTGGGCTATTGCTAAAAATCTACTCCATGAATTATTTATAAGCTATCAGCCGCTTTCGGGAAATTGCTGTTAGTATTTTTTTACCCATATCAATCGTTAAATTACGATACAATTAATCACTAAAAACAAAAACAATGAATACAGAACAAGAAATCAAGGACATGGTTAAGCAGAAATATAGTGAAATAGCTATGCAGGATAAAGAAATCAACGCTTCTTCTTGCTGCGGTTCAGGCGGCCAAAGTAAAGAGGTGTATAACATAATGAGTGAAGAATATACCGAACTTGAAGGCTATAATCCAGACGCTGATTTGGGCTTAGGTTGCGGTTTACCTACACAGTTTGCAAAAATTAAAAAAGGAGACACCGTCATTGACTTGGGCAGTGGAGCCGGTAACGATTGTTTTGTAGCCAGAGCTGAAACGGGAGAAACAGGAAAAGTGATCGGGATTGATTTTGCAGAGCCCATGATCAATAAAGCCCGTACCAATGCAGAGAAGCTTGGGTTTAATAATGTGGAGTTTCGCCAAGGTGACATTGAAAATATGCCCGTAAGCTCGAATGTAGCCGATGTAATCGTGAGCAACTGCGTATTAAACCTTGTACCTAATAAAGAAGCGGTTTTTGCAGATATCTTCCGTGCACTAAAACCAGGTGGACATTTCAGTATTTCCGATATCGTTTTAACAGGCGCCCTGCCTGATAAAATTAAAAATGCCGCGGAAATGTATGCAGGCTGTGTTGCTAGCGCGATTGACAAAAATGAGTATTTGAGTTATATCGATAAGGTAGGTTTTAAGAATGTCACCATTCAGAAAGATAAGGCCATCGTAGTTCCTGATGATATTTTGAAAGATTATTTAAACGATGCTGAAATAGCTGCGTATAAATCAAGTGAAACGGTAATCAGGAGTATAACCGTATATGCGGAGAAGCCATCTGGCAGTATAATACTCGTAGAAACAGTGGCGAATAGTTGCAGTCCCAATACAGGATGTTGCTAAATTGGAATTTCCTAATCTTAGTGGGAAAATGTACAGTTGAAAACTTGACTTAAATAGAAATAAAATTGATTGAATTAAATCATTGTGCTCCCGCAGCGGAGCGTAAGAAAATAGGATTCATTAACCGATATCTTACCTTATGGATCTTTATAGCGATGGCTCTCGGAGTTGGAATAGGATATTTTATTCCATCATCCTCAGGCTTCATCAATTCCTTTTCGCACGGGACTACTAATATACCCCTTGCCATTGGTTTGATCTTAATGATGTACCCTCCTTTAGCAAAAGTGAAATATGAAAACCTTGGACAGGTTTTTAAAGACACAAAGGTTATGAGTGTCTCGCTTATCTTAAATTGGGTTATCGGGCCAATATTAATGTTCATATTGGCCATTACATTCTTAAGGGATTATCCCGAATACATGATTGGATTGATTCTTATTGGTCTAGCCCGATGTATTGCCATGGTCGTGGTTTGGAACGAACTTGCAGAAGGAAATAGAGAATATGCAGCAGGCTTAATTGCGCTGAACAGTATCTTTCAGGTTCTCTTTTATAGCGTCTTTGCCTATGTGTTTATCACTGTACTTCCACCATTATTCGGTATAGAGGGCGCTGAGGTGAATATTACGATGGGAGAGATTGCAAAAAGTGTGGGCATCTATTTGGGTATCCCTTTTCTAATGGGTGTGACCAGCCGTTATGGATTGATCCGTTTAAAAGGAGAAGAATGGTTTGAAAAGAAGTATGTGCCTTTTATTTCGCCCATTACCCTAACCGCTCTTTTGTTTACCATCTTGGTGATGTTCAGTATAAAAGGAGAGCTGATCGTGAAAATACCTTTTGATGTGGTGCGTATTGCTATTCCCTTGATTATTTATTTCAGTCTGATGTTCGTTATCAGCTTCTTTTTGGCCAAACGTTTTGGTGCGGACTATTCAAAGAATGCATCCATTTCCTTCACGGCTGCTGGGAACAATTTTGAACTGGCGATTGCCGTTGCAATTGGCGTATTTGGAATCAACAGTGGTCAGGCATTTGCAGGTGTTATAGGACCTTTAGTAGAGGTACCGGTACTGATTGGTCTCGTCAATGTGGCCTTCTGGTTACGGGCCAGATATTATAAATCAAAGAATGCTGAAGCCAGGTCTACTGTCCATCATAAACAAAAAATATAATGAGCAAAAATAGAGTGACAATGTTTCCTGAAATTACAGACATTATTAATCAGTTGAATCCCGAAACGATTTTCGAAGATCGAAAAGAAACTCTTAGGCCTTTAGTCGAATTCATACAGACGAAGGTTGATAAGCAAGAAGCAATACGAATTAATTTCATCTGCACACACAACTCCCGTAGAAGTCATTTATCGCAAATCTGGGGGCAGGTTGCAGCTGCATACTTTAAAATTCCTGATGTTTTTTGTTATTCAGGTGGTACTGAAGAGACCGCGTTGTTTCCAAAAGTTGCAGAAACATTGTTAAGCCAAGGGTTCCTTGTTTTTAAGATCTCAAAAGAAAAAAATCCAATATATGCGATAAAGTACGGTGTTAATGCGATGCCGATTATAGGGTTTTCAAAAAAATATGATAGCCCATTTAACCCTTCCTCTGCCTTCGCAGCAGTTATGACTTGTTCTCAAGCCGATAATGGCTGCCCGTTTATTGTTGGGGCAGAAAAAAGAATCCCTATCATGTTTGAAGATCCTAAAGTTTCAGACAATACGCCAATGCAAACGCAAGTATACGTAGAGCGGAGCTTGCAAATTGCGACAGAAATGTTTTATGTTTTTTCGAAAATATTAAGAAGAGAAGAGTGACGTGACGTTAATTTTTTACTGGTTTTATTACCCCAAAATATTCTGGATAAAATACCTAAAACATCTATAACAAATTACATCGATAAAACATTCGATCTATGGAATGGTTAATACGTCATAACAAAAGTTCATGAAAATAATAACCAAAAACAATTGTTGGCGATCCCAATTTCGGAAATAAAAAGAAGAAAAGATACCCACAGATTCTTGCTTGTTTTTAGAGTTCAAATGCTATAAAGCTCTTCTGTGACCACTTGAAGGTGATTGTTGTATCTTCTGTAGTTATGGCACTATTAAATTCCCATCCATACAATATGGATGATCTTGTTGATAAGAACTAACATGCTCATTTATTATAGGATATATTAACGGATAGAAAGTAAAACAATATCAAAAAAAAGATGGTGATGAATAGAATGTACAACGAAGGCTGTGGAATGATGTCAGCTGCTATGTGGTTAATTACTGTTTTGGTTATTGTAGTACTTGTATTGTTGATATTTTGGCTTCTTAAGAAACTTAAGCGCTAATATTTAAAATTAAATTGCGATTTTAATTGACCGAATAAGCGAAAACCACAGGCAACATTCCCTTCTACTTCGAAGTAATTCCCAAGGGTACTATCTGACAAGATATTTTTAGAAATCTTATTTAAGCATTTGCTTAAATAAGAAAATAGAATTACCTTTGATCCGTTATAATATCAAAGATTTAGAAAATTATGAAATCTAATCGGTCGTGTATAAGAGTATTTGCTAACCAGACTCAGATAGAAGAATGTAGGGAAAAACTGAAATCAAACGCACACGCTTTTGATCAATTAAGTGGTTTGTTGGCATTGGCAGGTAATGAAGTAAGACTCAAGATAATGTTCCTTATTGAAGAAGAGGACGAACTTTGTCCCTGTGACCTTGCAGATATTTTGGGAATGAGCATTCCTGCAGTTTCTCAACATCTTAGGAAAATGAAAGACGGAGGTGTATTAAGCGCTAGGCGTTCAGGTCAAACAATTTTCTACTCTCTTAAGGAAGAGCATCTCAAGCTCCTTCAACCATTTTTCAAGATTATTATCAATAACGAATCGCAAGAAGCACTTACATGAAAAGAAAAATAAATATTGGTAAACTTGCAGGAGTAAGTATCCTTTCCGCCATCGTAGCTTCTTTGTGCTGTATTACACCCTTCTTAGCACTTGTATCAGGTGTGGGGATCGTCTCATCCACTTTTTTATGGATAGAACCCGCTAGACCCTATTTGCTTGGTATTACTATTTTAGTTTTGGCTTTTGCGTGGTATCAAAAGCTAAAACCAAGATCAATCGAAGAAATGGGGTGTGACTGTACAGAAAATGACAAGAAAAGCTTTATACAAACCAAAAGCTTTTTGGGCATCATAACAGTATTTGCGTTTTTGATGATGGGATTTCCTTATTACGGAAAGATAATTTATTCTAAACCAGATAAAAAAGTTATTGTGATTTCTTCCAATAAAAAGCAAGAAGTGAAATTCAATGTAAGTGGAATGACTTGTGCCAGTTGCGAAAAGCCTGTAGAACATGCTGTAAACAAATTGCCGGGAATTATAAGTGTTTCGGCTATTAGCAGTGAAGGGATCGTAAATGTTGTTTATGATAATTCCAAAATAAATAAGGTTGACATTAAAAAGGTGATTGATGCAACAGGCTATAAGATCTTGGGAGACTAACTAAATACATATTTGACAAAACATTGGAAATAAAAACAACAAAGTTATGGAAGAGAAAAAGGTGTTTCTTGAAATTATAGGTATGACCTGCGACCATTGTGCAGAAGATATAGAGAATTTATTTGAAAAGACGAAAGGTATTATTTCCAAAGAAGTAAGTTACCCAAGCGGCAGAGCAGAGTTTGTTTACAATCCTGCGGACATCTCAAAAGACACGATTATCGGCTCTATTAATGAAACGCAGAAATATCGAGCGAAAGAAATTAATAGCATGGGAACCGACAGTTTAAATACAGAACATTTTGATTTAATTATTATCGGTGGTGGTTCGGCTGCATTTTCCGCCGCGATCAAGGCAGAAAGTTTAGGATTGACTACGTTAATGGTCAATGCTGGTTTGGACTATGGCGGAACTTGTGTAAATGTAGGTTGTGTGCCGTCAAAAAACTTAATTCGTGCAGGAGAAACCGTCTATCACGCAAAACATTCCAATTTTGCTGGTATTAAACCTAAAGGAGCCGATATAGACTTTGCGCAAGTTATCAGAGATAAGAAAAAATTGGTCCAAACACTTCAGCAACAAAAATATCTGGATGTTGTAAGCGATTTTCGAGGGTTAAAAATGATAACGGGTTGGGCACAATTCAAAGACAACAAAACGATAATAGTAAACAATGAGGAAAAATACACGGCCCTGAAATTTATCATTGCAACGGGTGCGGCCACCAATATTCCGAACATTGAAGGACTGAGCGAGGTGGGATATTTTACAAATATTTCGCTTTTCGATCTGGAGGAAAAACCTGAAAGCATTACTATAATGGGAGCTGGATATATAGGTTTGGAAATTGCAATGGCTTATAACCGTTTGGGTGTAAAGGTTCGTGTAATTGAATTTACAGATCGCGTGTTACGAACGCAAACAGCTGATATTAGTGAGGTATTGGAAAGCCAAATGAAAGAGGAAGGCATAGAACTTTTACCGAATTTTCGCGCCGTTAAATTTGAAAAAAGAGGAAGTGATACCATTATACACTGCAAATGCCCGGATGGTTCATTTGCTCAAATTGTAGAGAAAGGGAAGTTGGTGGTAACATCTGGAATTAAACCTAATACACAGAAATTGGGCTTGCAAAACATCGGTATAGAACTTAACAAAAGGGGGCATATTTTGGTAAATGAAAAAATGGAAACCAATGTACCTAATATTTATGCCGCGGGGGATGTAGTAAATACACCTTCATTTGTTTACACTGCCGCTTTTGAAGGGAAAATTGCAGTTGAAAATGGGTTTTCAGGAGCAGAAAATAAAGCAGATTATTTATCCTTGCCTTGGGTTGTTTTTACCGATCCGCAGGTAGCGGGTGCAGGGTTGGACGAGGCACAGGCCGAGCTTCAAAATATTACCTTTGAAGTTTCCAAACTGGAACTCAAGGATGTTCCTAGAGCCATAGCTGCCAATGACACAAGGGGGTTTATTAAGCTTATTCGTAACAGTCAGACCGATAAATTGATTGGAGCAAGAGTTGTTGCACCTGAAGGTGGTGAATTGATACAACAGTTAAGTATGGCGATCAAATACGGAATTACTGTGAAAGAGTTGGCCGAGAGTTTTTATCCATATTTAACATTAGGTGAAGGAATAAAATTGGCAGCCATAACATTTGGTAAAGACGTTTCAAAATTGAGTTGTTGTGCTACTTAAACCCTTTCTTTACTGTTTGAATTGTCAAAATAGTGGTTTTATTAATATGGTGACCTTTTGAGAAATTAATATTTTAAGCCAAACTAATCAGTACTTTTGCATCGTGAAATTATTTGTCCTGTTACTATCTATATTAGTGTTGACACTTAACAGTGTACCTTGTTGTACATGGGAAGATAGTGGGACAGACCATTATACTCATGAAAACTCCCACAATGAAGACGAATGCTATCAGGTCTGTTCTCCATTTTATACCTGCGGTACCTGCGTTGGTTTTACGACAATCAATTATTTAGCAGTGACATTTGTTGTTTACATGAGACCCATTCAACACAACAGTATTTATCTTCCTTTTGAGTTGCCCCAAGCAATTCTACCCATTTGGCAACCTCCCCAATTAAGTTAATCTATTTCATTACGGCCAATCAGGCTGATTATTTTGTATTATCTTAATTTAAAAACAATCATGAAATCGTTGATTACAATTTTTGCTATGCTGTTTTTTACAGCATTTACCTATGCTCAAAACACATATAAGGCGATCATTAAAGATGCCAAAACTCAAGAATCATTACCAGGCGCAACTGTTAAAGTTCAAAATACGGAACTAATTACGCTATCAGATGCGAATGGACTAGTTACACTGACTAACGTTCCCTCGGGAAAGCAAGTCATTGAGTATACCTATGTCGGTTATTCAAGGAAAACGATTACGTTGACTTTTCCAATTGATAATACCGATCCTTTGCTAGTCATGATGGAAGAAGCAGATGAGCATGAAGAGCTGGAAGAAGTCGTGGTTTCAGCGACCAGAAGCACCCGAACCATTTATAATACACCCACACGGGTAGAGGTAATTGCGGGGGAAGAATTGGATGAAAAAGGAAATATGAAACCTGGAGACATCCGCATGTTATTGGCAGAAAGTACAGGCATTCAAACCCAGCAGACCTCAGCGACCAGCGGAAACTCAAGTATCCGAATACAAGGGCTTGATGGAAAATATACACAAATGATTCGTGATGGCTTTCCTTTATACTCGGGCTTCTCGGGAGGATTAGGTTTACTTCAGATAGCGCCCCTAGATCTTCAACAGGTCGAGGTAATCAAAGGATCTTCCTCAACTTTATACGGAGGCGATGCCATAGCAGGTTTGGTTAACCTTGTATCTAAAAAGCCTAAGGACGAGCGCCAATTAGACTTTCTCTTAAACGGGACATCCGCTTTGGGGCTAGACGCAAGTGGATTCTATGCGCAAAAGTTTGAGAAAGTAGGAACAACCATTTATGCCGCTTACAACAAAGGTACGGCTTATGACCCTTCGGATATTGGACTATCGGCCATTCCGAAATTTGAGCGTTTTACGTTGAACCCCAAATTGTTTTTGTATTTCAATGAAGCTACTAGGCTTTCCGCGGGATTGAACACCACCATAGAAAAGCGAATAGGGGGTGATATGGAATACCTAAAAGGAAAGGGTAGTGCCACTCATTCCTATTTTGAGGAAAACAAAACACAACGTTACAGCACACAACTTGAGCTGGAACATGCCTTAAATGATAAGGCGAAGTTAACTTTTCGCAATTCTGTAAGTTATTATGACCGTAGCATTCGTTTGCCGGATTATTTGTTTTCGGGGGTACAGCTATCAACTTACAGTGAGGCAAATTACAATCGCCATGCTGAACGAACCGATTGGGTCGCGGGATTAAATTTCCTTACGGACAATTTTAGGGAAGACCGTAACGACGACTTTGCACTAAGAAACTATAACTACCAAACAATCGGATCTTTCGTACAGAATACATGGAATACGACAGAGAAATTCACTATTGAATCCGGTATCCGTGGAGATTACCACAACGAATACGGCTTCTTTTTTCTGCCCAGGATTTCAGGCTTGTGGAAAATAAATAATCATTTCTCCACACGTTTAGGAGGTGGATTGGGGTATAAAGCACCAAGCGTATTTACTGAAGATGCTGAAAGAATTCAATTCAGAAATGTTTTACCTCTTCATGTTGCGAATACTAAAGCTGAACGTTCTTCTGGTGCCAATTATGATGTTAATTACCGCACAACATTATGGGACGGCGAAGTTGGTTTCAGCATCAACCAATTGTTTTTTTACACCCGGATCAATAATCCAATTCTGCTAACCAACGCGGCGGACAAGGAACTTGTTTATGTGCAGCCAAACGGTAATCTGGATACCAAAGGAATGGAAACCAATATTAAGATTACCTACGATGATTTCAAACTGTTCATTGGGTATACTTATGCCGATGTCAACCAACATGCAGGCGGTACCAATACTGCTTACCCGCTCGTGTCCAAACATCGACTGAACAATGTGCTGATGTATGAAGTGGAAGACCAATGGAAAATCGGTGCAGAAGCTTATTATTTCGGAAACCAAAAATTAAACGACGGAACTATAGGGAAAGCCTATTGGACAGCAGGGTTAATGGCTGAAAAATTATGGGAACGTTTTTCGATTTTTGTCAACTTTGAGAACCTGACTGATACCCGCCAAACGAAATTCGGTCCGATCTATACAGGTAGTATTACCGATCCAAGTTTTCGGGATATTTATGCCCCTGTTGATGGTTTTGTAATTAACGGGGGTATTAAAATAAAAACGGGGGTATTAAAATAAAACTGTAGCGATAAAGTAAGGCATGACTTAATCGGGGAAGCGGAGTTACAATGTTAAGAGTAGCTATGCTCGCGATTTTGAATGCAATCATGATTCAAAATAAAAAATCAATTTATAAATTTTTTATTCATCAGTTTGCTTCAGTTAAGATACAAAATGTATTGTTCAATCAACTTAAATGATTAGATTTGTATCATCGACTCACAAATTATATGTGAGTTAATCGGTGAGTAGTTCTTAAGTATAGAAGTCAATATATTGATTCATAGATATTTATGGAGGTGCGGATTCATCCTGCCACCCCGACGAAAGCCAGTCTATCTGGGTTCAAAAGCCTCTAAATCATACGATTTAGAGGCTTTTTTGCTTTTAAACACTCCCTAATAATCCATATCAATCCATACCTCCTGAGAACTATAAGGTGACCTCTTTTAATTTTTTAAATTAGGTCACCATAAAGGGTTTAACTTTCTGATTTGCAATAAGATGAATCAGTAAAATTTAGATTCAAATAGATCGATATAAATCACTTTTTTGCTCTTTCTGTTGACCTGTTTGGACGAGATAGTTCATATCAGTTCATGTTAAACTTTAAAAAATAGAGTATGAGATCAGCAAACACGTTCGGTGTTCATTTCATTTTGAGATGAACAAAGCAAAAAATGGTACCGCCCCGATTTATGTGCGAATCGCGGTGAATGGAGAGAGGATCGAGATGTCCCTCAAGAAGAAAGTAAAAGTCTCACACTGAATCCGAACAATTTTCAAACTCGGACACCTTTAACCGTAATTATTTAAAGCAAACATTTTCTTTTGCATGAATATAGTCTTTAGTATGTTGTTTTCGTCTTACACATGTTATATTCTTGCCCCATAAACTTACTCCTTAGTGCTTTTTAGTGCTTTGATCTTGATTATTGGTTTTAAATAGATAGAGCGAATAGATGCTAATGACTTGTATGTATTATCCAATAATTCAAACCAACTCCTAATCATTATAACTGTCTATAACAGTTTCAGCTTTTTTGGCACACTCATTGTAGTTGCATATGCAACTAGATTTGAATAGAGTGAAAATATCAATAAGCGACATTTTTAATATTGTAATAGGTAGAACAACTAATATAGTTAATAGGAAATTGCAACGTGAGTTTAAGCGAGCTAATCTTGCGATTACTCATGAACAATGGACTCTTCTTTCTGCTTTATGGAATGAGGATGGACAGACACAACAATCGCTCTCTGAGAAAACCTTTCGTGACAAAACTAGTGTTACTAGACTGATTAATAAGCTAGAATCTCGAAGTTTGGTGGTTAGAGTTAGTGATAAATATGATCAGCGGACAAACTTAATTTATCTGACAGCTCAAGGAAAGTCTTTAGAAAACACAACTACAGAAATTTTAAAGGAAACCTACCGGAAAGCTATTGCAGGTATCTCTGAGAAAGATATTTTGATCTGTAAGGATGTTTTAAATAGAGTTTTCAATAACTTGAAAGATTGATATTTTTAATATAAAATGGTTGTATTGACAACAATAGACATGAAACGTATATTATTTATCCCAGCATTTCTACTTACATCTCTTCAGATTAGCGCACAAACGAATGTTTCTGATTTTGCAAAATCATTAACTAATGATGCGTTGAAGAAGAGTTATGAGCTAAATAATACTCAGTTAGAAAGCGAAAAAACAGCACAGGATATTAAAAGTGCTAAAGCTACCTATATTCCAAAGATAAATGCCATTGGGGCTTACGCATATATTAATCAGGACCTGACGGTAGATCTTCCTTCTATACAAACTGGGATATCTGGACTTAATTTATTTGAAGGTAGCCAGTCTTTTGGGGTTAAAGGACAATTAGGGCTTGCAGCAGTTAACGCTGAAATGGTTCTGTTCTCTGGTATGCAGGCTGAATATGGTTCAAAAGCCTTGGCCGAAAAAAAGAACGCTCAAGAATATCTCTCGAAGGCGAAGAGTGATGAAATTATTCAAGATATCTTGCAGACAATTGACCAAATCGCACTTTTACATCAATCAAAACTGCTTTTAGATGAAAGTCAAAAAAGGTTAGATAAAGAGAATTTACGGGTAATCAAAGCGATTGAAAATGGATTGGCTATTCCTTATGATAGAAAGAGGATTGAAGTAGCTATTTATCGTTTGGAAGCTAAAAAACAAGAATACGAAGGAAAAAAGGAGCTTTTGTTTTCAAAGTTAAGTATGATCACGGGTCGATCTGTAGACGACTTAGAAAGCCAGACCAAAGAGTTGAGCTACTTGAATCCCTGGCGGTTTGTGTCGCATGATTTATCCAATGAGGGTTCTATGGTAAATACTCGTCCTGAAATGCAAGCACTGAGTTCAGGAATTAAAGCTGTAGATTATCAGATTAAAATGGAAAAGGCAAAAGCTCTTCCTCAGGTTATTGCAATGGGTAGTGTAGGTTATACAAATTTGCACAATACCGAAATTTCAACACCATATCATTTACCCGTTTCTGGCCAGGAAGTGAATCTTAAAGCGAATAAAATTGAGGCCTTTCCCAATTATATAGTAGGAGTAGGTGTAAAATGGAACTTGTTTTCTGGGACAAAAAGAACACATGAGATTAAGAAATTGAGTCTTGAAAAGACCATCGTTGAGAATAAAAGAAAAGATATCAAGGAGAAATTAGATCTCTTATTACAGAAATCGCGTACAGAATTTAAACTGGCAGAAAAACAAATGCAATTGAAAGAAAAAGAGAAAGCTGTATCTGAGGATGCAATGAATACTGCTGTTAAAAGTTACCAGGAAGGATTAATTTCTATAACGGAGCGTATTGAAGCTGAGAATTCTTTGCAGCAATCACAAATGGAATATGTACAAGCTGTGTTTGAACAAAGAAAAGCAGCCCTGTCTTATTTGAATGCTCAGGGTGCTTTGACATTGGAGAGTTTGTAAATTACAAGAAACAAAGTTTTAATTGCTGAATAATAATAAGATCTTAAATGAAAACATTAAAAAATATCAACCTCCTATTTCTTCTTTCCGTTTTGGGATTTGCATCTTGTCAATCAACTATTGATAAGCCTATTGAAGGAAAAATTAAAAGAAATACAATATCAGTTACAGGAAAGATTCCTGGTAGAGTTCATGAAATTCGCGTTCATGAAGGTGAATTCGTTAAAGCTGGTGACACCTTAGCAATTTTATCTTTGCCCGAGGTAGATGCTAAAATGGTTCAGGCAGAAGGTGCCGTAAAATCTGCTGATGCACAATATAAAATGACCGTAAAAGGTGCAACCGACTTACAACTTCAACAATTGGCAGCAAAAAGAGATGCTTTACAAGAACAGTATAAATTTGCTCAAACCTCTGTAAAACGTTTATCGAATATGCTTCAAGATTCTTTAATTTCTCGTCAACAATATGATGAAGCGTATACTAAAATGCAAGGTGCAAAAGCTCAATATATGGCAACTTTAGCTGAATTTGAAGAAGCGAAAAACGGTGCAAGAGTTGAACAACAAATCATGGCTCTGGGACAGAAAGATAGGGCAGAAGGAGCTTTGCAAGAGGCCGGGGCAGCAGACAAAGAAAGGTATATTATCGCTCCGCAAGACATGAGCATTGAAAATATTACCCTAAGTGTCGGGGAATTGGCCCTTCCTGGTTATACATTATTTACAGGTTATTTGAACTCGTCTACTTATTTTCGATTTACCTTACCTGAATCGAAAATCGGGCAAGTAAAAAATGGACAAGAGGTTACGATCGAGATTTCTTATGCAAAGACTTCTGCTGCCGGGACTATAATTTCGATTTCTCAATTAACTCATTATGCTGATATTACCACAGCTTACCCTGACTATGAAATGGGAGAGGCTATTTACGAGATAAAGGTAAAACCTGGCGATGAGAATGCAGCCAAAGAGTTCTTAGCGAATGCTACAGTAACGCTCAAGCTTTAACCCATTATTGCAATAAAGAATTAAGATGAGAAGGTATATTGATTTAGTTAAGCGTGAATTCAAGTTATTCTGGAACAATTCGGTTCTTAGAATGCTCTTTATTGGCGCACCGTTGGCTTATGGCATACTCTTTGGATTTGTGTATGAAAAAGGAAAAGTAACGGATTTGCCGATCGTTGTGGTGGATGAAGATAACTCTCCAATGAGTCATCGCTTAATTGAAATGCTGAATGATAATGAAACAGTTAAGATTGCTGCAATTGTTCCAGCGAATACTGACTTGCATGTTTTATCAGTAAAATATGATGCAGCAAGTGTAATTGTAATTCCAGATCATTTTGAAGCTGATATTCTTTATAAACGCTATCCTGAAATACCAGTCTATGTTAATACTGATAATATTTTAACTGCTAATTTCTCTTCCAAAGCCATTCAAATAGTTACAGGTACCTTAAAGGCTGGTATCGAAATAGAAGCTTTGAGAAAAACCGGAGTGCCAGAAGCTCTTGCTAATACACAATATGAACCTTTTCAGGTAACCTACATCAAAAACTATAATACGAGCGGAAACTATATGTATTTTTTATGGCCAGGGATGCTGGCTACGATTTTTCAGCAAGTATTATTTTTGGCGTTGGCGATAACTTTTGCCGCTGAACTTGAAAATGGAACCTTTTCTGAACTGGTTAGGAAATCGCGCACCTCTTTAATGGCCATTGTTGCCAAATGTACTCCGTACTTTATTATGTCATTTATTATCTGGATTTGCTATGCAATTATGCACTTGTATTTTAAAGTTCCATTAGGCTATAATCTTGGATGGATTACGCTCATTGCGGGTCTGCTCGTTTTTTCTGTATGCATGATCGGTATCTTGGTTAGTATTCTTATTCCTAATCAATTAAAAGCAACTGAGATTTTAATGGTAATTGCTACTCCAAGCTTCGTGCTTAGTGGATTCACCTGGCCATTAAGCCAGATGCCAGTTTGGATACAATACTTAGCGCAAGCTATTCCTTTAACGCACTTTTTAGAGGCTTACCGAATTGCTACGATTCAAAATGGAGGCTTTGACGCATTAATTAACCCGATTGCTAAAATGTTTATTCTAGGTTTGGTAACAGGTGTTATTGCATGGATTTGTATAGAGGTGAAGTTCCGTAAAGCAAAAAAGACGGAATTGTTACTGCTATAAACAACAACATTTTTATGGTGAAAAGACTTTCTTGGCGTAAGTGAAAAACAGTGCTATACTAACTTTGCAACCGTATTATGAAATTCCGTTTTATGTAAATCGTCAGCAAGTGGACACGATAATCTAAAGTCTTAAGGAGAGTTTTAATTAAAAAACATTAAATTTAATCATGGAAACTCCAAAGAAAAAGAGTGCTGAAAAATTTGTCAAAGACATTCGTAAACACACCCGTAGAATTTTCATTGCGAGACCCAGACGGATATTTTTTGACGATTTACAGGGATGGAGAACACGGATTAATAATTAATTTAAAGAATAATGAAATAACATCTTTTGAATAAATAACCTAAGCCCCTAGCTCATTAATAAACTGATCAAGATTCTCCTCTTTTTGCAAATTCAATTTTTGTTTGATTCGGTAACGAGCCATTCTGATACTTTTCGGATCGACATTCAGCTTAACGGCAATTTCCTTATTGGTAAGTCCCATCAGAATATAAGAGCAATATTTTAGATCAAGGCGCGTTAGTTTATTTTCTGCCTTTTGCTGAAGATTGGCAATAAAGTCAGGACTTATTTCAGACAGCTCGGTTCGGATGTTGTTGTAACCCTTATCCACGTCATGATTTTTGGAAATTAGCCGATCAATTTGTCGATACAATGGGTCTTCACGGTCTAAGAGGCTTAGTTTGTCTTTTAGTTCCTTCATGAGCGTGTTTTTTTCAGCGACTTGCAGGGTGCCGGCGAGGAGTTTTTTTTCCAATTGGTTAAGCCTTTCCTGCATAAGTTCGCGTTCTGCTCTCAGTCGAGCGGTTTCCTCGATTTTAAGGTTGGTCTGGAGCTCAGCCTTATTTTTTTCTCCGGTGAGTAATAGCTGCTTTTGCTGTGAGGATTTCAATTTAAAATGATAAGATCTAAACAAAAAGAATAAGGCTATTAAGCCAGCAATAATCGTGATTAAATAATAACGGTTCAGTTTTTTGGTGAAGAGAGCTTCCTGTTTTGTTGCTGTTAATGCAAGTTCCTTTTTTTCAGATTGATATTGTATTTCGAGCCGCTGGGTGATGGATAATTTTTCCTTATCAAACAATTCTTTGTCATACTTCATGTATTGTTTATAATATTCTAATGCTTTAGCTGTATTGCCGCTTTTTTCGGCCACCCGAGCCAAAGCATTCGTTATCCTTCCTTTGGACAAGGTGCCTCCAGGACTGTTAATGATCTCGGTCAACGCCATTTGCAAGAGGGCCTCAGCGCGTATATAGTCGTTTTCTTTTAGCGAATATTCGCTTAATATTCCATAACTGTTGGCAATAATATCTACGTTATTGATTTTTTTCCCAATAGAAAGCGCCTCGTTGAGATACACTTGCGCACTATCTTGATAGGACGCCGGGTAAAATTCAAAATAGAGATTAGCCATGTTAAGTGCAGCAATACCTCTTGTGCTCGGCAGCGTAATACGACTTTTTAGGGAATCAGTAAGTTGTAGCACCGATCGGTAGAAATATGCCGCAGAATCTAGCAATTGCTGCTGGCTGTCATCCTTGCGGAAACGGTAGAGGTAACTCGTTCCCATGCTCAAATTAGCATTGGCAATAGCATCTGGATTGCCGCTTCTATGTGCCACATCATGACAAAGCCTGGTATAATGTAATTGTTTATCAGTATTTCCCCAATAAGCGTGTATAGCAGCGAGATAATGATAAATATTGCTTTTGTAAAGGTCGGTACCGTCTTCGTTCAACAGGCGGAGTGCTTTTAGCATATTTTGATAAGCCTTATCGGTATTTTCCACGATGTGCTCTAGCCAACCCCTACGAAAAAGAACGCGTCCTTGTATGATCTTATCCGTTGTATGAGAAAGGTATTGTTCGGCACTATCAATGGCCTGAAAGGCAAGCTTTAAACTGTCTTGTTGTACATGCAAATAACTCAAAGTTGATTGAATCAAGGCACCGTATCGCCCGTCTTTTTCTCTGTGACTAAGCTGCTGTGCTTCTTTCGCTATTTTCAATGCCTCCGGTAGTTTATTTTGAGCAGCTATGATTTTAGATAATTGCGCCATAGCTTCTATACGTTCTCCGTTTGATGTGCTAGATTTCGCTATAACGAGATGCAAAGAATCCGTAATTATAGATTGTGCTCGTCCACCTAACGAAGAGAATAGAGCCATCAAAAAAAGAAAGGAGCATACGAACACGGAATATCTCATGTGGTAAAAATAGAATAATTAACGCCCTCTTTGATTAAAGATACAGATTTTGTAGACACTTTGTAGATGTTTATTCAAATGCTTGTAGTCGCTGCATAGGTGTCTGAAAATTTTTTAAGGAACGATGTGCCCATAAATTTGTATTAGACTTTTTTACCCAAATTTAAGATACCCACATGAAAGCAAAAACTATTTCAATCGTAGCGTATATCACCATTATTGGATGGGTGATTGCTTATTTACAATATAAACAGCGTGAGCAAAAAAATGAGTTGGTCTCTTATCATCTGAGTCAGGGACTTGGTGTATTTATCTTTGCTGTGGTTTTGAACATTATTCTTACTATTGTTATATCCGTGGTTCCTTCGCTGGGAAGCATTCTGGTTCTGGCAGGGCTGCTACCGATCGCGTTCCTTATTTTTGGAATTATAACGGCAGCTAACGAAGCTCGGAAACCAGTTCCAATCATCGGGAAGGTCTTTGAAGGAATGTTTAATTTTTAGGAATAATAAATGAAAATGTTTTTCTCTAAAATGGCGAGCTCGTCACTCGACAAAAAAGATCTCGAAATTTTTCAGTCGCTTGACCAAGAGAACTATGGTCGGGAGCTTGCCAGGAAGGCTAAAGGTGAATTTACCCTTGGGGAGGTAAACGATGGAATGGGGCCGCATCCTGTTCTTATTACTTTTGAAAGCTTGGAGGAGTTCGTGGAGTGGCTTGCGAATCAAAATGACCAATCGATGTCTTTGTATACAGTGAGTTCATTTAATAACCAAACGATCAGTAAGATTCGATTGAAGTATTATCTAGATAATAATTATAATCCGGGATGGAATTCCTATTGCGAATACCTGAGAGAGCGAAGATAAAAAAGTAATTTAATAAAGCATAAAACTAATAAAATGTGGATTAGAATATCAAAAATAGATGTGAGGCAAGTGGATGCTTCGCATTTAGAGAACCCAAAAACTGCTGGCGATCCTATGGTGTTGAGTTTGTATCAGCAGGAAAGCAGAATGGCATTTTTCGTGTCGACCCACAAGAAGGTCTTGGCAGAGTATCTTCAAGCACCTGCCGGATCAAGAATACCAAAGAGAAAATGGTCAGCAGAGATGGATGAATTTGCTCAGTCAGAATTAGCCAAAACGCCGCCCCAAAAAGGTTCGTTTAGACTCACAGTTGTCGGGTGGGTGTTTTTCTTGTTTGCTTTTGGCTTATTGGGCTATATTGTAGTCGACGAAATAGGAGCACCCGCCAGAAAAGAAGCCTATCAACAAAGAATGACGGAAGAAGCTAAAGTAGCCGTGGGGGATATTTACTTTGGAACGTATAGAGCTTATAAAGAAAAGGGCAATATGCTGGGAAGCGAGGGAGGATTTGGCTGGTTCAAGGTGGTTGAAATCGAAAATGATACCTACTACATTTCCAAAAGTAACGAAATAAGTAAGACTGCACAACCAAAGGAACAGATGAATAGTGCAGATTTTGAAACGGAAACAAATGCAGTAAAAGCGAAGGAACTGGAAGCTTATACCAAGCAATTTATTTCCGAAGACGGATTGCTGGAATTTAATTTGAATGAAAAAAAGTAAGTTGCCAAAACAAATAATTAGGCAATCGTTCATACGTGCCACAGCCTTCCTGTTTCTATTGACAATGTCTTTACCACTGATAGCTCAGAAAGAGGTGAGTCCATTTGGTATGTGTTCTGAAGAAGCATGGGGCTTCATAAACGTTTATGACAGTACCAAAAGAATACCTGCGATATATTGTTCAGCCAGTGGTTTTTCCGATGGTCTTGCTGCTGTAAAAAAAGGTGATATTTGGGGTTATATCGATACCGGCAACCATGTCGTGCTGGATTTTCAATTTGATTATGCCAGAAGTTTTAAACAAGAAAGGGCAATTGTGAAGGTGGGGGAATTCTACGGTGTTATCAATGAAGACGGTGAATTTGTAATTCCACCATGTTATTATGATCTAATGCCATACGAATTAGAAGGCGATCGGTATTATCTTTCTCGAGATAGCACTTTTTTTCAAGGGATCATTGACAGTGCTGGTAGAGAGATTCTTCCACACCGCTACACTTATATTATTACTTATCAACCTAACCTAGGGCAACAGAGGTTTTATAAAAATATACCGTTTTATACTGTTTACCAAGATATCGATACTGCTAAAGGCAGCTTCTTCGATCAATTCAAAGAAGATTCATACCAGTTCTCGCCTGAAAAAGGCAAGCATGAGATATATGACCTTAAATTCGATAAATTGGTGTCGCGGAACTCGACTGGCTATTCGGATGGGTTCACCCATAAGGAACTGGTTAGGATCGATAATTTTCTGGACGAAAATATTGATTTAGTTGCTGCCCAAAAGGTCAAGGAGGTTGCAAATATACTGGGCACAAAAGAGTCGGACACCCCGGAAGTCTTAGGTTCGAATAACGAAGGTCTTCAGTATGGCGTAATGAATCACGATGAAATTGAGGATCATTTGGCAAAATTGGGTTATCGCTTGTTTACTAATAAGGAGGGAAAGATAGGAGTGAAAAAAAAGGGGATCGTCGTTATTCCTGCAGAAAATAAATTTTTACAATTATTGAACGTAGTTATCAGTGCTCCGATGGTAGCTGATATTTCGTATTTGCAGGAAAACTATGAGGGTGCTTACCGCCCCGACAGCACAGGCTTTTTTGATTTGTTTTGTGTAGTAGCAAGTGGTGAAGGACAGGAAGGGTTTGTCTACTCTCTGAGCGGAAAACAGATTCTGAATGTAGATAAAAAGACAATGAGTCTTTCTAATATTACAAAGATTGGATTTAAATATACCACTAACTTCGAAATGTCCGCTAGTCAGTATGGTCTGCTTGGTTGGGATGGAGAGACTATATTGTCCCCTTTGTATAAGGATATTGATGTCCTGAGAACCGGTCAACTGGTTGTAAAGCAAGGGGAAGTAATTGATGATGGGATGAAAGAGTATATGGGTTTGTTTACCGAAAGAGGAGAAGTTGTGATTCCTTTAGGTGAATATTCGGAAATTAAGCCCTTTCAAGAAGTCGATAATCTGTATCTGGCAGTCGAAAGTAATCCTCATCTAGTCAAAAAAATATCAACGAAAAAGAGCAAAGACTATGTTGTTCTTAAAGTGTCTGACAATTCATATACTGTGACTAATAGATTTTCGGCAAACCTGATCTTTACATGGGCATTGGACCCTGAAACAGGCATGATACCCTATCGTCAGTTTAGGAATGAATGAAGAATTTGTGTTTGAAATAAGCACGAAGCGCTAACAAGTTTATTAATTTTGATAGAAAGTAGGATTTTTATTTCAAGGACGAAACGGTTTCCTGACAGGATTTATCTGTTGTGCACAACGGATAAATGATAAACCAAAGTTAAAATGAATACTAAATTAATAATGATAGCAAGCTCTCTAGTAATGGGAGGACTCGGAATTATTGCGTCTTTTTTTCCAGATGAAATTTTACGATCTTTTGAACAGACTCCAACGGATATCTTAAGATTATTTGTGCAAATCACAGGAGCATTATATCTTGGTTTTGCGATAATGAACTGGATGGCTAAAACTGTTTTAATTGGTGGAATATATGCGCGACCGCTTTGTGTTGGTAATTTTTCGCATTTTTTAGTAGCAGGTCTTTCAATTATGAGAGTGGGAATACAGAATCCAATGGTAAAATTAGTTTGGTTGCTGGCAATTATCTATTTAATATTTGCTTTCTTGTTTAGTTTTCTTCTATTTACTAGCCCTAAAACAGGACGGTGTGATAGATGAAAGATAATTTTTCGACACAATCAGACAAATACGCAAAATATCGACCTGTATATCCAGGCGCTTTCTTTGATTATTTGAATCCGCATATTCCAATCAAACAGATCGCATGGGATTGTGGAACAGGGACGGGGGCAAGTTGCATACGAGTTAGCAAAGACTTTTGACAAGGTATTTGCGACGGACGTAAGCCAATCGCAAATTGCTAACGCTTTACAAGCTAACAATATCTCATATTCTGTTCAGCCAGCTGAAACGACAAACTTTGATGATGGACAGTTCGACTTAGTTATCGTTGCACAAGCCATTCATTGGTTTGATTTTGATAAGTTTTACGCAGAGGTAAAACGGACAACAAAAGACAATGCATTCCTTTGCGTTGTTGGTTATAATCGTGTTAAAATTACTGAACAAATTGATAATGTAATTACCGACTTTTATACCCATGTAATTGGTTCTTATTGGGACAAAGAGCGAAGATATGTTGATGAAAATTATACAACTATTCCGTTTCCGTTTAAAGAAATTCAAACACCAAAGTTTGTGAACAAACAACATTGGACTTTGGAGCATTTAGTAGGTTATTTGAAAACCTGGTCGGCCGTAAAACATTTTGTGAAACAGAATACTTTTAATCCGGTAGACGAATTGCAAAAAGAAATCGAGCCACTTTGGGGAAACAAACAGATCAGGGAAGTTCATTTTCCTTTGCTTTTGCGAATTGGGCAAATAACGAAATCACATTACTGGTCCTTGCATTCGCAGTTAACACCTGCTATAGCTACATCGTTTACCTGGTTACTGATATAGTGAGAACGGCCGATAATAATTTCACCGTCTATGGGCACTAAACCAGCTGGCTGTTGGTTGTCGAAACCACCCTCGAATTTTGACAACATGCCGGATATGGCGAATCGTATCCTCTCGTCTGAATTTTCCTTCACTATAATGGTTGGTAGAGTTGGTACATTTTCATCTCCGTCTCCATAGTCTTTGGTGTATTGCGTACCGTCCCATGCTGGGGTGATTAGGGAATGAGCGTAAAACACATCTGCTGAGGAATCAGCCGTAAAGATGGTACCTACGGCGGTTTCACGGTTAAATTTCTCTAGTTCAAAACCAGATAAAAAAGCCATTTGTTTCTTGCCATCAGTTTTGGATTGCATAATTGAAATACTAAATCCTCCTTCTTCTTCGTCATCTATGATGCCATACGTACTGGATAAATGGATGTTGTCCTGTCCGAATAAGTTCGGGTAGGCTATTTCATCTTCTATGGTAATGCGATACCAGCATTCATCTGAACCAATTGGTTTATTGTCTTCTTTAGAGCAGCCTGTTAAAACTACGCCCATAGTTAATAGACCTAATGTTTTTCGGATTATTGTTTTCATGCTTTTATTTTTTTTTAGTTGTTATATCGGTTAGACGGAAGCAAAGGTATCGATGAAGAGTTTTCTGTAATACCCCCTAAAGTGGGTTATTGAAAAGAATGATATATGAGCATGAAGTTGTAAAAGAAACTCACCCTAAAAAGTTTTAGATTTTAAGGTGAGTTTAAATTGGTTTTATTGGTCTTTAAGCCAAATATCGTTTTCAAAGCAGGTAAGCTGTGCGACCTTTCCATCGGTCAGTAAAAATGTTAGCGGGAAAGTGCCGTCATCGCTTAGGAAAAAGCTTTCTGTTCGCGGCGTGAAGCTAATCTCTTTATTATCCCATAATTGTTTTAGGGTCAATCCTTGGGCGGAAGATCGGATCTCTAGTTTGAGTTTACTGTCTTTTGTAAAGGTATAGGTTCCCTCGAGCCGCTGAAGTTGTTCTTGCGAGAGATGTACTGCTTGTTGGGGATTAAACGCAACTTTTATCGCGTTGTATTTTTCTAGTATCTTCGCCTGCGCGTAGCCGTCAGAGCTTTCGTCTGTGAACTGGACTTTGTGACCTCCTTGCTTTGTTTCAAAGGTTGTTTCATTGATCTGGACGAGCTCATATTCTGTATTGTCCCATAATTTTGTACCAAAAAGTACATCGTCTCTTCGCTCAAATTTGACAAAGTCTGATTTGGTGGGAAGTTGGTAATAGCCGGTGTACTTTTCCAAGGAAGCCGTTTCAGCCGGCTGAGCGGATGTTTGTGCGAAGGCTGCCGATGAGAGAAATGTGCCTAACAGTAAAATGCTGCCGACGGCCAACCTAATTGGGATGGCGATTGTCGATTTGAAAATGTTCATTGTTTTCATAATTATATTTTTTTATGATGCAATGATAGCTCATCGGCTCCGAAAAGGGGTTCGTCTGGATGCAAGTGAACAAAACCTTTAGGAAACGGTCTTTGAATTTGCCTGAATGTATTCTTTTGGAGTGAGGTTGGTAGCTTTTTTAAATGTTGTGTAGAAGGTGGTTTTGGAATTGAAGCCGGCTCTAATCGCGATACCGAGCAGATCTAAATGTTTCAGATCATCTGAGAGGAGCAAGGACTTTGCTTCTTCAGTCCGCAGTTCGTTTATGAACTGATAAAAGCTTTTTCCAAGCCCGCTGTTAAGGATGTAGGAGAGTTCATGGGTGCTGATGCCAATTTCTCCTGAAAGCATGGAAAGTGTCAGACTGGGATCAAGGTATAATTTTTCATCGATTGTTTTCCGAAGGACTATAGATTTAAGTTGAGCGACCTGTTCTGTCGTAAGCCGTTCGTTGGATGCTTTTTTGGGGTTCGCACTATCTTCTGCTTTCGGAATATTGGATTCGATAGCATAAATAGATTTTTGGGAAAGTGTAGAGTATGCGACTAAAATTATTCCTAAGAAATAGAGTATTGGAGCTAAAGATGCTACCGAATTGCTGGAAATAGCAAGTATGCGGATGAAAATTAGAAATAATACAGACATCAATAGATATTTTAGCCATTCCAGATCTATCTTTTCGGTAAAGGAAGCAAGCATCTTGATGTTTTTCTGGTGCGATCGGAAGAGGTAAAAGCATAATATCCAATAGAAAATGGTCTGGACAAGAAAGAAATAGCGAACGATATGTCCGACGGAAGCTGGTAATGTAGGCATATTGTTCTGTTCGTTAAACAGATTGGGTATGAGGTAAACCAAAGAAAATAGAAGGAAAGCTAAAAACGGAACAAAGTGAAGTATCCATCTTTTTTTAGGTTTAGAAGGTGATACATAATAGCTTACCGCCATATAGAGACTGGGTAACACAGCCCACCTAGGCACTTCAAGTAGATGGATGAGGAGCGCTCCACCCACTCTAAATTCTTCTAGAAATAGTTGTGTAAACGTGCATGCGAGGATGCTGTAGAATGCCCCAAGCCATCGACCGCCTTGGGCATTTGCTTTATCGAACCCGATTAGAAGGAGGGAGCCGAGAAGCCATAAGGCTCCTCCTGAAAAGGCATGGATAGCTGTTAAGTGATTTAATTCAGGCATGAAGTGATTTGGACTGTTGTGTAAATTTAGGTTATTTGCACGGGAATTTGACAGTGTTTGGGGTTACTTTAGTTCGATGTGATCCAAACGAACTAAAGTAGTGTGTCAGCAAGAAGATTGTTCGTTAGTTCTTTTTACGAATTGTTCCTATATTTATAGGTAATTGTAAAAATTATAGCCATTGCCATAACCTCTATAATAATAACGATATAGATGAAATATTCGCTAATTTCAATTATTGTGTTAGTGGTTACCTTCAGTCAGTTCCATGCTGTATTGGGGCAGGAGGTGAGTGGAGCGAATAATTTATCTAAGCCGAACGTTCTCTTTCTATTTGTGGATGACCTGCGAGCAGATTTAGGTGCTTATGGCAATAAGATTGTTCGGACTCCTAACCTGGACAGTTTGGCCGAACGTGGTTTTCTGTTTACGAATCAATATGCGAATGTACCCACTTGCGGTGCGTCAAGGTATGTATTGCTGACTGGAAAGCTGCCGCAAACTACAGGACATTTAAGCAATGATATTTTTGCTCATGATCTTGCGCGCCGTCCTAAAAGTGAGGTGCCGGAGAGCTTTGTAGATCATTTGCGTCGAAACGGGTATAAGACTATCGGTATTGGAAAGATAAGTCACTCTGCTGACGGGTATTTTTATCCGTATAATGCAGATAAAAGTGATGTGTTGGAATTGCCCTACAGCTGGGAAGAAATGCTTTTTAATCCTGGAGAGTGGGAGACAGGGTGGAAAGCCTTTTTTGCGGGCGTGAACGGGCGAAGTAGAATCACATTGAATGGTCAGATGAAACCCTATGAGAGTGTAGACGTGACGGATACAGACTATCCGGATGGGCTGACTGCACAGCTGGCGATCGATAAGTTGGATGAGCTGGCTGATGAGGATGAGCCATTTTTCTTAGGAGTTGGTTTTTTTAAGCCGCATCTCCCTTTTAATGCGCCGAAAAAGTATTGGGATTTGTATAACGAAGACAAGATTCCTCTTTCTGAATCGCCAGACTTGCCTGAGAATGTTGATCGTGCTAGCTTGATACAAAGTGAGGAGTTTAACCAATATAAGTTAGGTGAAGAACATCCGAGACTGGACCGACCTGTTTCAGATGCTTATGCAAGAAAATTAAAGCATGCTTATTATGCATCGATAAGTTATGTAGACGCGATGATCGGTAAAGTGCTTCAAACTTTGAGGGAAAAGAATCTGGATCGTAATACAATTATTATTGTCTGGGGTGATCACGGATGGCAATTGGGCGATCACCGAATTTGGGGAAAACACACGTTGTTTGACTTGTCATTGAAGAGTACTTACATTATGAAGTTGCCCGGAGATCAGAAAGGAGGACGAGTGGTGGATGAGGTAATTAGTGCTGTTGATTTGTACCCAACACTAATGGATTTGTGTGGAATATCGATGCCGGCTATTGAATATGACGGAGCTTCGTATGCAAAGCTTTTAACGGAAGGGAAAGATAGACATTGGAAAAATACGGCCTTTGCTTATTTTAAAAATGGAATCTCTTTGAAAACCTCTCAGTATCGGATAACGAAATACTTTAGGGATACGAATTTTCCGGTGGAGCTGTATGATCATCGAAGGGATCCGCATGAAAGCAAAAATATTGTGGACCAAAAACCCAAAGTAGTCGACAGGTTATTAATAGAATTGGAAAAAGGAAATACAGGGCTTTATAACGGAAATAAATAAATGGGCAATAGGAATTTAGGGGTATATTCCTTATTTTTGTGCTTAAATGAATATGCGGATGAAGGGTGAATTGTCTATAACTACGCGGGTGAAAGCAGCTGTTTTAATGCTGTGTGTGTTGTTTATGATGTTAAATACCTGCCCTATACGAAGTCTCTTAGCTAACGCCATTAATACTCCGATTGAAAATAGTATGCAGGGAAAAAAAGCTGCAAATTCAAATTCATTTGTTTACGATAATCTTCGCTGTGCTGACGGGAAAGTAGCGAAGGCGGTAGTTTTAGATTTTTCGAAATCGGGGAATAAAAGCTTGCCTCTCCCTCTTTTCATGACGATTATCAGCTTATATCTTTCTTTATCGATCTTAAGTTCAAGATTTACAGCTTTTAATATAGAAGAAAAATACATCTTGAAGAATGGTGTTCCGCTTTTTCTGAGAAATCGATCGATAATAATATGATACCCGCCTACTTTTCTTCTTTTTAATCAAATACGGAATTAGTCTGATTGACCGATACCTAGTATGTATTGGTGGGAAAACTTATTTACACAATGAATACTTTAACAAAATTGAAGGAGAAAATCACTCTTTCAAATATATTTACAGGAGTATTGTTGGTTTTTGTACTAGCAATGCTTTTTAGCCCTGATTTTAAAGGCATGGTTACGCAAAACTTGATGAAGATCGGCCTCTTCCAACCAAAAGTGCCGAACGGTTCGTCGAAAGATATTGCGGCAGGTATTGATGCAAATGAAAATAACGAAGAAATACTTTTTAAGGATCCGGAAGGTTACGTGATTGAACTTTCAGATCAGAAGGGGAAAGTCGTTTTTATGAACTTCTGGGCAACCTGGTGTCCGCCATGTATCGCTGAAATGCCTTCTATTAATAAACTTTATTCGGAACTGAAGAATAATGACGAAATTGAGTTTATGATGGTTGATGTTGATAACAATAGGAGTAAGTCAGAGAAGTTTATGGAAAAGAGAAACTTTGATTTGCCAATATATACACCTGCAAGTTCAATTCCGTCTTCCTATATGAGCGGCGCTATACCTACAACTTTGGTTCTGAATAAATATGGGAAAGTCGTTTTTAAGCATGAGGGGATGGGCGACTTTTCGAACGCGGAGTTTAAAGACTTTTTGATGAAGTTAACCGCGGAGTGATAATTAAAGAAATTAAAAATTGAAAACTAAAAAATATACTATGAAAATTGGATTAATGTTAACGAAGGTTTTTGTTCTTATTTTCCTTACGTCTTGTGGTGCAGTCGACGATACAAAATTTACCATCAATGGTCACGTTGAAAATGCCGGTGGGGTAAGTAATATCGTGTTATATGAAGGCGAGAAGGAATTGGGGGCGGCAGCTTTGGATGAAAACCAAGACTTCTATTTTGAAGGCAATGCGCCTGAACCGGGTTTGTATACTTTACTAGTTGGCGAACGACCGTATATGCTGGTTTTGGAAAATGGAGAGACAGTCAAATTTCAAGCAGACATGAAAAAGCCGGCAGACTATAAAGTAAGTGGGTCAAAGACATCTGCCAAACTGAAAGAACTGGATGCTGTTCGCGAAACATTTCAGAAGCAACAGACAGCACTGGGACAAGAGTTCGAGCAGCGTATGAACAATGGTGAGGAAGCTGCAGTTGTTCAGAGTGATCTAATGACAAAAAGTGAGAATTTTATTGCAGATTTGTCGGAACAGGTAGTCGAGTTTTCATTAGATAATAAAGATAACTTAGCAGGATTCTATGGCATGCTGATTTTATATACGGTTGATCCTACCGGACAGGAAGAAGCTTTGGTGAATTATGCAGAGGAGGTAAAAGACCAGTTTCCGAACAATGATGCAGTGCAGTCTTTTGTTGCGCACATGGCTGCGATCAAACCATTGAGTATTGGACAGGTAGCACCAGATTTTGCCTCGCTAACACCGGAAGGGGATGAGGTTAAATTGTCTGACTTGAGGGGGCAGTATGTTTTATTGGATTTTTGGGCTGCATGGTGCGGACCATGTCGTCAGGAAAACCCGAACATCGTTGAACAATTTCATCGCTTTAAGGATAAAGGTTTTACGGTGTTGGGTGTTTCATTGGACCGTGATCGCGATGCTTGGCTCAAAGCGATTAAAGATGATAAATTGGAATGGACTCAGATTTCTGATTTAAAGATGTGGGATAGTGAGGCAGGGCAACTTTATAATATTTCTGCAATACCAGCGTCGTTCATGATTGACCCGGATGGTAAAATCGTCGGTAAAAACCTTCGAGGGCCAGCGCTGCGACAGTTTTTAGAAGAAAATTTGTAACGAGGCGATAGAGGGTTTCAGATAAATTATAGATACCTTTACCAGACACATCGTCTGGTAAAGGTGTGTTTCGGGTAACATCTGACTTTATATGAAACAGAAAGAGGTTTTATGGAATAAGAACTTCGTCATCGCTTGCATCGCCAATTTTTTCACGGCTTGTTCTTTTAATCTCCTGATGCCCACTATTCCGTTGTACTTAACTGAGGTATTGAGCATAGAGAGTTCAAAAATGGGTATCATCTTGTCTTCCTATGCGTTTGCATTGCTGCTGATTAGACCATTTTCAGGTTTTCTAGTTGATCTGTATCCTCGGAAGATGTTGTACCTACTTGGAATAACCTGTTTTATGGCTGTGTTTTTCGGGTACTATTTCGCGGTTACTGTCGGCTTTTTTGTGATTCTCCGATTTGTTCATGGTTTGTTTTGGGGGCTTGCAACAGTTTCATCCAATACGGTAGCGATTGATATCATTCCACCTACGCGAAGAGCAGAAGGGATAGGTTATTTCGGTGTTAACATGAACCTGGCAATGGCCATTGCTCCTTTCTTTGCGATTGAGATATATGAGGAGCACGGCTTTTCGTTTCTGATTTCGGTGGCTTTGGTATTGGGAGCTTTGGCTATTTTGGTCGTGTGTTTTATTAAGGTTCCTAAGCGGGAGCTCATAGAAAAAAAACAACCAATTTCTTTCGATCGGTTTTTACTTGTAAAGGCAATCCCAATTCTGTTTAATCAGATTTTTATCACGTTTGGATGGGGTACTTTGGCGGCTTATGCCGTTTTGTATGGTATCGAGTCGGGTCTGCAAAATGCAGGTTTGTTTTTTCTATTCCTAGCGGCTGGTATTATTGTTTCGAGAATTGCTTCAGGGCGGTTGGTGGATAAGGGGCATATCCACCAGGTTATTATTTTCGCGGTAGCGGTAGTTACGATTTCTTTTGTCTCTTTTGCTTTGATCCATACCGTATATGCCTATAATATTTCAGCTTTCTTTATCGGGGTGGGTTATGGTACATTGCTTCCCGCTTTGCAAACGATCTATATCGAAATGGCTCCCGCATCAAAAAGGGGTACTGCAAATTCCACCTACTTGACGGGCTTCGATTTGGGAATTGGTATCGGTATGCTTGTCGGTGCGAGTATCGCAGCGGCATGGGGTTATGAAAATATGTATCTGATTACAGCCGCACTGTGTTTTATTGGGCTTCTATTTTATCTGTTCAGCTCCAGAAATATTTATGAAAAATATAGACTGAGGTAATCAGCAATCAATATGTACAATTTTAAGAACGACTATTCGGAAGGAGCACACCCATCCATTCTAAAAAGGCTGATGGAAACCAATTTGGTGCAGCAGCAAGGCTATGGAGAAGATGAATATTCGGCTAAAGCGAAAGAGTTTATTAAACAGAGAGTGAATAACCCGGAAGCCTCAATCTATTTTGTGTCGGGCGGCACACAAACAAATCTTTTGGTTATTTCAACGCTCCTGAAAGCTCATGAAGCAGTTATCAGCGCTAGAACCGGGCATATTTTTTCACACGAAACTGGTGCTATTGAAGCAACAGGACACCGAGTGATTACAATTGACACAAGCGACGGTAAGATTGGGCCATTGGGAATTGAAAAGGTTCTGAGTGAATATTCTTTACGGCCACACGTTGTAAAGCCGAAGATGGTTTATATTTCTAACTCCACTGAAATCGGAACAATCTATGGAAAGGATGAATTGGCGGCTCTGGCTGAATTTTGCGAGTCACATGATTTGCTGTTGTTTTTAGATGGGGCAAGATTAGCCCAAGCTCTAACTGCCGAAAATAATGATCTGACTTTGGCAGATGTCGCTCGCTTAACGGATGTGTTCTATATTGGAGGTACGAAGAATGGTGCTCTTTTGGGCGAGGCAATCGTTTTTAATAAACCCGACCTGGCTCCTGAATTTGATTACGTATTAAAGCAGAAAGGTGCTCTACTGGCAAAAGGAAGGGTTTTAGGCATTCAATTTCTTGAACTATTCAAAGATGATTTGTATTTCGAATTAGGTCGTCATGCGAATAGGATGGCTATGAAATTATCTGTGGCCCTCAAGAAAAAGGGTTATTCGTTTTTAACAGATTCGATGACGAATCAGATATTCCCAATTTTACCAAATGAACTGATAGCTAGATTGAGTAAAAAGTATCTGTTCTACGAATGGTGTGTTATAGATGATGGCCACTCTGCGATTCGACTAATAACCTCGTGGTCTACGGATGAGAAGGCGGTTGATCGGTTTATAGAGGATTTGTCGATAAGTTAAACTTTATTCCAGCGAAATATCTTCGTAATGAAGTACTTCGGGAAAGGGAGAATAATGATGATGTAATAGCTCTTTCCATTTTAAGTATTGAGGTGATTTCCGGAACCCGATTTCATGAGCTTCAACTGACACCCATTCAACCAATAAAAGATATTGATTGTCTTTGTCAATACATTTTTTTAAAGAATGCTTTATATATCCTTCAATAGAAGAAATATATTGCGATGCCTCCTTGAAATCATTTTCAAATTGTTCTTGTTTTCCCTCTTTTACATATAAGATTGCTGCCTCTAATACCATATTGAGTCTTAATTTGTTGGGGTTCAGTTTCCCTCACATCACTAAAATAAAGATAAATTAATATATTTAACTAGTAGAGGAACCAGATTAAAAATAATTAAAAACCGACGTATAATCTAGATGGACATATATCAAATCATTTCAATAGGGCTTTACTTGGTTTTGATGATCAGTATTGGCTTTTATTCATATCGTAAATCGACTAGCAATGTCAACGAATTTTTATTGGGCGGTAGGAAACTCGGTGCGGCGGTAACAGCTTTGTCCGCGGGGGCAGCCGATATGAGCGGATGGCTGTTGATGGGCTTGCCCGGAGCGATGTTTGAATCCGGACTATCCGCTAGCTGGATAGCGCTCGGTTTAACGATTGGCGCTTATATGAACTACGTTTTGGTGGCGCCTCGACTTCGTGTCTATACGGAAAAAGCGAGTAATGCCATTACGATACCCGACTATTTTGAGAAGCGTTTTCACGATAATAAACGGGTACTGCGCTTTATCTCTGGTTTGGTAATTTTGGTCTTCTTTACATTATATACTTCCGCTGGAATGGTTTCTGGGGGTAAGTTGTTCGAGTCAGCATTTAATATGGACTATTATACCGGACTCTGGATTACCAGTTCTGTTGTGGTGCTTTATACATTTTTAGGAGGCTTTTTAGCTGTTAGTCTGACAGATTTTGTACAGGGTACGATTATGGTTTTGGCTTTGATTCTTGTTCCTATTGTTGTGTTTTCTGAGTTAGGAGGGATCTCTTCTACTTTTGAAACAATCCGCCTGAAAGACCCGAATTACCTAAGTCTTTTTCAGGGAACCACTTGGGTCGGTATCGTTTCGTTATTAGCCTGGGGCTTTGGCTATTTTGGTCAACCGCATATTTTAGTTCGTTTTATGGCGATTGATACCGTTAAGCAACTCCGTTCGGCTAAACGGATTGGAATAACTTGGATGGCCTTTACCGTAGGTGGTGCTCTGCTGGTTGGCTTGGTCGGTATCGCATACATGGATCAGATGGGGCAGTCGATAGACGATCCTGAAACGATTTTTATCTTTTTTTCGAAGGTCTTATTCCACCCGCTAATCGGCGGTTTTCTGCTCTCTGCGATTTTAGCGGCTGTAATGAGTACGATATCGTCTCAGTTGCTGGTTACTTCTAGTTCAATGACCGAAGATTTTTATAAAAATTTCTTTCGTCGCGAAGCTTCTGAAAAGGAATTATTGCTAGTTAGTCGTTTGTCAGTTTTAGTTGTCGCGGTTGTCGCATTAGGATTGTCCTTTAATCCCAAAGATACAATTTTGGATTTGGTAAGCCACGCTTGGGCGGGCTTTGGTTCTGCATTTGGACCGGTAATGTTGTTTTCTCTACTTTGGAAGAGAATAACTCGAAATGGTGCTGTAGCCGGAATGGTGGTTGGTGGATTAACGGTTCTTCTGTGGACATATTTGGTACATCCTTTTCATGAACTGTACTCCATGATACCAGGGTTTGCTCTTTCTTCCTTGGCGATCCTGATTGTGTCGAAGATAGAAAAACAGCCAAATGCAGCAGTTGAAGAACAATTTGAGAGTGTTCAGCAGGAATTGAAAGAGACCTATTAAAATTCAAGTTGTACGTTATTCCTTTGTTTTTCCGGGATCTAGTACGATTCTGTCAGCTGTTACAGCTAGTATTTTATCCTTTGAATAATATAACGGGAAATATTCATCGTTTGCCCAAGGCTCGTATAGGTTACTATAAAATGCGCTTTCGGGGTCTCCAGACTGTCCAGGCCCATTCGTGCTGATAGCCGCGTCCCAGTCACCCGTATTAACAATCAGTCGGAACGAAGCCCCCGTTGTTTGTCTATTATTGATCCCCGTTGACCCCACCGTATAGGCATTTCCGCCTCTGGGAAGAGGTTTTAGATCTAATTTCGCCTTTGTTTCTTCGTTTACGAGGCTGCTTAAAGCGTGTTGCATATGCGTATGCTTGAATTTTTCCTGACCATATTGCCAATAGTTCATATCGCTTCCCAAAGTCTCCTCCAAATAGGTAATCGCTGCTTCAAAAGCTTCTTTTAGGAATGCATCTCTACCATTAAGTGGATCAGGTCCAAATCGGTTTTCAGGTTCTTTAATCCAGCTGATCAATTGAGCTAGCTGAAATTTGCCGATGATTTCTTTAGCCGATGTCGGGATAAATTTTCTCGCGGCAAGATCGGATATTTCGTTTTCCCAAGCCACATAAATTGCGGCTTCAATTGAGTTCGCATTTAATTTAAAATCCCAGTCCCGTAAAACACTTCTGGCGTCAGCAGCCCTGCCCGATAAGCTTAGCGAATCAAGCATCGGAACCAATGTTCTCGCAGGGATAGAAAGATAATCTACTTGTAATGCGCGCATGTCTTCCATTGTGAATTTATTGCCATTGCCTAATACTTCATTAATGCGATCACCGCGAAACGGATCGGACCATGAGAATCCTATTGCATCCCAATGTTCGTAATCATCGGGCGTTACATTTTGGTTTGCGGTCGCAAAAAATCCTTTCGAAGGGTTGAGCATATGAGGTCTTTCTTTAATTGGAATATAGCCTTCCCATTCGTATCGGCCATCACCAGGAACAGGTATAAGTCCGCTAAAGTTTCGACGTATAGGGGCTATGCCAACGGCTTGCCAACCAATATTGCCTTCCTTGTCTGCCCAAATCATATTCTCACCGGGAATATGACTATAACTACACGCATCTCGAAACTCTTCCCAGTTTTTAGCTTGCCCAAATCGTAGAGAAGCTAAATAGGGCGCTCCACCGATTTCCAGCCAGCCACAACGTACGGCATATGCTTTGTGGTGTATCGAATCTACGTAAACCACCGGGCCGTGTCTGGTATAAAGTAACTCTACCTTAGTAGGGTCTTGATTTTTAACGTTTATTTGTTCTGAAATTACGTTCATATCCATCCACTCGCCACGATATAGGTATTGCTTGAGGTTTTCAGGATTAATGTCATAAACGTAAAGATCTTCAGCATCCGTACTGAAGATGGTGAGGCCCCAAGCTCCATATTCATTATGCCCAATTGAAATACCTGGGATTTCAGGTTCACCGCCACCGATTACGTCCCAGCCAGGTGCAACGAGATGGACCATATACCTAAGGGATGGGACGGTAATTGCCCGATGCGGGTCATTCGCCATATAGGTGTTCCCATCGACTGTACGCTCTTTACTTACGACCCAGTTGTTACTGCCAATAGAAAGCATATCTTCCTCTTTTTTTAATTGCTGTGATAGACTGTTAGACGCGTCGGTTGATTGGAATTCTTTCCGTATATCACTTTGCTCAAATCGGAGAGGAGCTCTATAGGCATTGTATAGTTCGAGAATATCGTCGAACAAAAGCTCCTTATTTATACTGGGATCGAGATTGATATCCGGATCTTGAGGATGAAACCAAGATAGGGTCTTCGTAGTTTCCGCACCTAACCTGGCGACAGCTCTTCCAGTCTCTAATTCTTTGTTGATATTTCCCAAAAGACCTTGATGTCTCGAAATGACTACTTCTGGCGTCCATTTTTCTGGAACAATATTCAATATCTTGAACTCAACCGGAAGCTTTTCCGGTGTTCGGAGAATCTCTTCAATATAAGCATTGACGCCGTCCGTATATGCTGTAATAATTTCTTCCCCGTCCTTATGATAATGATTCATTTCCGTTTTCATATCACCCCGGAACTTGAACAACCGAGTGCCGATGTCTCGCTTTAGTTCTCGTTCACCTAAGAGCTCGGCGACAGTACCGGTCGCTTGACGTCTCCATATTTCAAACTGAAAAAGACGGTCTTTTGCGGCAGCGTAACCCTGTGCAAAAAATAAATCATGCTGATTATTAGCATAAATATGGTTGACGCCCCATTTGTCTCGCAAAATTTCGACCGATTCCTTTAATCCTTCGACTGATATTTGTTCCTTATCTGACGATTGGCAGGCGTAAAGAAGTAAAAAGGCTGATAAAATATAAAGTGTCTTCATTTCTTTAGGTTAATGGTTTGGTAATTATGATACGGAGCTTGATTTTTTTCGTTGATAATAGCGTTTCGCTTTCGCGCTGCTACCACAGGTTTAAAGGTATAAATAAATATGAAATCAAATACACTACGATATATTTACCCAGTATTGGCCTACTTTGCCATATACATTAGATGCGCCGGTATTGCATTAGCGGTTGTTCTTAGTGGTATTTTGTTGGCTCAATTGGGTAAGAAAACAATGATTAAATAAATATCTCTTAAGCAAAAATTATTAAGTTTGAGAAATGAACGTCGTCAAGATGAGATTTCCAAACAAACTCCTTACTCTCTTCATCGGTTTTTTAGGGCTTCACAATTTACATGCTCAAACTAACGAGGTACGCCCTAATGTAATTGTTATTTATTCTGATGACCAGGGCTGGACTGACATCAACTCTTTTGGTGGGAAAGATCTTTATACACCTGTTTTGGATAGTCTAGCAGCGGATGGTGTCCGATTTACGCAATTCTATGCAGCGTCCCCGGTTTGTTCACCTTCTCGTGCGTCATTGTTGACCGGTCGCTATCCGCAGCGGGCAGGACTAGCGGGAAATGCTTCTTCTCATAAAGGGGTAGAGGGCATGCCAACAGAGCAATATACGATTGGGGAATTCTTCCGAGATGCAGGTTATAAGACTGCTCACATTGGCAAATGGCATGTAGGTTATACGCCTGAAACGATGCCCAATGCACAGGGTTTCGACTATTCTTATGGCTTTATGGGCGGTTGTATTGACAATTATTCGCATTTCTTTTATTGGGATGGTCCGAATAGACATGATTTGTGGTGCAACGGAAAAGAAGTATATGAAGATGGAACTTATTTTCCCGATTTAATGATTCGTGAAACCAATACCTTTATAGATAAAAATAAGGATAACCCTTTCTTTATTTATTTCGCTATCAACATGCCTCATTACCCATTACAAGGGGAGAAAAAGTGGTTAGACTATTATAGTGATAAAGGGCTGGAGTCACCAAGGGATAAATACGCGGCTTTTGTTTCAACGATGGATGAGAAAATTGGAGAAGTAGTGAATCACCTAAAAGAGTTAGGGCTTTATGAGAATACAATCATCGTCTTTCAGTCAGATCATGGTTTTTCTGAAGAAGAGAGAGGCTTCGGGGGAGGTGGATCAGCAGGAGTATTACGCGGTTCAAAATTCAGTTTATTCGAAGGTGGTACTCGAGTTCCGGCGATAATAACATGGCCGAGAGGGATTGAAGCTAATCAAGTGCGAGATCAATTTTCTGCAAATATAGATTGGTATCCTACCTTAGCAGAACTATGCGGGATTCATCTACCAGCGCGTCGTTTGGACGGGAAAAGCTTAGTTTCGATTATTGCTGACAAAAATGAGCCAACAAAGCATGATGTGTTTTTCTGGCGTCAAGGTGGCTCCAAAGAAAAGCCACAATGGGCTGTACGGATGGGTGATTGGAAATTATTAAGATATCCTGTATTTGCCGAGGATAAAGAACTAGATGAAAGAGGCTTCTTTCTCGTAAATATCAATGAAGATCTAGCAGAAACAAAAAACCTGGCTCAGCAATTTCCTCAGCGTGTAAAAGAACTCGAGATCTTATACGAGGAATGGTTGGCTGACGTGAGCCTTCAGTAGTTTGCAGCGAAACTCCGTTTCTTGATTAGTGTTTTTTTCGCTAATTTAGTGATAGAAGTTAACCAATAAGCGCTAAATATGAAAAGGCTATTGTTTTTTTCTGTCTTGGTACTGGCGTTACCTGCCTGTAGTCCGGTTTACTATGCACCTTCATCACAGCATGTTCCTTTACTCACAGAGGAAGAAGAATTTACCGTGGCGGGCAATTACGTGGGGGCGAACTCAGTAGATGGCGCTAGTTTGCGAGCGGCTTATGCCCTAAATTCGAATTGGGGATTGATTGGAGGGGGAAGTCTGTTTTTTAACGAGGGCTCCGAAGATAATTCTTCTAATGGTAGCGGTGGGCATTTTGAAGCGGGTGGAGGGTATTTTACCGAAGTTTCTAATAAATTTGTATTTGAAACCTATGGTTTACTTGGCTATGGAAATATGGTCAACCGGTTCCCACAATCTATACAAGACTATCCGGGAACAGACGGTGAAATCAAAGCCAATATACTCAGCTTGGCATTGCAGCCTGCATTTGGCTTTAAGTCGAAATACTTTGAAGCTGCGATATCTTTGCGGACGGGTATGATTAATTACTCAGGTATCCGAGGAGATTTAATGACACAGAATGATGATCAAGACGCAGTGGGAAATCAACAAGAATATCTGAAAGATAACAGAAGCAATTTACTTTTTGAACCGGCATTAACCATTCGGGGAGGACTGGAATTCCTTAAAATTGAGGCCCAAACTGGTGGCAGTTTGAACCTGACCAATAAAAACTTTCCTCAAGAGACATCATGGCTGTCAATTGGGTTGATTTATCGTTTCGAGGATTAATAATTTTCAGCTGTTAGATTATTTTTTATTTCTAAATCCTGCTGACAAACTGCTGTCATAGCAGCTTGTATCTTTGTGTTATACAAAGCAATAAGTTTGATCCGGACAAACGTAGTTTTTATCTTAAAATATTAGAACCTTATGAAAACGACCGTAATTTTAACAAAAGAAGAGTTTTTAGAGCATTGGTTAGGACATCGTGCATTGACCCGCAGAACCATAGAGAAATTTCCAGAGAAAGAACTTTTTGAATTCTCTATTGGTGGTATGCGAACTTTTGCTGATCTGGTGAAAGAGCTTTTATCCATTGCTGAGCCTGGTCTGCGCGGAATCGTTGAAAGAGCCGATAAGCCCTACGACCATAAACTGAATTTAAATACGAAAGCTGAATTATTGGCACAATGGGATGCTGATACACCCAAAATTAGAGAACTGTACAATCAAATCCCTGAGGAAGATTTCCACGAAACGCATAATCTGTTTGGTGAATATAATTTCCCGATTTATAGTAATCTGCTCTATTTTGTCGATAATGAAATCCATCATCGGGGTCAAGGTTTTGTTTATCTACGTGCACTGGGCATTGAGCCTCCTTTCTTTTGGGAACGTCAATAGCAAATAATAATACCGTTTTATTTTTAGATCTTCTGCTTTCATATTATTTGGAAGCGGAAGATTTATTTTTAGACCTTGATTTTACTAAGCAGCTCGCTTACTTTTTTCTTCAACGACTCAGGTTCCAATATTCTTGCCCGATCAGCAAACATGAGATACCAACGAGGAAATTCTTGCTCGATGTTTTTTGATTCAAATGTCATGATGACCTCTTCTCCCCTAGTTTCTTCAGCTACGAAGCCATAATAATTACGTTCCCACTGCAGGTATCTGGCAAAATCACGAGAGATTGCCAGGCGTATTTTTGTAGTGGGAACGTTTTCATCTTTTTTTAGGTAATAGGAGAGACGTTTATGTTTTTTCGTGAAAGGCTCGTCAGTCAAATGTATCTTATGAATCCGGTCTATTCGAAATTGCCTATAATCTTTTCGGAGATGGCAATACGCCATAAAATACCAGTATGCCCCCTCATGAAACGCACCAACCGGCTCAATTGTACGTGATGTTGGTTCGGTAGAGCTACCACTTTGGTATTCCATATTAATAAGCTTTTTCCGCGCGACACCATCGAAAAGATATGATAGAGCTGACGGTACGTTTTTATTGAAGCGGTTTTCCAATACACTCATCGCTATGTTTTCTTCCAGCTCTGTTATATTCATCTTTTCATGAGATCGTAAGTAGGCTTTAATTTTATTAATTGCTGACGCAAAATGTTTGGATAGGTCAGGGTCTACAAACTTTTTCATGAGCTGTTCTGCGGCAGCAAGCGTTATGATCTCTTCATTTGTGAAGCGAGGTAATGCTATCTTATAGCCCTCGACCAATGCGTAGCCAGATCCAGCTTCTCCATAAATAGGTATTCCTGCTTGTTCGAGAGAACGGATATCACGATAAATCGTTCTCTTGCTTACTTCAAACTGGTCTGCAAGGTCTTGTGCTCTGACCAATGGTTTGGCCTGAAGTTGAAAATAAATAGCAATGACCCGGTTAAATCTTTTGGTGATATCCATTTAATATTTAAAGATACAGTAAATTCTTACTATTCTTCATGAGGTTAATTAATAATAACCTTTTTACATTAAACTAAGACTGTTTCCCGAAAAAGAACTATTTTAGCTGCCGTGAAGAGAATACTAGTCATATTTCTTTTATCAATTTATGCCTGTGTGACTACAGAGTTCGGTCAATTCCTAAAGTTACCGATACTGGTTGCTCATTTCATAGATCATACCAATGAAGAAGACGATATGACGTTCTGGAATTATTTGGTTCATCATTATGGGGGGCATGAAATGGATGAAGATTGGGAAACAGACATGAAACTTCCTTTTATGAAAGGTGTTGAAACGTTGAACATACCAATCTTATCTCCTGAAAGTCGCGTTGAATTGTCTAGTATAATTGATAGCTCAATTATTTTAAAAATATTTCCATACTATACTGCTTATTTTCCAAATTCTCATTTAAATAAAATTTGGCAGCCGCCGCAATTCTGTTAATCGACTCTAACCCTTAATTAATTTATCGATTAACAGAATTTTTATGCTTAATAAGATCATTGAGTTTTCCGTAAGGAATAAACTCATCATTGGGCTGTTTACATTAGCCCTTATCATATACGGTAGCTTTGAAGCTACGAGATTACCTATAGATGCACAACCAGATATCACGAATAATCAGGTACAGGTTATAACAGTTGCATCGTCTTTCGGAGCCTTGGATATTGAACGCTTAATTACATTTCCTATTGAGCAAGCAAATAGCAATATCCCAGGAATTGAAGAAATTCGAAGTTTTTCCCGATTTGGCCTATCGCTGGTAACGATAGTTTTTGACGACAAGACAGACATTTATTGGGCTCGGCAACAGGTCGCCGAAAGGTTGGCACAGGTACAAAGCCAAATACCCGAAGGAATCGGCAGTCCTGAACTTGGGCCGATCTCTACAGGCTTAGGAGAAATTTATCAATACGTGGTGCGGCCAAAAAAAGGTTACGAGCATAAGTATGACGAGACCGAACTTCGGACCATTCAGGATTGGATTGTAAGAAGGCAGTTGCTTGGAGTTAAAGGGGTTGCTGACGTGAGCAGCTTCGGTGGAAAACTAAAGCAATATGAAATCGCGATTGATCCTCAGCAACTACAGGCTTACCATCTGACATTAGATGATGTATTCGATGCTCTAGCAAAGAATAACGAAAATACCGGAGGTGCATATATTGAGAAAGGACCTACCGTTTTATTTATTCGTAGTGAGGGGCTTATCGGAAGTGTAGAGGATATCGAAAATATTTCGATTAAGTCTGCTGATAGCCGGTCTCCGGTGTTCATTCGCGATGTGGCCAAAGTTAATATTGGCCATGCCACCAGATACGGAGCGATGACCTATAATGATGAAGGGGAGGTGTCAGGGGCGATTGTCATGATGCTAAAAGGTGCAAATAGCAATGAGGTCATTAAAGAAGTTAAAGCTAAGGTGGCGGAGATACAGAAAACACTGCCCGAAGGCGTAATCATTGAGCCTTTCTTGGACCGCAGTAAAATGGTTCATAATACAATTTCGACCGTTAAAACCAATCTAATCGAAGGTGCGTTGATCGTCGTTTTTATTCTGGTTTTATTTTTAGGTAATGTGCGCGCTGGTTTTTTAGTGGCTTCTGTGATCCCATTGTCAATGCTGTTTGCAGTTATCATGATGAATATATTTGGAGTCGGCGGCAATTTAATGAGTCTGGGAGCATTAGATTTCGGGTTGATTGTAGATGGTGCAGTGATTATTGTTGAAGCAGTTATGCACCAACTGACCCACAACAAAAAATACGGACTGAATAATATACTTCGTCGGGATGAGATGGACAAGCAAGTTATTTCCTCAGCCTCACGCATGGCAAATAGTGCTGTTTTTGGACAAATTATCATCCTAATTGTTTACCTCCCTATTCTGACGTTGAGTGGTATCGAAGGTAAAATGTTTAAACCGATGGCTCAGACCGTTGGGTTTGCATTGATCGGGGCATTCATCCTTTCATTGACATATATACCGATGATGAGTGCACTATTCTTAAGCAGAAAGAAGAAATTAAAACCCAATCGGTCAGATCGGGTAATGTCACGGATCGAGGTTTTCTATAAAAGATGCTTAATCAAAGCATTGGGTGTGCCGAAGGCTATCATCGGGATAATTCTCGTGTTGTTTATTGGGGCGATTTTCACACTTTCAAGGATGGGAGGTGAATTTATTCCATCATTAGAGGAAGGCGACTTTGCAGTTGAAACAAGGATTTTACCAGGAAGTAATATCAATACCACAATCGAGTACACCAACAAGGCGGCTCGGATTCTGAAGGATCAGTTTCCGGAAGTTGAAAAGGTCGTCACCAAAATAGGAAGTGGTGAAATACCTACGGAGCCTATGCCCATGGATGCAGGAGATATGATCATTGTTCTAAAGCCAAAAAGTGAATGGACTTCGGCAACTACCTTTCCCGAACTTTCTGAAAAGATGAGTCGTTCTATTCAAGATATTCCGGGAATTACAACGGGCTTTCAATTTCCGGTGCAAATGCGCTTCAATGAATTGATGACAGGTGCTCGTCAAGATATTGTTGTCAAAATATTTGGAGAAGATTTGGATAGCTTGGCCTATTACGCACAAAAACTAGGGGGCGTAGTGCAGACTGTTGAGGGCGCACAAGATCTTTACATCGAACCCATCAGTGGTATGCCACAAGTAGTGATTGATTTCGACCGTAATGCCGTTGCAAGATATCAACTGGATATTTCAGACATCAATCGGGTTGTAAATATGGCTTTCGCTGGTCAAAGTACGGGAATGGTATTCGAAGGAGAGCGCAGATTTGACTTGGTTGTGCGTTTAGATACTTCTAAACGGAGAAATATAGAAGATATCCGCAGTATTCTGATACCTGCACCAAGTGGTATCCAGATTCCCTTGAGCCAACTAGCAGAGGTTGAACTGAAAAATAGTCCAAATCAGATACAACGTGAAGATGCCAAAAGAAGAATCGTTGTTGGGTTTAACGTCAGAGGCAGGGATGTTGAAAGCATCGTCGAAGAGCTTCAAGAAAAGGTTGCAGTTGAGATTAATCTACCAGCTGGATATTATACGACATATGGTGGAACATTTGAAAATCTGAATCAAGCAAAAGCACGCTTGGGAGTCGCTGTACCTGTCTCATTGGTACTGATATTTCTATTATTGTTTTTCGCATTTGGGTCCATCAAACATAGTTTACTTATCTACACAGCCATTCCTTTGTCAGCGATCGGAGGTATTTACTTTTTGGCTTTGAGAGGGTTGCCTTTTAGTATCAGTGCCGGCGTTGGCTTTATCGCTTTGTTCGGTGTGGCTGTTTTAAATGGTATTGTATTAATTGCGGAATTTAACAGACTAAAAAGCCATGGTCTTAAAAACACAACACGAATTGTACTCATCGGTGCGAGGACTCGTTTACGACCCGTATTAATGACCGCGTGTGTTGCGTCGTTAGGTTTTTTACCGATGGCCATCAGTACAGGTTCAGGTGCTGAAGTTCAGCGCCCACTGGCTACCGTTGTAATCGGAGGGCTGTTGTTGGCAACCTTGCTGACACTTTTTGTCTTGCCTATCCTTTACATCCTTTTTGAAAAGATCCCTAAACTAAAACTCAGGACTAAAAGAAAGACTATGAAAGTATTGATCGCAATGCTCTTTATGTTGTCATCGTTACCTGCTTTTTCGCAGCAAGGTATTTTAATTGACCAAGCCATAGACACCGCTGTTAAAAACAGCTATTTAACGAAAAATAGCAAGCTTTTGTCCCAGTACCAGCAGAAACTGATAAGGAGTAGTTCAGATATTCCGCAAGCCTCGGTTAATGGGGAATATGGGCGTTTGAATTCATGGAGGAAAGATTATAAGATAGGGGTTTCTCAGACAATCTCTTTCCCGACTGTTTATCGGCGTAAAAAGGATGTATTGAACAGTCAATGGGAGGAGGCTGTTATCAATGAAAAGCTCGCCGAAGCTGAAATAGAGAGGCATGTTTCCGAAGTATTTTACCACCTACTGGTCCTTAATGAAAGAGAGCAGCTGTTAACGAAAACCGACAGCATATTTAAACTTTTCCTCGATAAGGCTACCAAACGATTTGATATGGGAGCCTCTAATATGATGGAAAAAGCCTCTGCCGAGGTACAGCGATCCCAGATTGCTATTCAATTAGAAGAATTGAGAAATGAACATGATTTAGCTCTTCTCCGTTTTCAGTTATTATTAAATACTGAGAAAAAATATATTCCAGAAGGAGAGGCCTTCAGTACTTTAACAGAAGGAGCTCATACAGCTGGTCAGATAAATGAGCACCCTGAAGTTGAATTATATAAACAGAAGATACAAACAGCGGAACATGAAACACGTTGGAAAAAATCAGAATTTCTGCCGAACCTTTTGGCTGGTTATTCTCTGCAAAGCATGGCTGAATTAGATTCACGGCATTACACTGCAATTGAAGTGGGAATTGGAATCCCGATTTTCAATAGAGGGCGCAAAGCGGCTGTCGCGGCTAGTAAACAAAAACAGCTTATCGCTGAGAACGACTATACGCAGAAACAGGCCGAACTGACAAGCAAATACCAACAAGCGCTTTTAGAGTACGAAAGCCGCGCGGAAACTATTCAAAGGTATCATGATGATCAACTTCCGAATGCGGAATTAATTATCCAAACTGCGAAGCGTCAATTCTCCGAAGGAGAAATTGATTACATAGAATGGATCATGCTGAACAATCAAGCTATCGCTATCCAATCTGACTATTTTGATGCATTACATGCGCTTAACCAAGCTATTATCAATCTTAATTATCTTCTATATTCTAAATAAAACGAACAATGAAAAATATTGCAATTATTCTATTTATAACAATCTTTTTTGGCTGTCAAAATGATCGTGACACGGCTGAACAAGGAAAGGAGAGCTCAGAGACACCAGCCATAGATAATATTGTCCGATTGACGTCAGAACAGTTAGAGAATGCATCGATTGATTCAGTATCGCTTGAAAAAGTTAATATTTCTGGTGTACTACGATTAAACGGAACTGTCGAAGTAGATCCGGATAATCGGGTTTCTCTCTCAAGTGCTTTAGGCGGCCATATCAAATCAGTCAATGTGCTTCCAGGGCAAGCGGTGCGGAAAGGGGAAGCTATATTAACCGTAGAAGACAACCAATTTATTCAAGTACAACAAGATTATCTTACGACAAAGGCTGAGTTAACCAGTGCAGAAGCCGATTTTAACCGTCAAAAAGAGCTGAATGCAAGCAAGTCGGTGAGTGACAAGGCGGTGGAGCAAGCAGAAACGGAATACCTGTCTCTGTTAGCCACTAAAAGAGGATTGGAAGAGAAACTGCGCCTGATCAATATTTCCCCATCGCAGCTAACGCCCGCTAATATCAGACGAGGGATCAATATTGTCGCACCATTCAATGGTGTGATTAGTGATGTAATGGTTAACAAAGGTAAATACGTTTCTCCGTCTGATGTATTGGTTGAACTGATCAATCCGCAATCAATGCTCTTACGACTTCAGGTTTTCGAAAAGGACTGGTCATCAGTGAGGGTCGGACAAACCATCGAAGCCCACACAAACCAAGAGTCTGATAAAAAGATCCAAGCCGAAATTATATCAACAGGAATGATCATTAACGAAGACGGAAGTGCGCTAGTGATTGCTCGCGTAAAGAACCCTCAGATTGTCCCTCTGGTACCTGGTCTGTATGTAAATGCACTTATTCATATCGAGAACAAAAATGTTTACACCCTGCCGAATGATGCCATTGTCTCATTCGAAAATAAAAGCTACATCTTTGAATGGATCGAGTCTACCTCTTTTCGAATGAAAGAAGTAACTACAGGCAGTTCAAATGACGGAAAAGTTGAAATTGTCAACTATGAAGATCTAGTCGATAAACCCATTGTAAATAAAGGAGCCTACTCCCTATTGATGGCGGCAAAAAACAAAGGCGAAGAAGAATAGTTCGTATTTTTGATAGGCTGGTTCGTCTATGAACTAGCCCATTCCGTCTAATAAACGAAAATTGAAATGATAGTCTTTCTACTTTCATATCATCATTATTCAAAAGATGTTAACTATGAGAAGGTTAGAGATTATCATTTTTATTTTATTTCTTTTACCAGTTGTTGTTGTCGCTCAAAGTCGGCCTCAGCTTACGCAGACGGTGCATGGTATGGTAAAAGATAAAGTTTCGGGCGAACCATTACCTGCAATTTCGATCTATTTGGATAACAAACAGTTGGATACCTCGACCGATGAGCATGGTCAATTTGTATTACATGAAGTGCCTATTGGTCGGCACACCGTTCGGGCAAGTGGTGCAGGTTATGAAACGGCTGTTATTAAAGAAGTCTTGGTGGGTACAGGCAGAGAGTTAAACCTGGAAATAGCACTTCATGAAAAATACATAGCTTTAGAATCGGTTGTGGTTACCCCCAAAATTAACAAAGAGCAATCGCTGAACCCCATGGCACTTGTGGGTGCTCAAATGTTTAGCGTGGAAGAAGCGAATAGGTTTGCAGGAGGAATGGATGATCCAGCTCGTTTGGTCAGTTCCTATGCCGGTGTGGCAACACCTCACGTATCGAATAACGGGATTTCAATCCGTGGAAATGCGCCAAGCCTTTTGCAGTGGCGTGTGGAAGGCATAGAGATTCCTAATCCGAATCATTTTGCTGATATTGACGTTTTGGGAGGCGGGCTTCTATCTGCATTAAGCAGCAATGTACTTGGTAATTCAGATTTCTTTATTGGTGCGTTCCCGGCCGAATATAATAATTCTATTTCTGGTGTTTTTGATATGCAATTGCGGAATGGAAATAGTCAACGACATCAACATACGTTTCAGCTGGGCGTTTTAGGAATAGATTTAGCTTCTGAGGGGCCTATTAGCCGAGAAAACAATTCGTCCTATATTATTAACTATCGATATTCAACAACGGGCCTAATCGGGAAGTTTCAAGATAAAGAAGATATGGGCGGTCTGCTAGCCTATCAAGATTTAAATTTCAAATTTAATTTTCCGACAAGTAAAATCGGTACTTTTTCGTTGTGGGGCGTGGGTTTCATGGATGAAGCTGATCCTATACTCGACGAGGATGAAGAACGAAAGTATCTGGATGACGGAATTCTTTCGGCAGCTAAACAAAAGTCAGGTTCGCTAGGCTTGTCCCATCGTTATTTCTTCGATAACAAGAAAACTTCTGTAAACACAACGCTTGCCGCAATACATCAAGGTAACGAGATCGAAGAAGAATTTTATAATTTAGATGAGGAGAGAAGTCCAAAAAGTGAACTGTATGCAAATACCACAAATCTGGTGTTTAATAGCGTGCTGAATCATAAATTTAACGCAAAGCATAGTAATAAAACAGGAATTACATTTACGAATATCCGTTATGACATGAACTTGGATTTTACACCAATATTCGAACAGCCTCTTGAAAATCTATTGAGCTCTACGGAAAGCGCGAACTTAATCTCAGGATATACGAACTCATTATTCAATATTAACGATGTATTAACGCTTTCCACAGGACTGAATGCACAGTATTTTTCTTTAAACGGTAATGTGACCATTGAGCCGCGAGCAAGTTTTAAATGGCAATTAAATCCAAAAAATTCGGTGGCAATAGCCTATGGCCTGCATAGTCGGATGGAAAAGCCGGACGTTTATTTTGTAAAAGATGAAGATGCGAATCTTCCCAACCGAAATCTCGATTTAATGAAAAGTCATCATCTTATGCTTTCTTATGTTTATAGTATTTCAGGTAATATGAGCTTGAAAATAGAACCTTATTATCAAGCGTTATTTGATGTGCCGGTTACAGACGATGGCAGTTATTCCATTCTTAATAGAAAGGATTTTTATATTAGTGAGAGCTTAGTTAATAAAGGAAAGGGGCGAAATTATGGGATTGACTTAACTTTTTCAAGATATCTTACAAGAGGATTATACTACATGATGACTGCATCTTTATTTGATTCGAAATACCTGGCGGGTGATGAGAGGTGGTACAACACTCGTTATAATAGAAATTGGATTACCAATGCTCTTGTTGGAAAAGAATGGATGTTCGGTCGGGATATGCTCAGCGTAAACCTGAAAGCTAGCATTCTGGGTGGCAAACGCTATACTCCGGTAGATGAAGCCGCTACATTTGCGCATCCCGATAAAGAGGTTCAATATGATGAAACAAGGATGTATTCGAAGCAATTTTCTCCGATGTTTATTGGTGATTTCTCTTTAAGCTATAAAATGAATCGAAAAAAAGTGGCACATGAATTCGCAATAAAAAGTATTAATGCAACTGGTGCGAAAGAATACTTAGAACATAAATATAACATCATAACACGAACGATTGAACCATACGAGCCTAGCACGTCTATTTTTAATGTAAGTTACCGGATCGAATTTTAGTGAAATAAAGGACAATGAGTGAACAGCACAAAAATACACTCTTTAACTTTCTGACTTCAACGAACTACAGAGTATGGAGGCACCTGTTTTTCATTTTGGCCTTTATTCCTATCGGACTGGCACAAGCTTTTTTTGTATTTGATGGTTATACTGAGATTTCTACTCGTACAATCTATGCATTTGGGATCGGTCTCTTTATCACAATTATTGCTTTTGTCTATTTCAATATTTACGTTTTAGCATCCCGCTTTTTGCCGAAAGGTGAATTCGCGACCTATCTTTTCGCCTTGTTGGTTTCGGTTTTTTTGTTTCTTTTTTTAAAACATATTACAGAATATTGGATTCTTTCTGCTGCTAATATTCATCGGGGATTTAATGGGATTACCCTGTTGGATGGCCTGTCAAATCTAATGCTCTACTCCATATGTATCGCCAGTGGTTCTATCTCACTGCTATTTAAACGATGGATGGCCGGGAATGATGAAATTGAAAATCTCAAAAATAAGCAGTTGAAAAATAGTATCGAGGAAATTAAAAGCAGGCTCCGTCCTCATTTCTTATACGCCACGTTGGACCATGCTTCAAACCGTGTGAAATCAGAACCGGTTCTGATTTCAGATACAGTCTTCCGATTGAGTGAGATGCTGAGATACCAATTGTACGATTCCAAGAGAGACCGAGTTCTGTTGACGTCTGATATAGAATTCATACGGAATTATCTGGTGCTAGAAAAGCAGAATAGGGAAGGGGCGCTTACTTATACGATATCGGTCAATGGGAACCCCAATAAGCTGGTTTTTCCAGCACTGTTTATCCCTTGGGTCGATGAAATCGCTGCCGGTAAACCAACCCAGATTGATATCTTATTTGATATCGATACTTGTTTGATCAAGTTCGAGTGTCGGGTATGGGGACTAGACTTGTCACCATGCGACTTTTCGAAAATCCAACAGGAACAAAAGGTACTATATGCTGATGATATAGCTATAAAAAAAGAAGACGGATTGATCGAATTACAGTTGAAAATATGCTGAGCAAGATTAACCATATCACCCCCGATATACTCTTAAATCGACAGTATAGACCACTAAGGCATGTTTTACTGCAAATTGCCGTTCTGTTGATCACGGTCAATATCTTATGGGATAAACCTACCCAAATCCTACCCAGCCGTTTATGGGCCTGGGGAATATATTGGCTATTGTTCAACCTCGCAATTTATATCAATATGTACGTACTGGTACCACGCTTTTTGTTGAAAGGTAAAACCAAATTGTACGTCGGACTCACATTCTTGTTGATTTTACTTTCAATACTGTCGATTGGAGTACTCCAAAGTTTGGCGGACGGTGAAAGCGCTACTACTGCACCTACTAGAGCGCCGGTGTTTATAGGTTTGCTATCTGGTTTGGGGTCTTTTGCTCTTTTTATAGGCGGAATTACCAACCTTCAATTATTTAAGTACCTATTAGAGAACCGCCAGAGGATCAATGAACTGGAGAATGCGACAATGGCTGTCGAGCTGGCCAATTTGCAGAACCAAATCAACCCACACTTTTTATTTAATATGCTGAACAATGCGAATATTATGGCAGGAGAAGATACGCAGAAATCATCTCTGATGCTCTCTAAATTAAAGGATCTTTTGCGCTATCAGGTTGACAAGAGTTCTGAAAAGACGGTTCGATTAGATCAGGAAATCGCATTATTGAAAGATTATCTCGAACTTGAAACCGTTCGACGAGATCGTTTTTCGTATGATATTAAATTTTGGGGAGACATGAGTCAATCCGTGCCGCCGCTTCTTTTTATTCCCTTTGTAGAGAATGCTGTTAAACACAATCCGGAGAACGATGCTTATGTTCATCTACTATTTCGCTTGACGGCTGATAAATTGTATTTTGAATGTATAAATCCGAAAGCCAAAACTACTCGGACTAGAAAAGAAGGAGGGATCGGCTTGGTGAATATCCGAAGACGTTTAGATTTATTGTATAAACAAAAATATGAACTTGTACTTAAGGATAATGGGAGTTTTTATACCGCAAAATTAGAGCTGGAGCTATGAAATGTATTATTGTAGACGATGAGCCTATCGCCCGTAAAGGGATAGAAAAACTAACAACAACTATCTCGTCGTTGAAATTATTAGGTTGTTTTGAAAGTGCCGAAACGGCGGCTAAATTTATTCGAGACCACGAAGTCGACTTACTCTTCCTGGATATCCAGATGTCCGGATTGAATGGGATTGAGTTGGCGAGAACGATTCCAGCGACAACTTTGGTCATCTTTACAACGGCTTTTGCAGAGTATGCACTTGACAGTTATGAGGTGGACGCAGTGGACTATCTCGTCAAACCCATCAAACCCGAACGATTTAAGAAGGCAGTAGAAAAAGCTCTTAGCTATCATAGTATGCTCCTATCTGAAGAAAAGAATGTTGGTATCGAGCAGGTTAATAATGACTTTATGTTCATAAAATCTGATCGTCGGTTCTTCAAAGTAAATTTTAGAGATATTTTGTTCGTTGAAGGCTTAAAGGATTATGTTATTATCCAAACGACGACCCAGCGTCTAATCACCCATATGAACCTGAAAACAATTCATGGATTGTTACCGCAACTTAATTTTTTACGTGTCAACCGTTCTTATATTATCAATAAAGAAAGTATTGATTCGTTTAGTAACAATGATGTCTTTATCAGAGATTATGAGATTAGCATCGGTAATAGTTATCGTGATGAGTTTTTTGATGAATTGTTGAAAAAGTAAGATCTTTAAGTTTAATTAACCTCAATCCGATGAAAAAGTTATGTCTTCTAATCTTTATTTGTGGCTTTGCTTTAGGCGTGAATGCTCAAACAAAAAATGAAACCCTTGAAGTGATTTCCTATAATATTCACCACGGAGCTAATAAGGACGAAGTGTTGACGATTGATAAGGTAGGTGAGTTTCTGAAGAAATACAAAGTAGACCTGGTTGGTCTACAGGAAGTTGACAGCTTATGTAACCGATCAGGAAAAACAGATCAGATGAAAGTTTTGGCGGAAATTACAGGTATGCATGCTGCATTTGGAAGGCATTTTCCTTATGATGGCGGATCTTATGGCTTGGGTCTGCTTTCAGCTTTTCCGTTAAGTGACATCCGCAACGATCGGATCACATCGAAATCTGTCGATGGTGAAAAACGCTCGCTCGCTCTGCTTAGTGCAATTGCAACCCTCCCTGATGGCCGGAAAATTCGATTCGCAACGGTTCATTTTGCACTGGATCAGCCGACGAGAATGCTCCAAGCTGAAGAGGTTCTGGAGTTTTTAAAAGAAGATGGTTCTATACCGGTTATTTTGACGGGCGACTTGAACGCTAAACCAGACAATGAGGCCATTGAGTTGTTACAACTCGATTTTTCATTGACTGACGCAAAGCTCGGCAATACCTTCCCTGTATATGAAGCTGATCGGAAAATCGATTACATCATGGTCAGCTCGAAAAATCTGCATTCCGTTAAAGGAGCGAAAGTTCTGGATAAAGAAGACCATTCTGACCATTTACCTCTTTGGAGTGCTGTGGAGCTGAAATTTTAGTGGTACTCCTCGTTTCGACAATCGAAAAATAAGTTAGACAAGGAACGAAGGTTGCTAGCGGAGTTGTTCGAGTTGTTTAAGAATTTATTACCTGATAATTCTCTAATGGATCCCTATTTTCGATCAAATGAACGGGGGCATTAGGGATCTAATAGGGAATCAATTGGCAAATACGTAAACCAAGTTTAAAATTATTTCGTAATGAGTTTGATGGAATTTCTGGGTTACATCAATCGTTTTCTATCCATCCTTTCGTGAAATTATTTTCTATCAAATAATAATCATCAATTTCAGCTAATATCTGAACTTGTTCGCCAGCCGGATATCGGTTGACAATGGCAGCCAGTAGATGAGGGCTTCTGTAAACAAGCTTTTCTTTTCGAAGGGTCAATGTTCTCAGCGGTTGAGAAGTATTCGTTACCTGATTTTCCGAAACGAATACCTTACTTTGATCTGGTAGCGTGGCTCGATAGCCATTTAGTGCTGCCGCCTCGATAATCAGCGGCGTATGGATCGCAACATCATGATTGGATGTGCTTATGCGAAGTGTATCGCCAATTCGTCCGATATCGGATGTGATCGCTGATGGCGTTGATTTTCCGGGCCTGACAAAAGGGAGTGGGTCAACCGCGCCGTTTGAAGTGTAAATGCCAAAATGAAGATGCGGTGGTGTGGTGCGGGCATTTCCTGTATTGCCAATCAAACCAACAGTGTCACCCGTTTTAACGGTTTGACCTGTTGAGACAATTTGGCTATCCAAATGGGCGTAATATAAGCTAATTGGCCGATCTTGAGCCCGAAGAAAGACAACTTTACCACCGAGGTTATTGGTTCCCACTCGACGGATGACACCGTCTGTCGCGGCGACGGCAGGTGTCATCCGATCAGCGAATATATCAATACCCTCATGTGATCTTCGGCCGCCATCGCGGTCGACGCCAAAGAAAGAGCCGATATGCTGCTTGGCATTCTCGGCAACCGGGTTTGATAGCGAGGGTTCTGCTGTTATCCTCAGATCAAAAGAAACATCGCTAAGCAATTCAGGCTGAATTCGAAGGATGTATTCTCCATTCCGTCGGACCGTATAGGAAAGAAAGGTGCTATCGGCTTCGACGGATGCTAGGTGCATGTGATTTTGTGTTGTGTCAGTAGCCCGGGCAAATAAGTCGATGAACAATTGTACACTGTCTAAACTTTGGGGGCTAATTTCAATCTGCAGTTGCTCACCATCTCTGGCTTCAAATAAATAACCGGCGGCATTGGGGAAATCTGCTCCGAAATACGCCTTTTCCTGATAGGGCACACTAATTTCAATAGGTTGCTGAAGACTCTGAACGGAGGCAGCTAACCAGCGCTCGTAAAGAATACTTCCATTCAATCCTGCGTTCTCGAGATGTTCTGAGTAACGCTCATGAGGTGTTTTCCCTTTGAATAAATCGCCGGTGATTTGATCACTACAGGCAATGATGAGGACCGAAAATAGCAGAGTAATATAGTAGACACTTTTAATTTCTTTGTTTCTCATATAGAGAAAACAAAAGAACATGTGAAATGTTGACGATCTTTAATGACCTTCTCCCAGAAGATGTCGGTTTATAGCAATTGGTGCAATGTGGCCCAAACATTCTCAGCCATAATCCGCTGACCCTCTTTTGTCGGGTGGATACCGTCTTCTTGGTTAAGCTCGACTTCTCCAGCCACATTTTCAAGTAAGAAAGAGACTAACGCAAGTTCGTTTTCTTCAGCTAGCCTGGGAAAAATCTGTTTAAAGTTCTCTGCATATTCTTGACCCATACTAGGGGGGACAAGCATCCCGGTTAAGACGATCTGACACTCAGGCCAGGCTGCTTTGACTTTATCGATAATGGATTGGAGGTTGTTATAGGTTTCCTCGACTGGCAGTCCGCGCAAACCATCGTTAGCGCCAAGCTCCAAAACGAAAATATCAATTCGCTGTTTCAGGAGCCAGTCTACCCGTTCATTTCCACCTGCTGTTGTTTCGCCACTTAATCCGGCATTGACCGTCTGATAGGGGAGTTCCAGTGAATCTATTTTCTTCTGAATCAGACCCGGAAAAGCATCATCAGTATTATCCAGACCGTAGCCCGCAGTTAAACTGTTCCCAAAAAATAATATTCTTTTAACGGCCGCTTTCTCTTCTTTGGCAGCTGGGTCAATGTTGTTCTCTTTCTCTTCTGACGATTGTTGGTTATTAGGGTTAGCGCATGAAACAAGGCAAATAACAGCAAGGAGTATGGGAATAGAATTAAGGTTCATGTCGAATGTAATGCTTTTGTTTAAATAGGATATCCAGACGACAAATTACTGAAATAATCCGTATATTTTTAACTTCTGAAAATTATCATTGTTTTGACGAATATTTTAAGTGTACGTAATTTAAGTAAGACTTACCGGAGCGGTGAACGCAGTTTAGCGGTTTTACAAGACATTAATTTTGATATAGAAGAAGGATCCACAACGGCGATCGTTGGGCCATCGGGTAGCGGCAAAACGACCCTTCTCGGGCTTTGTGCGGGACTGGATCAGGCAAGTGAAGGTAGGATTGTCCTCCATCAGCAGGTTATGAACGAGCTGAATGAAGACGAACGTTCTTTGTTAAGAAATCAGTATGTGGGGTTTATTTTTCAGAATTTTCAGCTGTTGCCGACATTGACAGCGCTGGAAAATGTCATGGTTCCTTTGGAACTTCGTAATGCTCGCAATGTAAAGAAAGTAGCAATGGAACTACTGGAAAAGGTGGGTCTGGCAGCTCGATCGTCACACTATCCGGCGCAGCTTTCAGGTGGGGAGCAACAACGTGTTTCCTTGGCGAGAGCATTTTCCAATTCACCTAAAATTCTGTTTGCTGACGAACCTACTGGGAATTTGGATGCGGAGACAGGTGAGAAGGTCGAGAAATTGCTATTCGATCTGAATCGTGAAGCAGGTACCACGCTCATTTTGGTAACCCATGACCTTGATCTGGCGTCGAAAACACAGCGAGTAATTCATATGAAGGGTGGAAAGTTACTGACAGATGAAGGGTAAGAAAGTTTCAAAGAGCAGTTTAAATTTTCCGTGGCTGATTAAAATGGCTTTACGCGATAGCCGAAAGAATAAGTCAAGATTATTCCTTTTTATTTCATCCATCGTGCTGGGAATAGCGGCTATGGTTGCTATCTCTTCTTTTCGAGATAACCTGATGCGTGATATTGACAGACAGGCGGCATCTTTGATCGGTGCTGATTTGGTTCTGGATAGTCGCAAAGTACTGTCGGATAGCTCCCGGAAACTAATCGATTCGCTGAAAGATTTGAGTGTTCAATTTGCCGAAGAGAAGAATTTTGTCTCGATGGTGTATTTTGAAAAAAGTGGTGGAAGTCGACTTGTTCAAATTCGTGGAATATCAGGGGAATACCCTTTTTATGGAAAAATAGAAACCATCCCTCAGGGAGCCGCTGATCATTATCAAAACGAAAATACCGTGTTGGTTGATAAAACGCTGATGCTGCAGTTTGATGCGGAAGTAGGCGATACGGTGCGCATTGGGAATTCAAAATTTAGGATTGAAGGCGAATCCGTGCAAGCACCCGGGCAAACGGGCCTGTCCTCTGCTGTGGCTCCAGCGATTTTCTTGCCCTTAGCTAGTTTAGAGTCGACCGGGCTCCTGCAAAAAGGAAGCAGGGTCAATTATCTGTACTATTATCAGTTTGATACGAATGTAGATAGCCACCAGCTTGCAGAGCGACTGGACGAGCGACTCGAGAAAGAGGGGCTTGATGCAGAAAGCGTTCAAATGCGAAAAGAACGAACAGGCAGGGTATTTGGTGATTTGACGAAATTCCTTTCTCTGGTAGGCTTTATTGCGCTCTTGTTGGGTTGTATTGGTGTGTCAAGTGCTGTGCAGATTTATATTCGTGAAAAAATCAATAGTATTGCCATTCTGAGGTGTTTGGGTGTCAGCGGTTTTCAAGCTTTTCTGATTTTCATTTTCCAGATTATCGGTATTGGATTTATCGGTTCAATCATTGGTGCCGGATTAGGGGTGCTGCTTCAACAATTGATCCCGATGGTTCTCGCAGAGCTACTTCCGGTAGAGGTGAACATTGCTGTTTCCTGGCCGTCAATCTGGATGGGTGTGGTGCTGGGTGTACTGATTTCTGTGCTTTTTGCCCTGTTACCTTTACTGTCCGTTCAGAGGGTATCACCTTTAAATACACTCCGCGCCTCCTTTCAGGCAACTGCTGCAAGCAGCAATAAACAACGGGGGTTTGTATTTCTGTTGATTGTGCTGTTTATCGCCACTTTCGCCAGAACGCAGTTAGACGATTGGTTGCAAACGCTTATATTCACGATCGCAGTTGTTGCAGGTTATCTCATCCTATATGGTGTGGCTGCGATAATGATCAGGCTTGTGCGCAAATATTTTCCTAATTCCTGGGCTTATGTATGGCGACAAGGCTTATCTAATTTATACAGACCTAATAATCAGACGGTGATTTTGGTCATGGCGATTGGCTTGGGAACCGCCTTTATAAGTACGTTGTTCTTTGTTAAATCATTACTGATCGAACAGGTTACGTTTTCTACGCAGGGTGAGCAACCCAATATGGTGCTTTTTGATATCCAAACTAGGCAGAAAGATGAGGTAACTGATTTGGTCAGGTTGTCTGGGTTGCCGGTCATTCAGGAGGTACCGATTGTTACGATACAACTTGAATCAATTAATGGATATCGACAAAGCGATGTTGAGAAGGATAGTACCTTAGAGATCTCTACCAGAGCGTTTGCCAGAGAGCTCCGCGTTACGTTTCGAGATAGTCTGATTTCTTCGGAAAAGATTACTGAAGGATCCTGGAAAGGCATTGTTGCAGAAGGAGATACGGCGCTTATCTCGCTTGACCGGGAATATGCGGAGCGTATCGGAGTTCAGGTTGGAGATGAGATTGTATGCAATGTTCAGGGTTTACTAGTTCCAACAAGGGTTGGAAGCCTGCGGGAAGTTGATTGGGATCGCGTACAAACAAATTTTCGCATCGTCTTTCCGAAAGGTATAATTGACGATGCTCCGCAGTTCCATGTTATTATGACGAGAACCCCGAACGAAGAAACCTCGGCAGCTTTTCAATTAAAGCTTGTACAGGCTTTTCCGAATGTCTCTATTATCGATTTGAAATTAATTTTGACAGTGTTGGACGAAATTATTTCTAAAGTTAGTTTTGTGATCCAATTTATGGCTGCTCTCAGTATTTTTACGGGACTCGTTGTTCTGTTATCGTCTATACTGATAAGTAAGTTCCAGCGGATTCAAGAGAGCGTACTGTTGCGAACTTTAGGGGCAAGTAGAAAGCAAGTGCTTGCAATCACTGCGCTGGAATATTTCTTTTTGGGAGCTTTGTCTTCGATGGCCGGGATATTAATTGCCGTCGTTTCGGCTTGGGCTTTAGCAACTTTTAATTTTGAAATACCGTTCCGCCCCGATTTTCTGGTCATATTGGTGGTTTTGGTTTGCGTTACATTTCTTACAGTGATCATCGGGATCATTAATATTAATAGTATTCTGAGGCGGCCTCCTTTGGAAATTCTTCGAAGATAATCTGAATGATCTATTTTCTAAGTTTTTGTTCTTAAATTAGGTGAATCTAAGCCGAAATTATGATGCAGACTTATATTTCAATTTTGCGAGGTATCAACGTAAGTGGGCAAAAGCTAATAAAAATGGATGCCCTAAAAAGTATGTACGAATCGCTGGGCTTTACCCATGTCAAAAATTATGTGCAAAGTGGTAATATTATCTTTTCAGCAGATGAGACAGCTACCAAATCGCTGGTAGAAAAAATATCATCACAAATTGAAAATGATTTTGGGTTTGAGGTTCCCGTTTTAGTAATGACTAAAAATGAGCTCGAAGAAATTATCGCTGCGAATCCTTTTGCTGATAGTCCTGAGAAAGACCCTACCGCTCTGTATGTGACTTTTTTGGCAGCTAACGTGAGCGATTTTGATCTTGATCGTATCGAGGAAAAGGCTCAAAAAGATGAGCAGATATACATTGGATCAAAGGCTGTGTATTTATATTGTCCTCATGGCTATGGGAAAACCAAGTTAAACAATACTTTTTTAGAACGAAGTTTAAAAACAAAGGCGACTACTAGAAATTGGAAGACGACAAAAAAGCTTTTGGAATTAGCCGTTCGCTAAAATTGGAATTACGCATTTATTTTCCGTATTTTATGGGTACGTTACCGATTTGATAATGTTTGCCAAAAAAATAACCCACACTAAACTATGAAAAAGACTTGGCTGTCCTTCGTTTTTATATTTTTCGGAGCAACTTTTACTGCATTCTCTCAAGATTCCGTGCAGCGGAAGAAAGAATATCTAAAAGAGATTCTGGATATTAATATTGATCAGCGCTTTAGAGCAAATACCAGACGTGTTTCTGTAGAAGATAGTACCTGGATGGACTGGTTAAAACGAACGGGAGAGTTGCCACCGGACTTTTCCAAGATGCGGTCTATCCCTAATTTACCTGAACCTTTAATTGAATATCGGGATGGTAATAAAGTACCGATAACCACTGTTAACCAATGGAAGAAAAAACGAGAATGGATAAAAGCACAGTATCAACACTGGGTTTCTGGTCATGCTCCTGGAGCGCCTGGGAACGTTGAGGCTAACGTATTGACTGATGAGGTACAAGAGAACGGCACTCGTGTCCAAATGATTGAACTCAGATTTGGTCCAGGTCATAAAGCAAAGATGACTGTCGAATTGATTATCCCTCCGGGAAGTGAAGAAAAACCGGTTTTTATGACACAATGGAACCATCGTGACTGGGCGCAATTAGCCGTTAAAAGGGGGTACATCGGCTGCGTTTATGCGGCGGCAGATTTGAAGGATGATACGGATCCCTATATGTTTATCTATCCTGATTATGACTTTAGCGGGTTGATGAGAAGAGCATTTGGGGCCTCGAGGGTGGTGGATTATCTATTGACGAGGCGTGAAGTGAATAAAGATCAAATTGCAATAACAGGACACTCCCGAAATGGAAAGCAATCTCTCTGGGCAGCGGCTTTTGATGAGCGAATTTCAGCTGTAGTGTCGAGTAGCTCGAGTACTGGGGGAGATATGCCCTGGCGCTATGGCGACCCGCAATTTGCAAGCGAAACACTCGACTATGTTATGGCTTGGAATGCTCATTGGTTTCATCCTCGATTGCGGTTCTTTTCTGGTCGGGAAGATAAGCTTCCAGTCGATCAGAATCTGCTGGGGGCACTGATAGCGCCGAGACCTTTATTGTATCATTACTCGATCGTAGAGAGAGGGCTGAATTCCTGGTCGAACGAGCAGAATTATTATTCGGTCAAAAAGGTTTATGACTTTCTCGGGGTGCCAGATCATGTTGGGGTATTGACCCGCATGGGTCCGCATGCTGTTGCGGCAAGAGATGTCGAGCAGACAATTGACTTTTTGGATATTCAGTTTGGAAGATCGGATCAAAAATGGTCAAACGAATTGTATTATCCTTATGACTACAAAAAATGGGAGAGTAGCCACCCTGATTATAAGGAAAAAGCAAAGGAAATCGTCCCTGTTAAATTAAAGAATAACTATCGGAGTACAACAGCGTTTCAAGAAGACAAAGAGAAGATAATCGATAATCTCAATTGGATTCTGGGAGATGAACCTGCCGGTGTTCGCGCGGTGAATGTAGGTTCATGGCAGCCCGCCAATAGAGATTGGATTAACCTAATAAACCCTATACCACAGGTTAAAGGAGCTAAAGAGATTTATTTGGGTCCCTATAGCGCGGTCGGAGACCATGTATCTGCTGTTCTTTATTGTCCGGTAGACAGCAGTTCGGGAGAAATTAAGACAGGAACAAACGGAAGACTACCAGTCGTGATTTACTCTCATCAGTATGCTCATTCTTCAGGCTTTGTCAAGGGGCACGATAAAGGGGGGCGATTAGCTACGCGAGATCTTTTCGAATCGCTGGTTAAACGTGGCTTTGCTGTAATGGCCATTGATATGTATGGTTTTGGGACACGAATATGGGAGGCGAAGAATTTTGATCTTCGATACCCTCAATGGTCGAAAATGGGCAAATTTGTCCGCGATATCAGAAGTAGTATGGATGCAATCGACGAGCTGGAGTACTTGGATAATAATCAGATTTATCTGTTGGGAAATACCATTGGTGGCGCAGTTTCTATTATGGCTGCGGCATTGGACGACCGCGTGGCGGGAGTCGCTACTGTGGCTGCTTTTTCGCCGTGGAGAGCATCAGATAGTCAGTTTGAATCGCTTAGAAATTACTCCCATATTCATGGATTTATTCCTCGGATTGGATATTTTGTTGACGAACCAACATCGGTTCCGGTCGACTTCGGTGAGATCATTGCAGCTTATGCACCGAAACCGATGCTGCTTATTGCTCCAGAACTGGATAGGCATACTGATATTCCTGCCTTGAAAGAAATGATGGGTTCTGTAAATAAGGTTTACAGTTTATATGATCGAGAAGATAATATACGAGTTATTTATCAGGCAGGTGAAATCAACAGGATGTCAAGAGATATGTACGAGACTGTCGGTGATTTTTTTCTTAAGCTATCAGAAAGCGGAGATTCTTTGTCTCGGATAGGGAAGACTGAAACGAATCGTGGTTGGGAGATTCTATTCAATGGCGAGAATCCGGCTTCGAAATGGCGCAGTGTTAAAAACGCGAAATTTCCATCAAAGGGCTGGAAGGTTGTAGATGGAAACCTTGTCATCACGTCAGGTGGAAAAGGCGGGGACATTATCACCCGTGAGAAATATTCGGACTTTGAATTGGTCTTTGACTATAAACTAAGCGATTCGGCAAATACCGGTGTGAAATATTTAGTTAACACATTGCAGGATTCGAAAGGACGAAGGGTATTAAACGGGCCGGAATTTCAGCTGATTGATGATTATAAACATGAATCGGTGATTGACAATAGAAGTCCGGAAACCAGTACGGGTTCTTTGTATTTATTGTATGCACCTGTCGGGAAACAGCTAAACGGTCCGGGTGAGTGGAACAGCGTTCGTATTATCGTGCGAGGCAACCATGTGGAACACTGGTTAAATGGGAAAAAGATAGTGGACTATAATCGTGGTTCTTCGGATTTTAGAAAGCGGGTTTCAGAAACTAAATTTAAGGAGTTTAAAGATTATGGTGAAGCGGAATCGGGTCATATCCTATTGCAAGATCATAAAGATCAAGCCTATTTCAGAAATATTAAAATACGCAGGTTCTAAATTCTCTCCCATATATCCACTTATTTTAGTCTTTCAAAATCAAATTTTCCCTTAAAATCAAATTTTCCCTTAATATACTCATTAAGGAAAGTTCCTTTTGATTGGGCTCTTCGCATGGCTTGATAGGTTGTTTTTGGAACATTTTTGTATTGATATATGCTGCCCGATTGAAAGCGAATTTCTAACATTGAGTTATGCTCATCATAAGCCAGTGTATCAATTACTGTAGAAGGCATGGTATAGCAGTTTGATTAGGTCAGTCATCTTTTAGAGGTATGCGACTCCAGTAACTTTAACAATTGTTGTTCGGCTTTTACTAATGAAGGTTCCTCGTCTTTTTGTGTGAAGGATTTTTTAAAATAAGATTGAGCGCGTCCTTTTTCGTATGCTTCAATCAATGAGTTACATACGTAATATTCTCTACAGACAGCACGCGTATTTCCCAGCTTCGAAGCTACAAAGTCATACATTTCAAGAATGTTATTTTTGCATTCGTTTTTATTCTGAAAGGGTTCGAGCTGACTTAATTTTATAAATGCCCACAGCGTGCCAAACCAAGTTCTAAAGTCTTTTGAACTAAAGTCCTTATCAGAGGCTGCTTGAATGTACCGGTTTATATCGCCCGAATCTATTGCGCAAACCTCACCATCTTCGTCGATAAACTGCAATAGATGCTGACCAGGAATTTCTTTCACGTCTTGTAGTTTTTTTGCCAGTCTTTTGTCGTGAATTGTGATCTCATGAAGTACACCTTTCTTTCCTTTAAATTGAAAATAAATATCGGCGCCGTTGATCTGAACGTGTTTGTTGGTAAGCGTTGTTAGACCATAACTTTTATTCATATCACGATAGTGGGCATTACCTGGTCGGATGAGTGTCTCTTCCATCAACTCAAGCGCTAACGCCATCACTTTGTCCTTCGTTAGTTTCCTTTGTCTGCTGTCTTTTATAATTTTAGACCTGATCAGTGGTAGGGCTTTTCCGAAATCGATAATTTTTACAAATTTCTTCTCTTGCTGTCTTCGCGTCCACTCCGGATGATATAAATATTGTTTTCGGCCTTTATCATCAATGCCGGTGACTTGGAGATGTCCATTTACCTCGCTACAGATCCACACTTTTTCCCAAGTGGGGGGATAACCAGGGCCTTAAACCGCTTAAGTTTCTGTTTGTCTTTCACTAGAATGCCACCGAAATAATAGGCAAATCCTCGTCCTTTGCGGGTTCGTGTATATCCCGGTTCTGCATCTGTTATATATTGTAAATTGGTCATTGCGTTCAGGATTAACAACCACTATTTACTTAAGGTTTTTGATATTAAAATTATTGCTATTTTTAGTTTATTTTAATATTTATCCCATGTCAGAATCATTATTGCGGCAAAACATAGAGCGTACGCTCGAGGAGGCAATCTCTGATGAAAGCTATAATGCCTTTTGTGAATTAAGCTTTGAGAAGTCATTTGATAAAAAACAATACTTTGTGGAGCCCGGGCGTCCTTGTAATTATCAATATTTTATATTGGAAGGGTCATGCTACTCATATTACATGAATGAGAAGGGGGATAAAAATGCTATTCAGCTTGCGATTGAGGATTATTGGATAACCGATTCATCCAGTTTTTTTACCAATAAGGCCGCGGTCTCAACCATTGAAACATTGGAACCTACAAGGGCTTTGTTGTTGAGCAAGGAGAATTTGAATGCGCTTTGCAACACCCAGCCAATATTTGATCGTTATTTTCGGATTCTTCTTCAGAACGCGATGTCGACTCTTTACTACCGGATAGCTAAAACTACAAGTGAAGATGCGGAGCATCGGTATCGTGAATTTTCTAGGCTATTCCCTCATTTTGTGCAACGAATACCGCAATTTTTGATAGCTTCTTATTTAGGGATTAAACCTCAATCATTGAGCCGCATCCGGAGGGAGATGCTTTTTAAGGATTAGTGTCTATTTTTCTTAACATAGGTGAACTACTTTTTTGGGGATTAGGTGGATCTTTGTATTGTTAAATTAAAAATAAAGGAAAAAATGAATACAGTAGACACGACAACTAAATGGGTTTTAGACCCCACACACAGTGAGCTTATCTTTAAGATCAAGCATTTAATGATTACAAACGTTAAAGGTGAATTCCAGAAGTTCAACATAACTGTTGATAGTAAGGGTAACGATTTTAGCGACGCAAAGGTTTCTGCAACGATCGAGACAGATTCTATTTTTACGAACAACGCTGATCGAGATGCACACTTAAGAAGTGCTGACTTCTTTGATGCTGAGAAGTTTCCGCAAATTACTTTTAACAGCATGGAGCTTAACAAGCTAGATGATGAAAATTATCAACTAAAAGGCATCTTGGATATGCACGGAGTTGAGAAAGAAGTGATCTTGGATGTTGAGTTTGGTGGTTTTGTTAAAGACCCATACGGTAACCATAAAGCGGGATTCTCTGTTAGTGGTAAATTGAACCGGAAAGACTGGGGACTAAACTGGAATGCCGCGCTTGAAGCAGGTGGTGTTATGGTTAGTGAAGAGGTGAGACTAAACGCTGAAGTTCAGTTTGTTAAGGAAGCTTAGGATTTCTGATTTTTAGAGTTTGCCCTCAGCAATTTCTTTCTTATTACCTGCAACGGTCAATAGGGTGGATCCGAGGATGGCAGTAAGAACAGAGCCGACCAGGACTGAGAACTTTGCTTCTTCGATTAAAAGAGGGTCCGCAAACGATAATATGGCGATAAAGATGGACATGGTAAATCCGATGCCGCCCAACAGTCCCACACCAAGCATATGAAGCCAGTTGGCATTCTTAGGTAGCAAACCTATTTTGGATTTCACAGAAATCCAGGAGACAATGAGAATACCAATTGGCTTTCCTATTAAAAGCCCAAGTATGATCCCTAGTCCCAAATTAGAGAAAAGACCTTCTAGCATCGCGGATTGAAACTCAATGTTTGTATTGGCCAATGCGAAGATTGGGATGATAATAAAATTAACAGGTTTTGCTAATATATGTTCTAATTTTTCTAAGGGAGACTCTGTTTCGTCGGGTGTTGTAGGTAGTGTTAAAGCCGTTAATACCCCTGCGATCGTTGCGTGGATTCCTGAATGATGAATAAAGTACCAAATGAAAATACCGGGAATCAAATAAAATGCAATATTCTTTACCCCGAATCGGTTGAAAAGGATCAGCACGATGAAAATCGCCCCTGCATATCCTAAATAAGTGAAATTTAGTTCTGAAGAATAAAATAGCGCAATGACGAGAATAGCCAGTAAATCATCGACAATTGCCAAGGCTGCTAAAAAAATTTTTAAAGACATGGGCGCTCTTTTTCCCAGGGCGGTAATGGCCGCTAGTGCAAAAGCAATATCTGTAGCCATGGGTATGCCCCAACCGTGCTCTGTTGGCGTCCCCTTGTTTAAGAGCATATAAATGAACGCTGGCACTAATGCACCCCCAATAGCGCACAATATAGGCAGTGCAGCTTTTTTGGGCGAAGCAAGCTCTCCTTCGACTAATTCGCGTTTGATTTCTAAACCGACCAAGAGAAAGAAGATAGCCATTAACCCATCATTAATCCATAATACGACGGGGTACCTTAAGTGTATGTTTTCCGTATTAAAACCAATTTGAGTTTCAAGAAAATTATTAAAGCCTTCGCCAAGTGGTGAATTTGCAATGATTAGTGAAATGATAACACAAAAAAGTAGAATGATCCCACCGGCAGATTCACTTTTAAGAAAATTAGGAAAAGATTTAAGGTTAATACGATTGCTCATTCGACAAATATATTAAAATCGTAATATTTAGAGCTTATCGTTTCAATTAAAACAATCTAAAACGTAAAAATTTATAAAAAAACCTAGTTGAAGCCAAATATAAACGGGAAGATGAAGGTTACCAAAGCAGTCCAAATTACATAAATAGGAAGATAGGCGGTAATCATTCGACCGATAACAGCAACTTCTGCTTTTTTGAACAGTACTCGGTAAAAGCGGGCAATTACGCATAGTAAATTTATCAATATTAATACGTTACTGCCGAGTACGGCGGTTCGATTCGGTGTGAACCCCCATTCTGAGATCCGGAATAGTATGGCCGAAAGTGCTAAACCGTTTACAAGCACGGTAACGATTGAAAGTAGCAAAAGTATCCAAAGATTTAAACGATTAGCCGCGTTTTTAGAACTTTCAGCTACCGAGAAGAAGATGATTGCGATGACGCCAATCAAAAGCATATTGAACATTAGCAGAAATTCCCGATCGTTGTATGGGTCTTTACCTGAATCGAGGATCGCAATCAAGTAAATGATCAACATCAGTAATACCAACGGACTGAAAATTTTGGCGATTACTGGCGATACTCTATTTACAAGTTCTGGGTTGCTTTGCGTAAGATATGTTCCGATGAGGGGAGCGGAAGCAAGGCCAATAATGGAAACGTTGTTGAAGTAGAATTCTTCGATGTTCAGGTCGATCAGCGAAAACAAGCCGATGGTTAATCCGGTTAAAATGCCACCGGAAATAAGTATTAAGGTTGTCATTACAATCAGATCGCCATTGTAGCGTAAGTAAGCGAGCCGTCTTTCGCTTGGATCATTGGAACGAGATGAGAAAGAGAAGCCGAGAATAGACCATAAGAACAAAACTAAATGGATGCACGATAGAACCAAGGTGTCACTTTCTGCTTTTGGGAAAACGTTGATAAAAAAAACGGCAACGAGCGTTGCTACAACCATGGGGACGTATTGCTTGGCTTTCAACTTGTTTTTCCAAGCAAAATATGCCGTCAGTACAGGGAATATGGTAAATCCGACGTTCCTTGTGTAGAAGAATTCTTTGTCGATCGAAAAGAAAGTCGGTAACTTAACGATGATCGTTGCAAATATGCATGCGAAAATGATAAAAATCAGATCTTTATTTGTTCGCCATGAACCTTTTTCTCTATTGAAGTTTAGACGCTCATTCCAAAAAGCGGCTAATCTATCGTCTTTTAAGGTAGGATATAACATATTAAAAGCATGCTTAAAAGCTACTTTATCCTCCCGATAGAGTTTTTCGACCTCTACTGGATCGTTGAGATGGCAAAGGATTGCATCTTTCGTTTTTGTTAAAGTGTCCATGATTATTTCTGTGATTTTATTAGTTGTTCTAAGGTATTAAGATGGTTTTCAAAGGCTTCTTTACCTTTTTTGGTCATTGTGTATTTTGTATTAGGTTTTCTACCGACGAACGATTTCTTCACGCCAATGAAACCTTCCTTCTCCAGTCCTTTCAGGTGGCTGGCCAGATTCCCGTCAGTTAGCTCAAGAAACTCTTTTAAAGAATTAAAGTCAAGCTTGTCATTGACGGCCAATGCCGACATGATGCCAAGTCTGATTCTGCTTTCAAAAGCTTTGTGTAAACCGTCTAATGATATCTTCACCGTTCGTATTTAAAATGCATGTAAATGCCGTAAACTATATGTGCAACCCCAAAACCCAGTGACCACCACAGAAGACTGTTTTGATAGAAATAAACTGATAATAAGCCTAAGCATACCTGGATAAGACCCAGTATTTTTACTTCATTTAATGTAAATTTGCCTGCATTATAAAGAGCTAAGCCATAAAAAATTAATGAGGCGGGAACCACGAACCTGTCGAAATCCAGGTTGATTAACATCAGTATAAAGATACTTCCTGTCGATAAGGGAACCATCATGTCAATGATAAGCTTGCGTGTGGTATAATTCCACAACTTTCTTTTGTTTTTCAAAGCTTTCCGATATGAACAGAAAGTAGCCGTTGAGATGGCTAATCCCAATACAGCCAATGCCAATATATAGATGCCAAATGGACTCGCTATCGGGATCTCGTAAAAATTATAGTCGAGGAAATGATAGCCAATATAGGTTCCTATCAATGCATAGATCCCCGCCATGATTCCCGCCCATCCGGAGAGTGACAGAAATTTAGAAGATTGTTCCATCATGGAACGAATTTCTGTGAGTTTTTGAATGTAGTCTTTTTCGTCTTTCATTTAAAAGTACTTTGAATTTCAAAGTTAAATAAAAAATGATTAAAACAAATACTTTTTATTTTTTCTTGTATTTCTTTGTAACGCAATTATTATAAACTTAATTCTCGGTTCTGTGGTTAGTTCTATAACAAACAGATTTTTAAAACTAAAAAATAAAAACATGTCAGTAGCAAGCAGAACGTCAGAAACACTGAACGATCTAATTAAGATTAATAATGATCGGATTGAAGGGTACGAGAAGGCCATAAAAGAATTGGATCCTGAAGATACAGATTTACAGAGTCTTTTCAGAGAATTTTGCGGCCAAAGTGAAAGTTTAAAAAGAGAGTTGCAGCAGGCTGTGTCGGAACTCGGTGAAGAAGTAGAAACCGGGGCTAGCGCTTCAGGCGCGATATATAGGACGTGGATGGATGTTAAGGCTGCTTTTTCCGGAGATACTAGGAAGGCGGTTTTACAAAGTTGTGAGTTCGGTGAAGATGCCGCCCAGAAAGCCTATCGTACGGCGGAGGAAGAACCCGATATTGCACCTAATACGAAAATATTGATTACCAATCAAAAATTGGAGTTGAAGTCAGCGCATGACCGTGTAAAAGCTCTTCGCGATAGTATCTCATAGGATTGTTTGCAAAATCTACTTAAGCGTAGAAGCGTTAATATAAAAATCCCCTTTTTTGGGGATTTTTTTTTTTGTGTATTGCCTTACCTTTAGATATAATAATTATAAAATATGAAAGCGATTTATCTTATTGTATCAGCTGTGCTGTTGTTTTTAAATGTGCAAGCACAAGAACGTGATGTCTTCGAAAAGGGTAATAAAGTATTTTTAGAAAGTTCGTCTAAGAACGAAAATGCTATAAAAACCAATGACGAACTCCTGGGATATTTACAGGAATGGGGATATTGGACAGTGGCAGAAAACAAAACCGAATCGGATTTTACGTTGATCACCGATGTGACAGCATCTAAGGGGATGACAGCGGTTTCATGGGGTGGGACGTCTTACAGTTTGATCGCCAAATTGGTAGATGAAAATGGGGAGGTATTATGGGAGTCTAATGCTTACAAATCAAGTCCGAATGGTACAAATGGTTTTAATTCAAGTAGGGCTGTGGTAAAAAAGCTAATGAAAGATCTGAAAAAGAAATTTAAATAGAAATCTGGTTTTTCATTGTTTATGTGAAGTGTCTTCGTCTTCAAATAGTTTTAACTGGATAGCTTGTTGCATGAGCTCGATCTGCGTAAAATTAGAAATCGTAATTCCAAGTAGTCTGATTTTCTTATTGTGCAAATCAGCCCGATCTAGGAGCGTACAAGCGGTACGATGGATGAGTGCCTTGTCTGAGAAGACGTAAGGGGCTGACAGGCTTCTGGTTATTTGTGTGAAATCATTGAACTTGATTTTTAGTGTGAGCGTCTTTCCCGAAAGATTCCGTATTTTGAGACGCTTATTTAACCTGTCAGCGATCCGATCCAACTCTTCAATAATAATATCCCTTTCTTGCAAATCCTCTCCAAAAGTGTCTTCTACACTTAATGATTTCGTTTCGCGGTTCGGCTGGACTTCACGGTCGTCGATTCCTCTGGCCATATTATAAAAATAATGACCTGTTTTGCCAAATAAATGGACTAAAGTCTGTTCATCATATTTTTTTAAATCCGCTCCCGTATGAATATTCAGTTGTCTCATTTTAGAGGCCGTAACTTTGCCGACTCCGAAAAAACGTTCGATCGGCAGTGCTCCGAGAAACGCATGTATTTTCGAAGGGCCTATAAATGTGAGTCCGTTCGGTTTGTTCTGGTCAGATGCAATTTTAGCGATAAATTTATTTACTGAAATGCCGGCGGACGCGGTTAACTGCAACTCCTCTTGTATTGCTTTTTTGATCTCGTGAGCAATATCGAGAGCAGATCCGATACCTTTTTTGTCCGTTGATACATCTAGAAATGCCTCATCCAAAGAAAGTGGTTCAATTATGTCCGTATATCTTCGAAAGATTTCTCTAATTTGTTGAGATACCTGTTTATAAACATCAAAGCGTGGCCGGGTAAATGTTAGGTGAGGACAAAGCTGCAGCGCTTGTCGGGATGGCATGGCTGATTTTACTCCAAATTTTCGTGCTTCATAGCTGGCTGTAGCCACAACACCCCTTCCTTCTGGCGATCCGCCAACAGCCAATGGCCTGCCTCGTAATTCAGGAAAATCCCGTTGATCAACCGAGGCATAAAACGCATCCATGTCGATATGTATGATTTTTCGTTTGTGATCCATGACTTCATAAAGTCCTGTTCAAATATAATTAAAATCAATGCACTAATAAGAGCGCTATAAGAGAAGGAATGTTTCGGAAATTAAGATTGTATTATTTTTTGTTTAAAATATATTACGTTAACTCAAACGTTTGCATTACATTTGTTTCATCAATTTTAAACAATAACCTTTTTTATAACCTTAATTCATTTTTACATGGAGTTCAATTTCTACAAACGAATGAGTGGAAAGACATTTAGGTTCGCGTTGGCCTGCTTTGCAGTCCATTCGTTGACTTTATCTGTTCCGCTTGAATTGCAGGCACATGAAGTGATTGTTAATCGTCATGGTGAGTCAAGAATCCAGCAATCGGTATCGGGTGTTGTCACCGATGAGAATGGTCAGCCGCTGCAAGCTGTAAGTATCGTGGAGCAAGGTACGACGAATGGAACGACGACGGATGCGGCCGGTCGATACTCATTGAATGTATCTAATTCGAATGCGTCCCTACTTTTTTCCTATATCGGTTTTGTGAGTCAGACTGTGGCTGTGGCCAATCAAAGTTCTATTAATGTAACCCTCGTGGAGGATGTCAATGTGTTGGACGAACTGATCGTAGTTGGTTACGGAACACAGAAGAAAAAACTAGTAACTGGCGCCACAATTCAGGTCGATGGTGAAGATCTTCAACGATTGAGTACTGCCAGTGTATTAGGAGCCCTACAAAGTCAATCGCCGGGAGTTCAGATTACACAGAGTTCCGGCCAGCCTGGTGAAGCTTTCAAAGTAACCATTCGCGGACTTGGAACGATCGGTAATTCGTCGCCTCTGTACGTAATTGACGGGGTTCCAGGAGGTGATATCAATACACTTAACCCATCCGATATCGCGTCGGTTGACGTTTTAAAAGATGCGGCTTCGGCGGCTATTTATGGTTCGCGTGCAGCTAATGGTGTTGTACTTGTAACGACCAAACAAGGTAAGCCAGGAAAGCTCACTCTCTCGTATGATGCTTACATTGGTTGGCAGAATGCCTATCGAATGCCGTCATTATTAACGGCAAAAGAATATATGACTGTGATGGACGAAGTTAGATTTAATGAGGGTCAGGCTCCGTACGACTGGGCTGCACTTATTCCGAAACAATATCAACAAATACAAGATGGTACTTGGAATGGGACTAATTGGCTTCGGGAAATCCATAATGATGATGCTTTAACACAAAATCATGCCTTCAATTTGAATGGGGGAACGGAGCAATCTAACTTTTCCCTCAGTTATTCCTATTCTGACCAAGAAGGTATATTTGGAAAACCAGTAGAACCTGATTTTTCGAGAAATAACTTTCGAATTAATTCGAATCATACGCTCCTTAAAAACGATGATTTTGACGTTATAAAAATCGGAGAAAACCTAACCTATTCTTATAGTAAAAAAGGAGGTATCGGCATTGGTAACATTTATTGGAACGATATCCATAACATGTTGGTAGGTAATCCGCTGCTGCCAGCATATAACGAAGAAGGTGGATATTATGATCGCGCCAGCAAAGTGGCTGATGGTTGGAATTTAGATGGCGCTACTTCCAATCCACTCGCAAGTATGGTTTATCAGCGTGGGTTAAATGAAAATAAAAGCCATTCGCTTTTGGCTAATGTTTATCTGGAAGTCCAGCCCATACAGGATTTGAAGTTTAGAAGCAGTTTCGGATATAAAATGAACTCAAATTCTTATAGACAATACACGCCAATTTATGATTTGTCAACAACAACTGCCAATCCGACGGACGATGTTTCGCAAAGTCAAGGGATGGGTTATAGTTATACCTTTGAGAATACACTTTCATATGCCAGAACATTCAACGATATGCACAATTTTGATGCTTTGGTTGGAGCTTCGATGGAAAAATGGGGAATGGGAGAGGGCTTAAATGCTTCAAACTCCAATTCATTATTCCCTGGATCATGGGATCATGCCTATATCGGTAATGCGTATACAATTGGGACAACGACTGTGATCGGAGGAATGAGATGGCCGGAAGGTGGATTATCATCATTCTTCGGTAGGGTAAACTATAACTATAATGAGACCTACATGGCCACGTTGATAATGCGAGCTGATGGTTCGTCTAACTTTGCTCACGATCATCGGTGGGGCTATTTTCCATCGGTAGCCGCCGGATGGGTTCTCACAAACGAATCATTTATGGAGAGTACGCAAGGTTGGTTAGACTTCATGAAGTTTAGAGCTAGTTGGGGACAAAATGGTAACGCTAGTATCGATCCGTTCCAATATTTGGCCACCATCGCTTTCGATAGCGGCAACGGATATTACTTTGGGGATAATAAAAATGATTTGATTACTGGAGCTTATCCAGACATTTTACCGAATCCCATTATCACTTGGGAGACTTCTGAGCAATTAAATATCGGTATCGACTCCAGATTTGCGCACAATAGGCTTGGCTTCACATTCGATTGGTATAAGAAAACGACGAAAGACTGGTTAGTTGAGGCTCCTATTTTAGCTATCTATGGAACGAACCCCCCTTTTATTAATGGTGGTGTTATTGAAAATACAGGTATCGAACTTGGTTTGACCTGGGACGAGACTATTGGTGAATTCCGTTACGGTATTAATCTGAATGGAGCGTATAATAAAAATGAAGTTACCAGAATTGATAACAGAGAGGGAATCATTCATGGTCCGGAACATGTATTGAGCCAGGGAACAACCGAAATGTATCGCGCACAAGTCGGCTTCCCGGTCGGTTATTTTTATGGTTATGAAACCGGAGGCATCTTCCAGACTCAAGAGCAAATTAATAATTATCGGAATCAAGGTCTAGGGGTATTGGTAAATGCGCAACCTGGTGATGTTATATTTGTCGACAACAATGGTGATGGCGCCATTACTGAGGCAGATAAAAAGCTCATTGGGAACCCTCACCCCGACTTTACTGGTGGTTTGAATATTAATTTTGGATATAAAGGTTTCGATTTGTCTTTGACTGCAACGGGAGCCTTCGGACATCAAATTGCTAAGTCTTATCGTTCATTCGCGGACAGTCCATTGCAGAATTATACAACGGAAGTATTCCAGCGTTGGCACGGAGAAGGCACTTCAAATAAGTATCCTCGCCTGACAATGGGTAGTCATACCAACAGTCAGTACATTTCTGATATTTATATTGAAGACGGAGATTTTGTTAAGATTCAGAATGTAACCCTCGGATATGATTTAAAATCCGTTTTCTTAAACATGCCTTTCTCGAAAGCTCGCCTTTATGTGACCGGACAAAATCTTTTTACTATTACGGGTTATTCGGGTATGGATCCTGAGATTGGTTATGGCTATGATCAATCTTGGGTATCAGGTATAGACCTTGGATTTTACCCGAGTCCGCGCACCTTTTTGGTTGGTTTAAATCTTACATTTTAAAACGCAAGACGATGAAAAAAATTATATGTTTAATAGCGCTTTCTACAGTTTTTCTCTCATGTGAGAAAAACCTGGATTCTCTTAGCTATGATAAAAAAAATACAGGTAACTTCCCTTCGACGGTTACTGATGCCAATCAGATGTTGACTGGTATTTATTCGACATTAAGTCAGGCAATCTCTAATCCTCAGCATTCTCATTTTTACATGTCTGAACTTGCGTCAGATGATCGATTTGGAGGTGGTGGTGAAAATGACAAAGATATGCAGGGGCTGGATCATTTAATGAACACGAAGAGCAGTCGTTTTGAACCTTTCTGGATCGCTCGTTATCAGGGGATTTTTAGAGCTAATACAGCTATTGAAAACCTAGACAAAGTTGAAGGGTGGGAAAGTGATGCACAAAAAAACCAAGTATTAGGGGAGGCTCACTTTTTACGTGCGTTGTTCTATTTCGAGCTGTCACAAATGTTCGGAGAGGTTCCTTTGGTAATTAGTACAGTAGCAGAGAATATACCTAAGGCTCCCGCCGATGAAACCTACGCGCAGATTGCTTATGACTTGCAACAAGCGATTAATCTGATGCCTTCAAGTCCTTACTCCTCGGTGATATCAGGACATGCTACAAAATGGGCTGCACAGGCATTGATGGCACGTGTATTTCTATTTTACACAGGCTATTATAATAAAACTGACTTGCCAGTAGCCAATGATGGTGGTGTGGTAAACAAAGCTCAGGTAATTACTTGGATCGATGAATGTGTGAACAACAGCGGACATGGTTTAGTAGATGATTTTCGTAGTCTCTGGCCATATTCTAACGACTTGACCGCTAAAGATTATGACGCATACACAGGTCCTCTGTGGGTTGGAGATGGCAATAAAGAAGTTGTGTTTGCTGTAAAGTTTGGAACTTCGGTAGATTGGGGTGAAAACTATCAGTTAGGGTACTCCAATCAATACGTGTTGCATTTTGGTTTACGCTCTAATAACGGTCTGGCTGACACATTTCCGTTCGGTCAAGGTTGGGGGGCAGGCCCGGTTAACTCGCGGCTATGGACTGAATGGCGCACTTCAGAACCGAATGATATCAGAAGAACTGCATCGATTATGAATGCAGAGACAGATGTAGAAAATTATATCTACGGTGCAGACAGTCAAATGGAAGAAACTGGTTTTTGGCAGAAAAAATACATACCGATCACAGCCTACGATGAAGGTACGCTGGTTCCTTCATATGCTATAATAAAATTCAACGCACCAGCAGATATGCAGATTTCTCATACGCAAGACCTGGTTCTGATTCGTTTCGCAGACGTGCTTTTGATGCAATCTGAACTGAAAGAAGACGCCACTGGCATGAATAAAGTTCGTGCACGCGCGAATCTTCCGGCAGTATCTTATTCTTTAGCAGCCCTAAAAAAAGAGCGCCGCTGGGAATTAGCCTTTGAAGGTCTTCGTTATTTTGATTTAATGCGCTGGGGAGATGCTGCAAATGCGTTGGCGGCACAAGAAGGTGTTGCTATAAAAAATAAGGGCATTGATACTCAAATGAAAGCATTTGGTGGCGGTTATAAAGCTCGATTTGAGGCAACTGGAGGGTTCTGGGCTATTCCTGAAGCTCAGATTCAACTGTCTGAAGGTGTTTTAACTCAGAATAAAGGCTGGGGTACTCCCGCAGCAGAATTTACTGGATGGTAAGAATAAAAGACTTAAAATTATGAAAAGATATGTAGCATATGTAGTGGTATTAATGATTTCGCTAATTGTAATGAGTTGCGAATCAGTAGAAGACCGTTTGGATATGGGTGGGTTTATTAGTGCTGAACAACTTGATATATCTGCCACCCCGATCGTAATAGATGGCAAGAATACGAACAAAGTTGTTCTGGATAATAAAAGCCCGGTGCTGTCTTCATGGAATTTTGGAGTCGGTCAAACGCAAAAGAAAACCGATACCGTTCTGTTGGTTGTAGAAGGGGAGAACGAAATTGTTTTTACCGGCAGGAACCCGGATGGATCGGAAATAAAAAAAACATTGACTGTTAATGTCGATGAGCTTTATTTCGAGGTTCCACTTGAATGGGGGATTTTGACCGGTGGATCAGAGAAAGAATGGATTTGGGACGATTCAGATGGTGGCGTTTGGGGAAATGGAGGGTATCTTGCAAATGTTGAACCTGCTTGGTGGATAGTCAGTTTAGCTGATGTTAGCGGTCAAGCGCCGGGCGAAGGCACAGGAGCAAAAATGACCTTTTCATTAAGTGGCGCGACATTTACGAAAGTCAAATCGGACGGAACTACCGAAACAGGAACCTTCTTATTTAATATGACTAACAAAACGACTAAGCCGGATGGCACGGTTTGGGCAAAAGGGAAATTAACACTAAAAGGAACAACAGTTCTATGTGGAGTTTCACCAGATGAAGGGAAAATTCCAGTTTATGAATATGATATTATTGTTTTGGACAATGAAGAAATGGTGCTGAGTTATGCACCACCGGGAACTGCTGAGTGGGGTACTGCTTATTTCTGGAAGTTTAGAGCGAGCAAATAAGTTTGAATGTAAATAATGGTAAGTTAGGGGGTTGTATCAAGTAGTTGAAGCAACCCCCTTTTTAATAAACTTTAATGTTTGCCTTCAGCGAACTCCTCAATCATTTTTTTATTGAAAGCGTCAAGGTCCTTGGGTGAACGGCTGGTTACCAAACCTTTGTCAACAATAACTTCTTTGTCCTCCCAGTTGACACCTGCATTGATTAAATCGGTTCTTATCGAGGGATATGAGGTCATTTTTCGTCCTTTCAATAAACCTGTTTCTATAAGTATTTGAGGTCCGTGACAAATAGCTGCTATCGGTTTGCCGCTTTTTATAAAATTTTTGACGAATGCGACCGCATCGTTATTTTCTCGCAACTTATCTGGATTCATAACGCCGCCCGGTAGAAGAAGGGCATCATAACCATCAACGGAAACGTCGGCTATGTTTTTGTCAACACCTAAAGTAATTCCCCAGTTTTCTTTATCCCAACTGCGTATTTGTTCTTTTTGTGGTGAAACGATATGAACGGTGGCGCCTGCCTCTTCCAATGCGGTTTTCGGACTTACCAGTTCAGACTCTTCAAATCCATCCTCAGATAATATTGCTATTTTTTTGTTTTCTAGTTTCGACATGCTCTTTATATTAGATTAGTGAATTTATTATAGAGAGTAACGCGAGGTTTAAGTAATTGTTTATAATTATTTGAATCGATTTGGATTTACTTGCCAGTAATATCAGGGTCTCCAAAATGTCTCACCGTCTGCTTTTAGCAGAGAATTCGTATTACTGGGTATTACAGGGATTACTTCCGGACTGTTGTTTATATCGTATTTTTGTCCATCGGCGGGGATTATCTTCAGATTCCAGGTCGATTTGCCAGAAACGGGTGCATGTATATAATTGGTGCCAACTAAAAGATGCCGCCCATCTGGAGAGAACTCCGCAAAATTTTCAACTCCATCACCGTCTGTAACCTGTACTAGATTGCTTCCATCAATATTCATTAAATAGATATGGTTGCCTATATAAAATGAGAGTTTTGTTGCGCACCTTTAAAAATAATAGTTGCGCATGGCTCTGTATTAAAATTAAATGATAAAGATGTTGCATTACGAAGCATAAATTCCTACATTCAATGTCCGAAACCGAAAATTATTTATCACAAACCATTTGAAAGACGTATGTTAATCAAACCCAGACCGCTGTTCATGTTGGCCGTAGTGTGCTCGGCCATTGTATTTAATGCTTGTAATAAGGAGCCAGAGAACGAAGAGCCTGTTGACCCGAAAGTAGAAAAGTTTACGGTTCCGGAAGATTTTGTGATTGAACATCTATACAGCCCGTCCGACGAAGAAAGGGGTTCTTGGGTTTCTATGACTTTTGATGATTATGGGAGGATGATTGCTTCGGATCAGTTCGGAGGAATTTATAGACTTACTATTCCCGAGATCGGCAATGACAGCATTCCTTTGAAAATAGATAGCCTTCACTTTCCGTTGGTGGGGGAAGCCGTGACTGACACATCAAAGAAAAAAGTGGGGATGGGCTTTGCTCAAGGCTTGTTATGGGCTCATAATAGTCTATACGTAATGGTTAATCATCGTGGTGATGAAGTTTTAAGAAAGACGAGCGGGCTTTATCGACTTCAAGACACGGATATGGATGATGAATTTGACAAAGTTACACAGTTGCTAGAACTGAAGGGAGATGGTGAACACGGCCCCCATAGTGTCATTCTTGGCCCTGATGACGAGTCGATTTATGTTGTAGCGGGTAATCATACTGATATCCCCGGAATGGACGCTTATCGTCTTCCGCCTACTTGGCAGGAAGATAATCTCTTACAGCAAATCAAAGACCCCCAAGGACATGCTACCGACCGGATGGCTCCGGGAGGGTGGATAGCGAAGACTGATTCTGTAGGTTCAACATGGGAGTTGATCGCTGCTGGGTTTCGCAACACGTTTGATATTGCCTTTAACGATGTAGGGGAGCTCTTTGCTTATGATTCGGATATGGAGTGGGATTTTGGAATGAGCTGGTATCGCCCCACGCGAATATTACACGTAACGAGCGGAAGTGAGTTTGGTTGGCGGACAGGTAATGGTAAATGGTCGCCTGCTTATCCTGATAATTTACCTGCAATGATTAACATTGGTCAGGGTTCTCCGACAAATTTGGTTTATGGAAATAATGCACTCTTCCCTGACAAGTATCGTAACAGTTTATTTGCTTTTGACTGGAGTTTTGGAATTATTTATTTGATTGGTTTGGAGTCAGATGGAGCAACGTATCAAGCTACTGCAGAAGAGTTTATAACCGGTTCGCCTTTGCCGTTGACTGATGGTGAATTTGGTCCTGACGGTGCTATGTATTTCCTCACAGGAGGGAGGGAGCTGGAATCTGACCTTTATCGTGTCTATCACAAGGATTATCAGAAAATAAAAGATAGAAATAAACAAAAAATCGATGATTTAAATGCTTATCAGCGTGTGCGACGCCAAATCGAGCGTTATCATACGGACACGATTGCTGAGGCGATTGATGCCGTGTGGCCTTTTCTACGCAACAACGATCGGCACATACGTTATGCGGCCAGAATCGCTCTTGAACATCAAGACCCAGCTCTATGGAAGGAACGCGCGTTCAAAGAACGAAGTGTACAAGCAGCGATCCAATCGATGGTTGCCTTGGCAAGAACGGGTGATGCTGATTTACAACCTGCTATATTAAGTAAGGTAATGACCATCAATTTACCTGTACAAGCAGAGGAAAAGCAATTGGATATTATACGTGCTATAGAACTGACCTTGGCTCGCATGGGTAATCCGGATGAAGTTTTGTCAGCACGGTTAATCGGTTATTTAGAGCAAATTTATCCTGCAGCCACCAATGCACTGAACCGGGAACTAAGTAAAGTGCTTGTTCATCTGGGCGATGAGGAGGCGATACCTAAAACATTGAAATTGTTGGCGACGGCGGAAGATGATTCAACCTATCAGGAGACCGTTACCCAGTCCTCAGATCTTATTTTAAGAAATCCGCAATACGGTCTGGATATAGCAAACTTATTAACCAAGACACCTCCAGCTCAGCAAATTTATTTGGCGACGGTGCTAAGTAAAGCAAAGTATGGTTGGAATGATGAAACGAGAGACGAATACTTCAAATGGTTTTATGACGCGTTCGGATACAAAGGAGGGAATAGTTACATTGGTTTTGTCAATCGTGCACGATCCTTTGCACTTGAAAACGTACCGCAGTCACAATTTGACCATTATAATGAAATTTCAGGAGATTCACTAGTGAACCAAGCCGGAACGGCACTGTTTACAACAGATGAAGGACCAAAAGGTCCAGGGAGACCATGGAAAATGGATGAAGCTTTGCCGATCGTTGAGGCCGATTCAGGTAAGCGGGATTTCGAAAAAGGGATGATGCTGTTTTCTTCCATCCGCTGTAAGTCATGCCATACAATGAAAGGTGAAGGAGGAACAATAGGCCCCGACCTAACACAGCTCGGAACCCGCTTTTCAGCTAAAGATATGCTTGAGGCAATCATCGAGCCTAATAACATCATATCAGATCAGTATGCATCAACGGTATTTTCATTTAAAGATGGTACCTCGATGTTGGCAAAATTGATCGATGAAGATGACGACTACTACCATGTTTCGCAAAACCCTTATGCCCCGCATATTCTGAAAGAAATACCAAAGAAAGAGATTGTCAGTTACAAGTTGGCAGAGATATCGGTTATGCCTCCAGCTACCATCAATGTATTAAATGAAGATGAGTTGAAGAACCTGCTTGCTTACCTGATGGCTGGCGGAGATGAAGATCATGAAGTTTATAATAAAAAGAAAAAATAGGTTTACAATAACTGCATGTTGTATTATTGTTTTCATATCAGCTTGTAATCCACCAAGCCAGCGTGTTGCAGATGCAGAAGACGATGGTTTCGTTAACCTTTTTAATGAGGAAAACTTGGATGGTTGGGAAGGGGATCCGGCTTACTGGCGTGTTGAAAATGGTATTGTTACAGGAGAACTGGGACCAGACACCCCACCACTAAAAAATAACACGTTTCTTATTTGGAGAGGAGGTTATGTCGGCGACTTTGAACTCAAAACCGAGTTTAGAATCTCAGCAAATGGTAATAGCGGAATAAATTACCGAAGTCAGGAAATCTCGGGGTTGCCTTACGTGTTAAGCGGGTACCAAGCAGATATCGATGGCCAAAACAGATATAGTGGGCAGAATTATGACGAAAGGAAAAGGACGACTTTAGCGTACCGTGGTGAAAAGACAATGATTACCGCATCCGAGGGCGGGAGGGTACAAAATGGGGCTTGGAGCGGTCGGGTTGTTGAAACATTGGGAGATCCGGATTCGTTAAGTGCCCTTATTAAGCTAGGTGAATGGAATAAATATCATATTATAGCAAAAGATAATCACCTACAACATTATATCAATGGCACCTTGATGAGTGATGTCACAGACAACCATCCTAAAATGGCTTCAATGAAGGGATTACTGGGTATTCAAATACATACAGGTCCTCCTATGAAGATAGAATACCGTAATTTCCGATTAAAAACAGAATAAACTTCGATTGGGCATAGAGCCCGTATGTAACAGTAAATCCTGATTATTCTTCAAGTACAAAGGGCAGTATCAATTCTTTCCATTCTTGATATGCTTTCCCATTTAAATGCAGACCATCATTCGTTAAGTCTTTTTTTAATTTACCTTCTGCATCAATGAATGATCGGTGGAGGTCGATGAATTTGTAACTATATTTTACTGCATTTTCTGAAAGAACCGTATTGATTTGTTCGATAGCCTTTCCGTTTTTGGTGTGATTGTTAAATTTCTTATAAAAATCATTAACAGGAAGAATACTCTGGATATACAGTTTTGTGTCGGGGCTATCCTGTTTTAGAATTCGGGCAATTAAAAATATATTATCAATAACCTCCTGTTGAGGTATTTTATGTTCAAGGTCATTTGTTCCTATCAAAAGAAAAACCTTTAGAGGTTTACGATTCGTGATTTCATCTAAGCGATTAAGGATGCCCGCTGTTTTATCACCACTGATTCCACGATTGATGATGCTGCTGTTCGCGAATAGTTCACTCCACTCGGCCCCATCGGTTATACTGTTGCCTAAAAATACAATTGAGTTGGGATGTATCGGTAAGGAGCGAAAATGTGATACTCTCTGTTGATAATAGGTGGAAAAAAGGCTATCATGTAGATGGTTAGGTATTCGTGCCGGTTCGGTTATCGAGCTGGTTTCAACGATTTGTTTTTCCTGTGCAAATATTGATATTAGATTGAAGTTGGAGTAAAGCAATGCAAAAAACAGTGTGAAAAGAAGCTTCTTGGACTTTGGTTTCGGTCGATTGATTTTCATTTAATATTTTTTATAAACAAACTTACATTTTTAGTAGACAATATATTAAGAGGATCACTATTAAATTTTCGTCGAAATACTTCAGAACCTGTAGCCGACAGCCAAGCCTGCCCGAACTCCGGTCCAGGGGCCTTTGGCATGGATGGTTGCTCCTTCGGAATTAACTTCACTGGATAGATCAACGACCGGAACATCTTCTAATATCGATAGTTGGTCTCGCAGGGCATTCTGTTCTCTCTCCGTTAAGTTTTTATGAGTAGTGAGATCACCTTTCGATGTTCCATACTGAGGACCTAAGATCCACCAATCCAGATACCACTGATTCGCTAGTTTCCATTGAGCTCCGAATAGTACTCCGCCGGTGAATGTCGATATGCCTCCTGTCATATTTACTTCTTCTTCAATATAGATATCAGACTGATCATCACGGTATTCAATATGGATCGGTAGATCGGCAGAGTAGCGGGATATCCTAACAAAAGGAGCAACATAAAAGCCTTGCAGGGTCTCTTTCCCAAAATAAAATTTAACCTCCGGCGTAAAAGCGATGTTTCCAGTTTGAAGTTGATTTAAATGTGACCAGACCTCATTATTGTCGATGATGTTTTCGAAGACAGATTGAAAAGGAAGACTACCTTTCGGCATAAAGCGTATGCCCGCTGCGGCGGAGATGCTCGGGGTGACCGCTCGTTCGTATTGAAATGAGAAGCTTCCTATGGGTAACCCAGCGACATTCCATTTAATCATATTCGGTTGAGGGATGTCAAATCTCCCGTTCGGTTGATCTTGTGCGAGAGACATCTGCGTGTTAATCAACAAAATAATAAGGATAAAGAGGCCTATTTTATACATAATTATGGATTGGATACTGGACTAACAAGTATAGTGAATAAGTGTTTTCTTTTAAATTGTACACGGTGGTTCTTTATTTCTTTTATATATTTAACGAAAAATAAGGCTCTTCTTGTTTTTAAAATGCATAAAAAACTCTTATGAAAAAAACACTTATACTTGCACTTTGTTGTTTCCTTTCCGTTGGGGTAAGTTTTAATTTAATGGCAGCAAAATACTCGCAGCAGACTGCATCGCAGCCTGATAAAAAAGATCTTTTGGGTCGTTGGGACTTGACGGTAGACGTAAACGGGAAACCCTCGCCTTCATGGTTGGAGGTAAAGCTTTCGGGAAACAGAACCCTGATAGGATCTTTTGTAGCTATTGTAGGTAGCGCACGTCCGGTCTCTGAAATACAATACGACAATGGTCAGTTTCACTTCGAGATACCACCACAATGGGAATCGGGGAACCAAAACCTTCAAGTCAAAGGTGCCTTGCAAGGATTGGAACTTAGGGGAACCGTTGTTATGAGCGATGGGAAAGAGTATTCTTTCAAAGGAGTCAAAGCCCCTGCATTAAAACGGTCGGCCGACATCGAGTGGGGAGAAGCTGTTGACTTATTTAATGGGAAGGATCTGGCAGGTTGGAAGGCTACGGGCGAGAACCAATGGGAGGTGATAAACGGTGTATTGACCAGTGCTCAGTCAGGTGCAAACTTGGTTTCTGATCAGAAGTTCAATGATTTTAAATTACACGTTGAGTTCAGATATAAGAAGGGAAGTAATAGTGGTGTCTATTTAAGAGGAAGGCACGAAGTGCAGATCGAAGATAGCCCAAAAGATGCTCACCCTGACAGTCATTTGTTTAGCGGTGTTTATGGCTTCCTTCCGCCTAGTGAAATCGCAGCCTTAGGTCCGGACACGTGGCAAACATATGACATAACGCTGATTGGCCGTATGGTTACTATCGTAGCGAATGGGAAAACCGTCATTTCTAATCAGGAGATCCCTGGTATAACGGGCGGGGCACTTGATAGTAATGAAGGAGAACCAGGGCCAATTTATATTCAGGGAGATCATGGGCCTATTGAATTCCGGAAAATTACGATCACCGAGCCAAAATAAGTCGCTCGGTACCAGGTTTCAAAATCTATTGTCGAAATTGCTTTAGTATCTGGTGCACGTCCAATTTTGCACTCAAATCTTCCGCATCATACGATTCGGTGTCTTCTTCAGTATTGTTGAATGACATCGAATTGTATTTATAGATTGACCATTCGTCGTTATGATATTCCAATGCACTTAAATTCTCTACCCAGTCCCCTGAGTTTAAGTAAAGAACATTTCCATTTTCAGTTTCGATGGTTTTAAGTTCAGGCTGATGGATGTGACCGCATACGACATAAGTATACCCTTTGTCTACCGCTAGCTCCGCTGCAGTATACTCAAAATCATTAATGAATTTAACCGCATTTTTGAAGCTAGCTTTGACACGTTTAGAGAAGCTCATTTTCTCGCGTTTCATCATTGTTAAGCACCAGTTTACAAAACTATTGATCAGAATCAATGTGTCATACCCAATGGCTCCCAATTTGGCTAACCACTTGGAGTGCTGCATCGTAACATCGAAGACATCACCGTGAAAAAACCAAGCTTCTTTCTCACCGAGGTTCATGACCAGTTTATCAGCTAAATAGAAGTTGCCGATTTGTAAATCACTGAACTTTCTCAGCATCTCATCGTGGTTGCCCGTTAAATAATGCACTTTGGTTCCCTCTGTAAGGAATTTCATAATTCGGCGAACTACCTTCATATGTGAATCCGGCCAGTATGATTTGCTGAATTGCCAGATATCTATGATATCACCGTTTAAAATAAGGGTTTTGGGACGGATACTTTTAAGGTAATTCAAAAGTTCTTTGGCGTGGCAGCCATAGGTGCCTAAATGAACATCGGATATGACCACTAGGTCAACTTCTCGTTTTGTCATGTGACGCTTAATGTAATGCTACAAAACTCGCATTTAAATATAAACTCAATGATAACCGAATGTTAAATGTTGTAATTGAACGACTGCGAAATCGGTGCAATAATTAAGGTAGAATTCAAGAAAGGTTAAGATAGTGGAAGTTTAATCGAAAAATATGAGATATATTTGGAGCCTTAACTTAATTTTATGAAAATATTAAAGTTCTTCGCCGGTATACTTTGTTTATGTTTTGTCCTTTTTAGTCTCTCATGTAATAAGCGACCGGGGAACCCCAGAATATTGGTGTTTAGTAAGACCGCCGGGTTTTATCATGAATCTATACCCAAGGGCGTTGCTACTATTCAAAAACTAGGCGCGGAAAATAATATCATTGTCGATACGACAACCAATGCCGATTGGTTTACAGATGATTCGCTAAAGAATTACTCCGCTGTCGTTTTCCTGAGTACAACAGGTGATGTGCTTGATCATTATCAGGAAGCAGCCTTTGAGCGGTACATCCAAGCTGGAGGTGGCTTTGTAGGTATTCACGCTGCGGCTGATACCGAATACGAATGGGGATGGTACGGTCGGTTAGTAGGGGCATATTTCAAAAGTCATCCTGAACAGCAAAAGGCCACTTTGAATATCGTAGATGATAGTCATGTTTCAACGAAACATCTACCCAAAGTATGGGAAAGAAAAGACGAGTGGTACGATTTTAAAAATATAAGTGAGGACATTCAGGTCATCATGACTATTGATGAGGACTCGTACAAAGGGGGGCGCAATCCAGACGAACATCCTATGGCATGGTACCAGGAGTATGATGGTGGCCGAGCATTTTATACGGCTTTAGGTCATACCGATGAATCCTACGATGACCCTCTCTTTCTACAGCATATTTTAGGAGGAATTGAATACGCGATCGGCGGAAATAAGAAATTGAACTATAAAAAGGTAAGGACCTTGAATGTGCCTGAAGAGGAACGTTTTACCAAAACACAATTAGTTGAAGGAGTGTTTAACGAGCCAACAGAAATGGCCATCTTGCCTAATTTGGACATTTTGATTGTCCAGAGAAGAGGTGAGGTTATGTTGTTTTCTAATGAAAGTCAGGAAGTAAAGCAAGTAGGTTATCTGGATGTGTACCATGAGTCAGGTGTGCCTGGTGTTAATGCCGAGGAAGGTCTGATGGGCATCGTCGCAGATCCTGATTTTCAGGAAAATGGATATATCTATATGTATTATAGCCCGGCTGATACTTCAGTTAATCGCCTGTCTCGTTTTGAATTTAAAAATGACACGGTCGATAATGCTACGGAAAAGACTGTTCTTGAATTTTACTCACAGCGGGGCATTTGTTGTCATACAGGCGGGTCGCTAGCGTTCGGAGAGAAAAGAGAACTATTTTTGTCAACTGGCGACAATTCCACACCATTTGATCAGCCCAATGAGGCCTTTGCTAACCACGGGTTTGCTCCGTTGGACGCAAGACCCGGATTCGAACAATACGATGCGCGAAGGACTGCTGGAAATACCAATGATCTGCGAGGGAAAATATTACGGATTATTGTTAACAAGGATGGTAGTTATGATATTCCGGAAGGAAATCTTTTTAAGGATCAGGAAAAAACCAAGCCTGAAATCTATGTAATGGGAGATCGTAACCCATACAGGATATCAATCGATAGGAAAACGAATTACCTGTATTGGGGTGAGGTTGGCCCCGATGCTGCCAATGATAGTCTGGATACTCGCGGACCAAAAGGCTACGACGAAATCAATCAAGCTCGGAAACCTGGTAATTTCGGCTGGCCTCTGTTTGTTGGGGACAACTATCCGTATCGTGCATATGATTACGCTACTGGCGAGAGCGGGGAAGTGTTTGATCCGGCCAAACCCATCAATAGCTCTCCGAATAACACAGGCTTGACTGAGCTGCCACCTGCGCAGCCTGCATTTATCTGGTATCCTTATGGTGAGTCACCTGATTTCCCAAGTGTTGGTACGGGTGGGCGGAACGCAATGGCAGGACCTGTTTACTATGCAGAGGATTTCCCCGAAGAAACGCGTTATCCAGATTATTACAACGGTAAATTATTTATTTACGATTGGGTTAGAGGCTGGATGAAGGCGGTAACCATGCAAGAAAATGGTGATTTCGATAAAATGGAGCCATTTATGACTGGTACAACGCTTCATGCGCCAATCGAAATGGAAGTAGGCCCTGATGGGCGGCTCTATTTATTAGAGTATGGGAAAGGCTGGTTTGCAAAGAACCCCGATGCAGGCTTGATTCGTTTAGATTATAATTCGGGTCCAATCGAAAAGCGACCTGATGAAGCTGAAGTTTCGACTGCCAACAAGCCAAAAGGTAGTGTATTGGTTTCTTCGCTCGACTGTGCTGCCTGTCATAAAGAATCTGAAGAGTCTGTAGGTCCTTCTTATCGAAGTATTGCAGAAAAATATAAGGACGATTCGCACGCGATTCCATATTTGTCTGCTAAGATCATTGATGGTAGTACCGGGGTATGGGGGGCAAACGTCATGCCTGCACACCCGGCTATGAAAGAAGCAGACGCAAATGCAATAGCGGAATGGATAATGGCGTTAAATGAACAAGGGCATCAACAATAGAACGATATGAAATTTGGGCAAGTAGAAAATCCCGAGGAAGTTGATTTTACACTTCCTCCAGACCATCCAGATACTGCTAGGAATCTAAGAGCTGGCAAGAGTAAACCTTTTAAAGTCTATATCGGTTGTGCTAAATGGAACAGAGCCGACCTAAAAGGCTTCTATCCGCGCGGTACAAAAGATGAATTGAGTTACTATTCAACTCAATTTAACTCGATAGAGCTTAATGCAACATTCTATAATGCTCCCAGCAAAGAGCAGGTCGCGACATGGCGTGATAAGACTCCCGACGGATTTAAGTTTTTTCCTAAACTTAGTAATAGCATCAGTCATTTCAGACGCTTATTGAATGTAGGTGAGTTTGTTGCTGGTTTTTGCGACTCGATCGTCCATTTTGAAGATAAACTGGGTGTTACGTTTTTACAGTTGCATGATAACTTCAAGCCGAAAGATTACGATCGTTTAGAGAAATTTGTTAAAGATTTCCCTAAAGCTGTACCTTTAGCTGTTGAGTTGAGGAACACCGAATGGGTAAGTTCGGAAAAAATTGCTGATCAGGTTTTTGGTTTATTCGAGAAGGAAGGTGTGATTCCTATTCTTGTCGATGCTGCGGGTCGCCGTGATCTCCTACACATGAGATTGACCAGTCCAGATGCATTCATTCGTTATGTCGGAGCAAATCATCCGTCTGATTACGATCGGCTAGATGAGTGGGTAGATCGTATTGCCGAATGGCGGGCTGCGGGCCTGGACTCGCTCTATTTCTTTATTCACCAGAACATAGAAAAGGAGTCTCCATTATTGGCCGAGCATTTCACTAAAAAAATGAATGACCGATTTGATCATTTAGATCTTACGATTCCTCGAGGCCGATCTTAACTTTTTTATTTTTTATTTTTTCATTCGCAAGCAAGTCTAGTACCTGTCTTGCTTTTTTTCGTTTAACCGCAGCATAGGAAGTCTTATCATACACTTCGATTCTTCCCAACTCTTCTTTATCAAGACACCCTTTTTTCAGAAATAGTCCTACAATGTCAATCTTGTTCACCTTATCCTTTTTACCCGCGGCCACAAAGAAGGTAACCCATTCAGGAGGATGAGGAAGTGCGTTTTGTTCAGGGAGGGCAAGGAAGTCGACGTTTTCTTTGTTGACGTAATCAGGCAGCTGTCCGTCATGTACCAATAAGTAAGCTGTGCCCGAAGACTGCATCCTGGCCGTTCTTCCATTCCGGTGAATATAAGTATCCTCATTGCTGAGTTGGTAATGAATTATGCATGCAATATCAGGTATATCCAAGCCACGGGAAGCGAGGTCCGTACAAATTAACAAATGATGGGTTCCATTTCTAAACTGCAACAGCGCTTTCTCGCGATCAACTTGCTCCATACCTCCATGAAATGTTCCATGGTTGATTTCATTATTGTGCAACATGTCGCTGATTCGTTGAACAACTTCACGATGATTGCAAAAAACCAACGTAGCTTGGTTGCCGATATAGCAGATTAACGAAAGCAAGGTTTCTATTTTTTCCTCGGGGCTTGTGGTAATAGCCTTGATTCTAATATTGGGCTTATGAGCATTCTTATCTAGAAAATTAACAACGGTTGCATCATTTCCGATCCCAACAAAATCAGGTATTTCTTCAAGTGTCGTGGCGGAAGTTAAAATTCTTTTCGAAACCTGTCGTAAATTTCGAATGATCGTTTCCATATCATCATGGAAACCAAACTCCAACGATTTATCAAACTCATCCAAGATCAGGTATTGTACAGTTTCGGGATCAAAATTATTATTCCGAAGGTGATAGTGAATCCTGCCCGGTGTACCGATCAATAGAGCAGGAGGGTCTAAGAGACTATTTTTCTCAATCTTCGACGAGTGACCGCCATAACAGCAAGTCGCTTTTAGACCCGTACCCATTTTTTTCCAAACTTGCTCAATCTGTAAGGCTAGTTCACGTGAAGGTGTTAGAATAAGAGCCTGGACACCGCGTTTTTCTTTTTTCAGTACATTCAGAATTGGGAATAAAAAAGCAAGTGTTTTGCCCGAGCCAGTAGGTGCCAACAAAACAAGATCTTGAGCCCGTGCAGCATCAATGCTTGCAAGTTGCATATCGTTGAGCTCATCGATATTTAGATTTCTGAGTATCTGCTTTTTTATCATTCCGTAAAGGTAAACCAAACCTTCTTTAGATTGAAATCTTTGTCGAGCCAAAGCAGATTGGCATTTCTACCCGTTTCAATCGTTCCTAAACGGTCTAGCATACCGATTACTTCGGCCGGAATGGATGTAGCCATTAAGAATGCCTCAGCAGGTTCAATACCTACATGCTGAATGCAGTTTCGAACCCCTTCCAACAACTCGATTGCCGATCCGGATAAAATTCCTTCAGGAGTCTCATAATGATCTTTATTCTTTTGGTGCTTGTAGACACCCTCATTTGAAGAGGCTACAGCGTCGGTGATAATAAATAGTTTCCTGCCCAACTCCCTTTTCGCGAGCGCGAGCATTGGATAGCTGACATGGATGCCGTCAGGTATGATGCTAGCATAGCTCTTCTTTTCAAATATTGACAAAATGAGACCAGGTTCCCGATGATGCAATGACGGCATAGCATTAAAAAGGTGAGTCGCTGTTGTCACATATTTATTTAAAAAGCTCTGCGCCTCTTCATAGGTTGCATTACTGTGTCCCGCAGATAGGATTACATTATTGTCTTTTAAGAGTTTCAGTACATTCTCATCCTGAAGTTCAGGTGCCACCGTCATCATTTTTATTTCTCCCTCAGCCATGTCAAGCCAACGCTGAATGTCGTCGATAGTTGCCTTGCGTATTAAATTATCCGGATGTGCCCCCTTTTTTTCAGGGTTCAGAAAGGGGCCTTCTAGGTGTAGACCCAAAAAAGCACCCTTACTTTGTGGTCGAAATGCTTTTGCTGATTTGATAGCTCTTTCGACAACCTCGTCTGTATTGGTCGCCACGGTCGCAAGGAACCCGCATAGTCCTTCATTGATCAGGTCGTTCTCCATTCCTTGCAAGTTTGAAACTGAGGGGTGACCACCAAAATAGTTTCCTTCAGTTCCATACAATTGAAGATCAATAAGCCCCGGAACAAGGTATCCGTCCTCCAGATCAATAACTTCTGCACTATCTTCTTCAATCTTTTTTTCCTCTCGGATGAAAGAAATTTTTTTATGTTCTACACCAACCTGTAAATTATGCTTAAATTGATCTTTATACAATATAGATCCATTTGTAAATATGACCATGTTATTAAAATTATTAGGCATCTTATGGACAAAAAAAGAATAATGCTTTACGCTTGTAAGATGTAAAAACAAAATTAATAGAATTTATATATGTTTCGTCATTTCGGTGAAAGAAGGAACTTAAGCCATAATCTTCAGCTTGCAACGCTACTTTCCTTTGTGGCTGGTGTTGTTAACATTAATGGGGTTTTTTATATCAAAACACTTACAACGAATGTAACAGGGCATTTTGCCTTCTTTGCGGAAGAGTTTGTATTGAGTAACTACCGACTTGCTGCTATTTATGGTGCGTATGTGGCGAGTTTTTTATTAGGGTCCTTTGTGTCGGGCTTTTTAATGCAATTAATTGCCCGGCGAAAAAAGCGGATGTCTCCGGTTTTGCTACCAATTTTACTTGAGATGCTCGTCATTACACTGGTATGGTATTATAGTTATACTACTGAATGGCCGGTTGAGAAGATTCATATCGTAGCAGCTTCTCTGCTATTCGCTATGAGTGTTCAGAATGGTCTGGTAACTTTAGTATCCAATTCGATCGTGCGTACGACCCACCTGACAGGTATGTTTACCGATTTGGGAATAGAGCTGGCTCAATTGTTTTTTTATCGTAAACCTACCGATCGAAAGAAGCTGAAGCAAAGCATTTTTCTACGCCTCGCCATTATCGTATTTTTCTTTTTAGGTTGTATCATTGGTGGTTTCCTATACAAATTCGTTTCCTTTCATGCTTTATTACTTGCCGTCGGAATTCTTGGTTACGCGCTTTTTTACGATGCACTCAAATATCAATTCTATTTCCTAAAGCGTAGGTTTATGTCCGGTATTTAATGAATATTTTAAATATTCAAATTATTTCTTGCAATATTCAAAATTAAACACTTACTTTACCCTCATAAACAAAATAGTGTGAAAACGAATTTAATTATTACATCCATTATTATTACCATCGGGGGGATATTCAACCGGAAGGCAATAATGCTGTGATGTAGTTACATAAAATATACAGAAGCGCCTTCCTCGAATCAGGAAGGCGCTTTTTTTTGATTATGCAACCAATAAATAAAATATAACTAGAACATGATGAAAATCTTAAAATTTGGAGGCAGTTCCGTAGGTTCGGCCGAAAGTATCAACCGGCTGATGACAATACTAAAAGGTGAGGAAGGGAACGACGAAAAGCCGATTATTGTACTTTCTGCCATGCAGGGTGTTACGAATCTTCTTACTGAAATGGCCATTCGTGCCTCCAAAGGAGAGAGCTTTGAAGCTGACCTCAAAGAACTCGAAAATATGCATTTCCAGGTCGTTAAAAAACTAATGACCGTCCGTAGCCAAAACCCTGTCTTTACTCAATTGAAAATTTACTTTAATCAGCTCGAAGACATATTACAGGGGGTGCTCACACTTCAGGAGCTGAGTCCACAAATTAAAGATAAAATAGTAAGTTTCGGTGAGCGTTGTTCCGTGCTTTTGGTAAGTCACATTGCTGCACAATATTTTCCACAAACGCTTGCCGTTGATGCTTCGAGCCTAATCAAGACCGATCATACTTTTGGTAATGCACGTGTTGATATTGACTTGTCTGAGAAACGCATTCAAGAATTTGTTGATGCAAATAAAGGTAAATTGCTTTTCGTGACAGGGTTTATTGCTTCAACACCTGAAGGAAAAATAACAACACTGGGAAGAGGAGGAAGTGATTATACTGCAGCGATCTTTGGTTCAGCTGTCAACGCCTCTAGTGTCGAAATCTGGACCGATGTCGATGGAATGCTGACAGCTGACCCCCGTATAGTAAAGAAGGCGTTCTCTTTGCCAGTACTATCCTACACGGAAGCAATGGAGCTGTCTTATTTCGGTGCAAAGGTTATCTATCCACCAACCATGATGCCGGCCTTTTTAAAGAATATTCCGATTGTAATCAAAAACTCGTTTAACCCAAGCTTTGCCGGGACAGTCATTCAGGCCGATAGTGGCAGATCGTCGTTTCCGATTAAAGGCATTTCATCGATCAATAAGGTTAGTATTCTAAATCTCAGCGGAAGCGGAATGATCGGAAAGGCCGGCTTTAGTGGTAAGCTATTTACCTTGCTGGCGCAAAACCATATCAATGTTATTTTGATAACTCAATCCTCGTCAGAACACAGTATCACGTTCGCAGTTCACCCAGAAGATGCTTTGCAGGCGAAATATCTTATCGAAAGTGAATTTGAGCTTGAGATCGCGGCCGATAAACTAAACAGTCCGGAATTGGAAGGGGAGCTATCTATTTTGGCTATAGTCGGTGAGAATATGAAGAAAACACCAGGTATGTCGGGACGCCTTTTTTATGCATTGGGGAGGAATGGTGTCAACGTTCGAGCTATAGCTCAAGGCTCTTCGGAATATAATATTTCAGTGATCATCTCTCAGAACGACTTATCCAAAGCGTTAAATGCTGTTCACGACGCGTTTTTCTCGAGCTTAAAAACAACTCTTCATACCTTCTGTTTGGGGACAGGAAATATTAGTAGCACCTTGCTTTCTCAGATCCGGAAACAACATGAGTTTTTAAAAGAGAACAATGATATTGAAATCAAGCTTGTGGGTATCAGCAATAGCCGAAAAATGCATATTGACCTGAACGGTATCCCATTAGGTAATTGGAGTGATACATTGGATAGTAATGGTAAAGATGCAGATTTAAAGCTGTTTATTGAAGAAATGAAAGAATTGAATTTGCCAAACTGTGTGTTACTTGACAATACCGCGAGCAATGAGCCTGTCCGATTTTACGAGGATGTATTTTCTTCTAATATTTCCTTGGTAACATGTAATAAATTGGCGAATTCGGGATCTTATAGTCAGTACAAATCACTGAAAGAATGTGCACGGAAGCACGGGGTGGATTTCTTCTACGAAACCAATGTTGGCGCCGGACTGCCAATTGTTCGGACACTCAAAGAATTGATGACCAGCGGGGACAGAATCATTAGTATTGAAGCGATATTGTCAGGTACCATCTCCTATATTTTTAATAACTATATTGGTGACAAGAGTTTTTATGAGGTTGTTAAAACCGCACAGGAACTTGGCTTTACAGAACCTGACCCAAGAGATGACTTGAAGGGCGCTGACTTTATGCGTAAATTCCTGATCCTTGCTCGTGATTCTGGCTTAACACTTGAACCCGAAGATATAAAGCTTGAAGATATTCTGCCACGCAAATGCATAGAAGCACCATCTGTAGAAGCTTTCTATGATGAGCTTCAAGCTTCAGAGGAGCATTTTAAAGCATTAAAAGATCGTGCTGAAGCCGAGAATAAAGTGATACGCTATATCGGAAAATTAGAAGACGGGCAGGTTAATATCCGTTTGGAATTAGTGGATAGCTCTCATCCCTTTTATAGCCTTTCAGGGAGTGATAATGTGATCTCCTTCATCACAGAAAGATATTCTCAACGACCTTTGGTGGTCAAAGGTCCTGGTGCCGGCGCTGAAGTAACAGCAGCTGGCGTATTTGCTGAACTTGTAAACGTAGGTCATAATGCTTAAAGAACAAATAGAATTCATGAAAAATGTGGAAAGCAAGCAGGAGGTAAAAGTATTTGCTCCTGCCACCGTTGCAAACGTTATTTGCGGTTACGATATCTTAGGTTTTGCTTTAGATAAGCCGGGTGATGAAGTCGTAATGAGACGAAAAGAAACTCCGGGGGTGCAAATTGTAAACATCGAAGGAGATGATGGATTGCTTCCCTGGGAAGCTGAAAAAAACACGGTGTCGGCATCTGTTCAAAACTACCTGGCTCAGATTGGGCAACCTGATTTGGGGGTAGAGATCGAACTGTATAAGCAAATGCCGATAGGAAGTGGACTGGGGTCAAGCGCTGCCAGCACTGTAGCGGGGCTTTTCGCGATCAACCAATTACTTGGGGAGCAACTTACACAAAAAGAGCTTTTGCCTTTGGCATTGAAAGGTGAGGAGCTGGCTTGCGGCTATCCGCATGCTGATAATGTAACGCCTGCATTATTGGGGGGCTTTACCTTGATCCGGAGCTCGGATCCGCTCGACGTAGTACATCTACCTGTGCCGTCTGAGTTGCATTGCGCAGTTGTTTTCCCACACGTCGATGTTCCCACACGAGCAGCACGTGAAATGATTCGGAAAAACGTACCTTTAAAAGACGCGGTGAAACAATGGGGAAATATTGCCGGACTCGTTAGTGGTCTTTTTATGAATGATTATAACCTCATTGCAAGAAGTATGGAAGACGTACTGATCGAACCAACACGAGCCATCCTTATTCCCGAATTTTATGAGATGCGTAAAATAGCAATGGAAGTCGGGGCGTTGAGTTTTGGGATATCCGGTTCCGGCCCTTCTGTCTTTTCCTTTGCAAGGAGTCCTGAGTTAGCTGCTGAAATTGCAGAAGCTATTAAATCTCACCTGAAAAAAAATGATATCGACTGTAATACCTACATTTCCTCGGTTAATACCCTAGGGCCAAAAGTGCTTTAAAACTAAAATTCAAAATGAAATTCTATAGTACCAATAATAAACAACTGTCCGTTTCTTTTAAAGATGCAGTTTTTAACAGTTTGCCCAGGGATAGAGGCTTATATATGCCATTATCTATACCAAAGCTTAATCCAAATTTTATTGACAATATTCATGCGTTAAGCTTTCAGGAGTTAGCGTTAGAAGTGGCGAGAGCAATTATTGAAGATGATATCCCCTCCGATGATTTAAAGAAGATTGTTGACGATACATTAAGTTTTGATGCCCCGGTAGTAAAGTTAGGGGATGGTAGCTATGTCCTTGAGCTTTTTCATGGTCCTTCGCTAGCCTTCAAAGACTTTGGAGCTCGTTTTATGAGTCGGATCATGGCTTATTTCTCTCAAAAAAACGATGTCACTTTAGACGTGCTTGTTGCAACATCCGGTGATACCGGAGGGGCGGTAGCTTTAGGATTTGATGGCGTGCCGAATACACGGGTCACCATTTTATATCCCAAAGGAAAGGTAAGTCCGGTTCAGGAGCTTCAATTATGTACCAATGGGGGGAATATTCAGGCTATCGAGGTAGATGGAACATTTGATGACTGTCAAGATCTTGTTAAAAAGGCTTTTAACGATGATGACATAAATAAAAAATTAACATTAACATCTGCCAACTCAATCAATATTTCGAGATTGATTCCGCAAAGTTTTTATTACTTTAACGCATATAGACAGCTTTTACAGGAGGGTGAGAAGGACATCGTGTTCGTTGTTCCCAGCGGAAATTTTGGTAACCTGACGGCCGGTTTGTTTGCTTATAAAATGGGCTTACCTGTAAAACATTTTGTCGCCGCCACCAACGCCAATGATGTAGTGCCTCGTTTTCTCAATGGACAATCGTACGAACCCCAAGCAGCGATCCAGACGATATCTAATGCGATGGACGTGGGCAATCCTAGTAACTGGAGTCGCATTTTAGATCTATTTGGTAATGATGTTGATGAGCTCAAGAAACTGATTACAGCCTATTCTTTTAATGATGACGAAACCCATGTGGCGATCGAGCAGATTTATCAAAAAGACAATTACATTGCCTGTCCTCATACCGCTGTTGCATGGCTGGCTGCTCAGCGATATCGATCAGAGCAGCCGAGCGATGACGCTATCGTTTCTTTATCTACAGCGCATCCCTGTAAGTTCCCTGACGTGTTTCCAGAAACGATACGCGATAATATTGAAATTCCCGACACAGTTAACGCCTTGAAAAATAAGGATCAAAATAAGGTAAAATTAAGTAACAGTTATGATGATTTTAAAGCCTTTCTGATGACATATTAGGATAAAGCTCAATTGTTGGTTACTTTTGCGACCTATCAATCTATTTCATGAAAACGAAATCTATAAGCGGTTACCAGGGTGCTAACCAAACAGTTTATCCTATTCTGTTCGCCATTAGCTTTTCGCACCTTCTCAATGATACGATCCAGTCGCTTATTCCGTCGATTTATCCGCTGATTAAGGACGATTTCTCGCTGAGTTTTTCTCAGATCGGCATGATAACCCTGGTTTTCCAGATGTCGTCATCGCTTTTCCAACCGGTTGTCGGAAATTTAACTGATCGCCGACCCTTTCCCTACGCGCTACCGATCGGAATGGCTCTCAGTCTCTGTGGGTTGGTGATGCTTGCCTTTGCTGGAAGCTTTCATCTGGTATTGCTTTCCGTTGCCTTTATTGGTCTAGGTTCATCTGTTTTCCATCCAGAAGCGTCGAGGATGGCTCATGCTGCATCCGGAGGGAAGAGAGGTCTCGCTCAATCTATTTTCCAGGTCGGAGGCAATACTGGCAGTTCCTTAGGCCCTTTACTTGCGGCCGTAATTGTGGCGCCTTTCGGTAAATTCAATGTCATTTACTTCTCCGTAGCTGCCCTCATTGCAATTATCGTATTGTACAGAATAGGCTCATGGTATAGACCAAAGGCGCTACGAGCACAGGTGTTGAAACGGAGAAAGGTACCTGCAGAAAAGTCCATATACCCCCAAAGTACAATCATAACCTCGGTTATTATACTGCTTGTACTTATCTTCTCGAAATATTTCTACTTTGCAAGCATTACGAGCTATTTCACGTTTTACTTGATCGATAAGTTTGACGTATCTGTGCCGTCGTCCCAGATCCATTTGTTTATGTTTCTGTTTGCGGTTGCAGCAGGAACGATGGTTGGGGGGCCGGTAGGTGACCGGATTGGAAGGAAATACGTTATCTGGGCTTCGATATTAGGTGCTGCTCCTTTTACATTGCTGATGCCTTATGCTAATCTTTTTTGGACGGCTGTTCTGTCCGTGATTATTGGATTTGTAATCGCTTCCGCTTTTTCGGCGATCCTGGTATATGCGCAGGAGTTGCTTCCCGGAAAGATCGGATTGGTATCAGGCTTATTCTTCGGCTTCGCTTTTGGCATGGGAGGGATCGGTTCGGCACTGCTAGGAAAGCTGGCAGATGAGACCAGTATTTCCTACGTTTATCATATCTGTTCTTTCCTTCCTTTGCTCGGTTTTATTGCTGTATTTTTACCTGATCACAAAAGGATTAAAAAGAAGAATATGGATAAATAATAAATTTATATAATTTTAATATAATATCTGATTATTAATGTTTTGTAAATTGATATAGAAAAAATCTATAGGGTAAAAACTAGAAAAAATGACAAAAAGTTCTGCAAAAAAGCTTGAAATTTTAACACAGAGAACAGAAGGAAAATACGATGCATTTTTATATGATTGCGATGGCACATTGGCTAACAATATGCCCTTGCATAAAGCGGCCTATGTCAAAGCAGCCTCTAAGTATAATATCGAACTTGACCCAAATTTGATTGATGAACTTGCAGGCTGGCCAACAGTGAAAGTAGCTGAAGAGATCAACCGTCGTTATGCGACCAACCTTGATCCGGTCACTTTCGGTAAAGAAAAATCTCTCCTTTATGTTAGTGAGTTTATATCCCAGACCGAGCCTATTGATTATGTCGTGGATCATCTCAAGAATCACGTCGGTAAAATTAAAATAGCTGTAGTCTCTGGAGGAAGTCGGAGTACTGTAGAGAAAACCCTGACCACCTTGGGTATCTTGCCTTACATCGAGCTTTTGGTATGTGCTGGGGAAACACCAAAAGGGAAGCCATTTCCAGATCCATTCTTACGTGCTGCTGAGCTTCTAGAGGTTAATCCATCACGTTGCATTGTCTTTGAAGACGGGGATCCGGGTGTTCAAGCAGCCGAAGCAGCCGGTATGGATTGGATACGTGTTGATCAGATTTAAATTCTAACCTTAGCGCCGAAAGAGAAGTTCGCGAGTGGTGCTGCGTTGAAGTAGCGACCACCAAATGCGTTGATGTCATTGCCCAGACTATATTTCTCATTCAGAATATTGTTGGCACTGAAAAAGATGTTTAACCCAACGCGATTGATGCGTGTCGTGTAATCGATCTTCGCCTGCAAAAGATTAAAGCTGTCAGCGAATACATCATTTGCATCGTTTAAAGGAATAGATGAAGTATAGGTATGTTGAACATTGATGCCTAAGTTTTTAGGTAATCGTGCATAAAGGTTATTAACCACAATGGTAGAAGGTACACCCGTTAATTTATTTCCCGAATAATCATTGCCGTCATTAACGTAGTCTCCGAAGTTGAACTTGCTAAAAGTTAGATTTGAGCCTAACTGTATTGCTCGAAAAAAACGTTGATGATCGGTTTCCCATAGTGTCGAATGCAGTGATAACTCCAATCCTCTTTGGTTAACAGAACCGGCGTTTAAGAAATATTCTGCTCCATTTTCTCTTGATTGACGAACCAAGCCGTCTTCCATGCGGTAGTAGAAAATGCCTGCGTCCGCTTGCATCCATTCATTGTACCATCGGAGTCCGGTTTCGTAGTTCCATCCGGTTTCGGCTACCAGATCCGTATTGATAATCCGGTCGGACGGTCTAACTTCTGCTGTGGTAGGCGGCGAATAGCCACGGCCTGCTGAAGCCCGCCAGCTTAATTCGTTGCTTAACACATAAGAAAGAGCCAACCTCGGCATCCACTCTCCTTTGAAAGCTATTTTAGAAAAGTCGGTCTCTTCATCCGGATATAGTCCTTTGAACGAATAATGATAGTAGTTTAGACTGTTAGCTAGTTCGACGAACAGTTTTTTCTTCCAGTCAGCCGTAAAACGCGCGAAGTAAAAATACTGACCAGAGCGGAAGGCATCACCTGATTGTTCATCGCCCTGGATCCCCCCGTTATTGTCATAATTCTTTATACTGGCGTGATTTTTTTGCCATTCTGCCCCTGCACTAAGTAACCAGGATAGATCACGATTCTGTTTGTTTTGGAAATTGAAATAGATCCTAAAACCATAGTTCTTTTCAATCCTAAATTCATAATTGGTTATAAACGGGTTTTCAAAGTCGGTATACGTTCCAAATATACTGACTACATGGCTTAAGCGATTACTGATTTTTGCATCGTGTACCAACCCTCCAAATAGGGTTTTATTGTAAATGCCTGCTTTCTGTTCGGCTGCACCCGGATTAGGGCCTGCCGCTTTTCTTGCGGACCTAGGGTTCTCATCATATTGTTCTTGGTTCAATCCTCCAGGAGTCAGATAGTGCATGTCAGAGTAGAAACCCAATAGTCGGATTTCATTCGTGGGGATGTAGTTGTAACGGTGAACCGTCTGCAAAAAATGTCGGCTCATGGCACTGTTTTCACGGTAACCATCAGCAGATAAGTAGGCATGATTGAAACTAAAGCGATATTTGTCGTCAGGTTGATAGCGTACCCCAACCTGTTCTTGAAATAATCCATACGATCCTGCTGTTACACTGGCCTTTGCCTCATTCGTATGCCTGCCAGAACCATAAGGTGACAGTAAAACAACGCCGCCTGAATTAGCGCCAAATAAACTACCGTCTGGTCCTTTTAGCACGTTAATTTCAGAGATGCTAGCCGCATCGATCAGATTTAAATAAGTATTCCCTCCGGCATCGGTAAGAGGGATTTCGTCATAATAAACCTTTACATTTCTCACACCAAAAGGAGAGCGCAATAAACTGCCCCGAACAGAAAGTCGGTAACTGCCTGGTGATCGTTCTTCCATCCGCACACCAGGAATGGTATTCAAACTCGGTAGTAAACTGGTTTGATCGTGTAAATTCAATTGTAAGCTATCAAGATGGCCTACAGAGGTTGTAAGCCGAAACAGAGGCTGTTCCTGCAGATAGGCCCTGACAGACACCGCTTTTAAGTTTTGCGTACTGTCTCCTGAATAAACCTGAGCGTAACTGAATAAAGAACAATATGATAAAATAACGGTAAATGCTAAGAATGGAAGGAAGTTTGTTTTAGTCACTGTGGATTGTCTTTAAGCTTTCATTTCAAAAGCTTTAAAGATACGTATTATCAGCGGCAATTTATTCTTAACTTAGAACCATGGGCTTAAAATTCAATAACATTACTGATATAAAATCCTTTCTGGATGATAAGGTGGAACAATACAACCAGCCAAAGTTTATTGAGGATGATCCGATTGTCATCCCTCATCAGTTTTCTGCGCAGCAGGATATTGAGTTAATGGGCTTTTTCGCTTCAATCTTGGCATGGGGGCTGCGTAAGACGATTATCAGCAAATGTCATGAATTGATTGACCGCATGGACGGCCGGCCTTATCAGTTTGTTGTTGAACACAAACAAAGTGACCTGAAAGCACTTCTTGGTTTTAAGCACCGTACCTTTAATGATACTGATCTTTTGCATTTTATTCGCTTTTTCAAACACCATTACAATCATTACAATTCTTTAGAAGATGCTTTTATTCCGCGTGTACCAGATGGGGAATTCAGAGAAGAGTTTTTAGAGTTCCAATCGGGTGACGAGATCGTTGTTGAAAGCTCTTCTGCTTGTTTTCAAAATAAGTTAAGGAGAGGACCCGTATCCGTCGAAGAAGCGTTGAACCATTTTAAAACGTATTTCTTCAATTTGGAAGATTCGCCCGCACGTACAAAGAAACATATCAGCTCACCGTTGCAAAACTCCACCTGTAAGCGCTTGAACATGTTTTTGCGCTGGATGGTGCGTCGCGATGATAAGGGTGTTGACTTTGGTATTTGGAGTAAAATTAAGCCGAACGCGCTCATCTGTCCTTGTGACGTCCATGTCGACCGTGTTGCCCGGAAGCTTGGTCTTATCGAGCGTAAACAAACCGACTGGAAGACCGCAGTGGAATTGACGGAGAACTTAAAATCGTTTGATCCGGACGATCCCGTTAAATATGATTTTGCTTTATTCGGTTTAGGCGTCGAAAAGGCGATGTAAAAATTTAAAATTAGTAATGAATAAATAAGGGCCGATGATTTTCAAATCATCGGCCCTTAATATTACGATTACTTTCAACTTACAGGTGAATCACCTCCCCATAAGCATCCGCAGTAGCTTCCATAATAGCTTCACTCATCGTTGGGTGAGGATGAACCGCTTTCAATATCTCATGACCAGTAGTTTCCAATTTACGGGCAACAACCGCCTCTGCAATCATTTCCGTCACATTAGCACCGATCATATGAGCGCCTAATAGTTCACCGTATTTAGCATCATAAATCATTTTGATAAAACCATCTTTTGCGCCGGCAGCACTTGCTTTTCCGGAAGCAGAGAAAGGAAACTTACCGATTTTTAATTCGTAACCCGCTTCTTTAGCAGCCTTTTCAGTCAAACCAACGGAAGCTACTTCCGGCGAGCAGTAGGTACATCCTGGAATATTGCTATAATTGATCGGTTCTACATCCATTCCTGCTATTTTTTCGACACAAGTGATACCTTCGGCAGATGCAACGTGTGCTAACGCCTGACCTTTTACAATGTCTCCGATTGCATAAACGCCGTCAATATTGGTTTTGTAGAAATCATCTACCACAACATGGCCCTTCTCAGTTTTGACTCCTACTTCTTCTAATCCCAAGTTTTCGATGTTTGGTGTAATCCCTACCGCTGATAATACGACTGTAGCTTCAAGCTCTTGCGTACCTTTCGAGTTTTTAACCGAAACTTTGTTCGTAGAACCTGATTGTTTCACAGCAGTTACTTCTGAGCTGGTCATTATCTTGATTCCCGCTTTTTTCAAGCTTTTCTCCAATTGTTTTGAAACATCTTCATCCTCAACCGGGACAATTCTGTCCATAAATTCAACAATTGTTACCTTTGTGCCGATAGCGTTATAAAAATAAGCAAATTCAACACCGATTGCTCCGGACCCCACCACGATAATAGATTCCGGTTGTTTTTCCAGGTTCATCGCCTGGCGGTATCCGATTACATTTTTGCCATCTTGCTTCAAGTTCGGAAGCTCGCGTGAGCGTGCCCCGGTTGCCAAGATCGTATGTTTTGCTGTATATTCTTTTGCTGAACCATCTTTGTCCTTTACAGAGATTTTTCCTCCCTTTTTGATGGTTGCAGTGCCCATGATCACATCAATCTTGTTCTTTTTCATCAGGAACTGGATTCCCTTGCTCATACCTTCAGCTACACCACGGCTCCGTTTCACCACAGCTGAAAAATCTACTTTACCACCATCCACTTGGATACCATAGTCTTCCGCATGATTAAGGTATTCGAAAACCTGTGCGCTCTTCAATAATGCTTTGGTTGGGATACATCCCCAGTTTAAGCAAATACCACCTAAGGCTTCGCGTTCAATAATAGCCGTTTTGAAACCTAGTTGAGATGCTCTGATTGCTGCTACATAGCCGCCGGGGCCACTTCCAATAACAATGATGTCGTAATTCATATTTTTAAATGTTAGCGTTCTTAATTTTAACCATCATGAAGGTTCGCTCTTCAGCTACAAACTTACATAAATTTTTAGTTTTGATTTAATAGTTACAAGAACTTGTTTTCGAGACTTTGTCTTCTCGGTTTCAATTATTTAACGATAAGATAATATTATTAATAGAAAAATAATCTATTCGTAACGCCATGGAAAAAGAGGGAATCTATGTTTGTAGAAACAATTAAACTCACTTGAATATGAAGAAGTTTCTACTTTTTTTCTTAATGCTACTAAGCAGCGCTACACTCTATGCGCAGGTTACAACGAGTAGCCTTACAGGAACGGTTCTGGAACCGAATGGCGAAAGCGCCATCGGAACCAGCGTGAAAGCTACCCACGTACCCAGCGGTACAAGCTATTCTACTGTTGTTAACGAAACCGGGAGGTTCAATATCCCGAACATGCGGGTTGGCGGGCCGTATATTGTTGAAATGAGCTATATCGGTTACCAAACCTCTACTTTTGAAAACATCACTTTATTGCTGGGACAGCCTTTTGTGATCAATGCTACCTTAGCAGAAGGAGGAACGGAATTGACTGAAGTTGTAATCATGGGTCAAACAGGTTCTAAACTAAACACCAACAGAACAGGTGCTAGTACAAACATCAGTACCGATGCATTAGAAACCTTGCCGACCATCAGTCGCAGTCTAACAGATTTTACCAGATTGACACCTCAGTCATCAGGAACATCTTTTGCCGGAAGAGACGGACGTTATAATAACTTGCAAATCGACGGGTCCAACTTCAACAATGGTTTTGGTCTGAGTGACGCGCCGCTTCCAGGTGGTAACTCACAACCGATATCTTTAGATGCGATTGAAGAAGTTCAGGTAAACATTGCGCCTTTTGATATTCGTCAGAGCGGATTTACAGGCGCTGGAATCAATGCCGTTACCCGGAGCGGTACCAATACCTTCACCGGATCGGTTTACGGCTATTATAACAATGAAAGCTTTCAGGGTAATAAAATTAATGATATTGAATTAGATGAAAGCGAAGATGCTGCCACCAAAAACTATGGTTTCCGCTTAGGTGGTTCGATTATCAAAAACAAGCTGTTTTTCTTCGTAAACGCCGAGCGGGTTGAAGAGACGGGTGCAAATGCCTCTGGGGCGAACCTTTGGAGAGCCTCTGAGAACGGAGTTGCAGACCCCGATCGTAATATCGCACGTACAAGTATCGCTGATTTAACCGCAGTGAGGGATCACTTAATTAACCAATGGGGCTACGATCCGGGACGTTATGAGGGTTATGCGAACGATGCAAAGCAGCATAGTACGAAGTTCTTAGCACGTATCGACTGGAACATCAATGATATTCACAAGCTGGCTGTACGCTATAATCAGGTTGTGGGTATTTCAAATGCCTTGACCAATGCGTCTTCAGGCCCATCACCCCGATCGAGTACAGGGCGCGTAAGCTCTAACTCCATTTCTTTTGAGAACTCAAATTATGGAATGGAAAATACCGTACGGTCGATCACAGCTGAACTGTCAAGTAATTTCAGTCCGAGTCTTTCCAATCAGTTTTTAGCGACCTACAGTAAAATACAAGACAAAAGAACATCCAACAGCGATGTTTTCCCAATGGTTGATATCTGGGATGGAAGTGCTACCGGAACCAATTACATGACTTTTGGTTATGAATTATTTACTTATAATAACGACGTAGTCAATGATAACTACTCATTTGTGAACAACCTTACTTTTGTTACTGGTGATCATACCATCACAGGTGGGGCAGCCTTTGAAATACAAAAATTTGGTAATGCCTACGTGCGCATGGGAACCTCGTATTACCGTTACGAGTCCGTAGAAGATTTTCTTTCTACCGGCGGGCCCAATGAAGTGGCACCGATCATGTTTGGGGTAACCTATCCGTATGAAGGTATGGATCCTTATAGCCGTGTAAACTTCGGACAGGCATCTTTATATGTTCAAGATCGTTATGCAGTGAATGATCGACTAGATATTACAGCCGGATTGCGTGCAGAGTTGCCTATTTATTTGAATGATTTAACACCAAATCAGGGAATCAACAACATGGAGTTACTTGGTTCAGACGGGAACCCTAAAAACTACGATTCCGGAAATTGGCCAAAATCACGTATCATGCTTTCCCCTCGTATTGGCTTTAACTATGATGTCGAGGGTGATCGCAGTCTGATTCTCCGAGGCGGAACAGGAATCTTTACTGGCCGTATCCCGTTTGTTTGGTTAACCAACATGCCTACCAATGCCGGTGTTATCCAAAACAATGTTGAACCTCAAAGCTATGATCAAGTAGCTGGTTGGATTGGCGGGATTCGCTTCAATCCAGACCCTTATCACTGGGTGAACAATCCAGTTCCCGGTTCGGAAGGTGTATTTATCAAAAACCCATCAGGAGGTAATCCAAGTTCATTCGCTTTAGTCGATGATGAATTCAAAATGCCGAAAGTATGGAGAACTAGTTTCGGTGTTGATTATCAGATCCCCAATACGCCATTGACTGCGGTAGCCGATCTTTTATATACAAGAGACATTAATGCAGTCTATCAGTTTGGCGCGAACCGTGCCACCAATGTTGCGAAAATGAGCTATGCGCCTGGAGACGAGAGAGATTTTTATACAACGGACAATGTCGCTTATAATGATGCTATCGGTGCTAACAACGCTACTATCTTAACCAATACGAAAGAAAAAGGTCATTCATACAGTGCAACTGTCGGTCTGACTTTACCTCAACGAACGGCTGGATTTACTGGAGGTATTTACTATACTCATTCCGGCGCTAAAGAGGTTTCTGGAAATCCCGGCTCGAATGCTTCTTCTGCTTGGGTGGGAAGTCCATCGATTAACAACCCGAACGAACAATTATTGTATCAGTCAGCCTATGCGCTTCCACATCGTGTAAATGCTAATATTTCCTATGCGGTTGAGTACCTGAACCATTTGGCAACTACGTTCTCGATTTTCTATAACGGATCGCATCAGGGAAGGTTCTCATATCAGTATAACTCTGATTTTAATGGTGACGGGATCGCAGCAGATTTGATTTTCTTACCGCAAAACACATCCGATATCACCTTTGTAGATATTACAAACGATGATGGCGTTCTGTTTACTGCAGCTGAACAGGCCGCGGCATTTGACGCTTATATCGCTAAAAATGATCTAGAACAATACAGAGGAGAATATTTGAAAAGGAATGATTTCCTGTTGCCTTGGTTAAACCGTTTTGATGTGCGCATCGCACAGGAAATCATGGCACCGGTTGCGGGTCGCAGACATTCGCTGGAGATCAGTCTGGATATTTTGAACTTTGGTAATCTTTTAAACAAGGAATGGGGTGTTCAGAAAACATTGAATAATGCACAACGCTTATTGAGCCCGGCGAGCATCAGTGCTACGAACCCAACGTTTAGAATGATGACCGTTTCCGAGGGAAGTCAAGTGATCTTACCTGAAACTCCTTTCCGCGACGTGGTTTCTTATAATTCAACCTGGAAAATGCAGTTGGGTCTTCGTTACTCATTCTAACGATCTGAGTTTGTCTAAACACTAGAATTTTCAAAAGTATCATGCCCGTACACGGAATCGTCTATTTTTTAAACAAAAGCGGACGATTCCGTGTTTTTATAAAACATCCAGGAGTATTTAAAATCAATGTGTTATGAAAAAAGAGGCAACAAAAAAGGAAGCTAAGAAAAAAGAGATCAAGGCAAAAAAGGCACCAAAAGGTCAGGTTCAAAAAGATCAACCGGGTGATGAATATAAAATGGACCCCCGTCCAGAATCTACTCCTGATGATCCGGCAGCCGGTAGGCTCGAGGGGAAGGTTGCTATTATTTCCGGGGGTGACAGTGGTATCGGTCGCGCGGTTGCGTTAGCCTTTGTAGCAGAAGGTGCTTCGGTTGTTCTCGCTTATCTCGATGAAAAAAAGGATGCGGAAGAAACCAAAAAGCTGGTTGGAAAAGCCGGAGGCGACTGTTTGCTGATATCAGCCGATGTTACTGAGGTAAAATCCTGTGAAAAGATTATAGCTAAGACCATTGACCGCTTTAAGAAAATCGATATTTTAGTCAACAACGCTGCGGTTCAATATCCTCAGAACTCGCTGGCAGATATTACAGATGAGCAACTGGACAAAACCTTTAAGACGAATATCCTTTCGTACTTTTATTTGACAAGAGCAGCTTTGCCATATCTGAAAAAAGGGGCGAGTATTATCAACACAACCTCGGTTACCGCATACAGAGGTAGCGGGCATTTGATCGACTATGCATCTACCAAGGGTGCAATCGTCGGGTTTACACGTTCGTTGGCCACCAATCTGGCGAAGAAAGGCATACGGGTAAACGGAGTGGCGCCGGGACCTATCTGGACACCGTTAATCCCTTCCAGCTTTACGAAAAAGCAAGTAGCTGAATTTGGTAAGGACGTACCGCTGGGTCGTCCGGGACAGCCTAACGAGGTAGCCCCGTCATACGTTTTTCTGGCTTCTGATGACGCGAGCTATATGACCGGTCAAATAATCCATCCGAATGGTGGCGAAATTATAAATGGCTAATCTATCGAATGAGAAAAATTAAAGTGGCTTTTTTTGCCGAAATCCTGATCGATGATTTCGATGGTGCCTCGCGAACCATGTTTCAATTGATCAACCGCATTCCTAACGAGGAGTTTGATTTCCTGTTTATTTATGGAAAAGGATCTGAGGAAATTGCCAATCAAGCTTGTTTTAAGGTGCCGATACTGGATCTGCCGATGAACGCAGGTTATACGATGGCATTGCCCTCTATGGCGAAAGCGAAATTAAAAAAGCGACTTGCCAGTTTTTCACCCGATGTCGTTCACATAGCAACACCCTCCCTTTTAGGAGCATTTGCATTAAAATACGCCCGGCAACATGCTTTGCCCGTTATCAGTATCTATCATACTCATTTTGTATCTTATGTCGCTTATTATTTAAGGCGCCTGCCATTTTTAATTGAGCCTGTCAAGCATTTTCTTACCGACAATCAGCGGAACTTTTACAATCGCTGCGATCTGGTATATGTTCCGGCTCAAAGTATCAAGACAGAACTTCAAGACTTTGGAATTTTACAGTCGAAAATGAAGTTATGGCAACGAGGGATCGATACGGAGCTTTTTTCTCCGAAGCACCGCGACAAACTCTATTTGGAAAAACTAACTGGAAATCAGCATCCGACTATTCTTTTTGTAAGTCGCCTCGTTTGGGAAAAGAATCTCGAGACCCTATTTCGCATTTATGAACTCATTCAAAAGTGCGGGCGTCAGGTTAACCTGGTAATCGGCGGTGATGGAGCTGCCAGACAGGCTTGCATCGAACATATGCCTGAAGCAATATTTACAGGAAAAGTCAACCATCAGCAGCTGGCAACATTGTATGCAAGCGCAGATGTTTTTTTGTTTCCGTCTGTTTCTGAAGCCTACGGCAATGTAGTACTTGAGGCCATGGCATCCGGACTGCCCTGTGTTATTGCTGATGGCGGGGGTTCAAAAGACTTTGTTCAGAATGGGGTGAACGGATTTAAATGCAATCCGTACGATGAACATGATTATCTGAAAAAAATATTATTAGTTTTGCAAGATGATGAGCTAAGGGGAATGTTTTCCCTTGCCGGCCTTAAATATAGTCATCGACTTAGTTGGGATCAGCTTGCTGAAGTTTATTTTAATGATCTTCAAAGTTTGACTGCTTCTTCAAAGATGGCAATATAAGCACATACTATGAAGAAGTGGTTAACCATTATTATTACGATTGGCATCCTCGTATCGTTGTACTTTTTTCTACAAGCGACCGATATGAATCAAGTGATGAAATCAGTTTCACACGTAGGATACCGCTTTGTTGTGTTGATTCTTGTCACCGGAATAGCCTATCTCCTTGGCACATTAAGCTGGCAATATTGCCTTGGCGATAAGCATCGGGCGGTTTCATTGGGTAGATTATACTTGATCAGGCATGTAGGGGAGACCTTCACACTCTTTAATCCCGCAAGTGTCGTCGGGGGTGATTCGCTTAAGGCCGTGATGCTGAGCAAGTATGGTATAGATTCAAAGCGTGCAGCCGCATCTGTACTCTTATCACGCCTTATGATGATGGCCAGTCAGCTCACTCTTTTTCTCTCTTCCTTTGTCGCCATGATGATTCAACTACCTATGTTGAAGGTTTTTGACGCCAATCTGCAAACTTCAGCGATCTCTCCTTTTCTGGCGGCCAAATCAAAATCATTGCGAGTGAAAGTAATGAATTTCGTTCGCGAAGTTCCCCCTCTTATCCGGGAGAATAGAAAATTTATGTGGCTATCGGTTTTGTTTGCGGTTCTGCATTGGATTTTTGGGGCACTGGAGTTTTATTTCATTCTCAAGTTTCTGAACATTGACATCACCATCGTACAGGCCCTGGTGATCGATCTCGGAGTTGTTTTTTTTAAAACAGCCGGTGCATTTGTTCCCGGGCAGATAGGTTTTGAAGAGTATGGCAATAAAATCATGCTGTCGATAGTGGGCGTCAGCAGTGCGGAGGTATGGGTAACGGCATCAATTTTAAGGAGGGCGCGTCAACTGGTGTGGATCGGGCTGGGTGTTGCTTTTTATTTTATATTCTTCAGTAAGAAGCAACAGCCTGAGGAGGAGCCCGAATTAATAGAAGAAAGTGGAAATACTATTTATAAGCCATAAATATCCCCCGGCGGTGGGTGGCATGGAGAAACAAAGCTTTGAGCTGATCAACGGCATGAAAGCTTTGGCAAAGGTTCATTCCATTGTATATGACGGAACCGGGAGTCGTTTTCATTTTTTTCGGACGTTGAATCGACAAATTCTTCGGAAAATAGAGAGTCACCCCGATATCTCGATCATTCACTACAACGATGGTCTTTTGGCAGCCTTTAGTTTACTTCACCGTGGCTACGGGCACATCAAGCGAACTGCGACATTCCATGGTCTGGATGTGGTGTTTCCAAGTTCGTTTTATCAGAAATTAATCATTCCAAAATTCAATAGCTTTGAGCGGATCATTGCGGTAAGCCGGGCGACAGCCCAGGCTTGTATCGAAAGGGGAATTCAAGCAGCCAAGGTCGTAGTTATCAACAATGGAGTAGATGACCCTTTGCCCTCCAACCTTAGTCGTGAGCAGCTGGATAAGCTATTGCTTGCACGTTACGGGTTAAACGCCGTCAATCGAAAAGTTCTGATATGCATGGGACGGGCTGTCAAAAGAAAGGGCTTTTCTTGGTTTATCAAAGAGGTCATGCCGGAGATGCCCGAAGGTGTTCTTCTGTTGATGGTTGGCCCGCTTTCCCGTCAAAAGAGAGATCCCTGGTATATTCGCTATGCCCCTCGTTTTGTCCGCCAGAAGTTAGAACTCTTTCTCGGCTATCCGTCTGATGAATCGCATATCGATGAATTGATTGCCAGACCTGAATTTCATAAGCAAGTTATTCGTTTGGGGACATTACCTGACAATGAGGTTCAGGCGCTCTTCGTTCATTCAGAGGCTTTTATTATGCCGAATATTGAAGTAAAAGGGGATATGGAAGGCTTCGGGCTGGTTTGTCTGGAGGCTGCCATATGTGGGGCACATGTGCTGGCTTCGGCTAGTGGTGGAATTACCGATGCGATTATTCACCAAAAAAATGGCGAACTGATTGAATCCGGCAATTCGGGAGCATGGATTGAAAAGCTGCTCGCCATCCTTAACCGCCCAACGGATGCTAAGTTAGCTGCAACAGGTATTAGCGACTTTACACGATCAAACTTCACTTGGTCGAAAATGTGCGCCGGATATGGTAAGGAGTTTCAATTATTAGTGTCAAAAAACAAATAGATAATGTAATTATTAGTTAACTCATGGTTAATAATAAAGGCGTAATCTAGCGGAAATTTAATCACTCGCAATTATGTCTAAATTTTACCAGTTTATTGCCCTGTTATTCATTTTCATACTTCCTGTTCAGGCTTTCGCACAAAGCGGTGTTGTAAGCGGCAAGGTAACCGATCATCAAAAAGTGTCACTACCCGGCGCTACCGTCAAACTGTCGCCCATCAACCGCTACACCGTTTCAACACAGACGGGTACATTTGAGCTACTGAATGTACCCGCAGGTAATTACGAAATTTCGATTGACTACCTTGGTTACAAACCGGTTCGACAATCAATTACTGTAGCTGAAGGCGGAAACACCCGTATTGACCTCGTACTGGAGGATGGTTCTACCGAGATGAATGCCGTTATTGTCATGGGTGATTTGTTACGAGGGCAGGCGAGGGCGCTTAATCAGCAAAGAAGTAATCAAAATATATCCAACGTCATTTCTTCAGATCAGGTAGGGCGTTTTCCTGATGCGAACATTGGCGACGCCTTGAAGCGGGTGCCCGGCATTACGATGCAAAATGATCAAGGGGAAGCAAGGAATATTATTATCAGAGGACTGGCTTCGGAATTGAATTCCGTAACATTAAACGGCGATCGGATTCCTTCGGCTGAGGGTGATAACCGAAAGGTGCAGATGGACTTAATCCCTTCTGATATGATTTCTGTCATTGAGGTAAATAAAACACTGACACCAGATATGGATGCCGACGCCATCGGCGGTTCCGTGAATTTGGTTACACGCGCCGCACCAAATGGTGAGCGTATTTCGGCAACCTTGGCAACAGGATACAATCCCATTCGGGAAAAGGCGCTGTATTCAGGCTCATTCGTTTATGGTAACCGATTTGCTGATAATGCGTTGGGATTGGTTTTGAGCGGATCCTATAATAATAATGACTATGGCTCTGACGATGTGGAAGCTGAGTGGGTTGAAGAAGATGGCCTGGAATACATCGAAGGCTATGAAATTCGTAAATATGATGTAAAACGGGTACGGCGAAGCATTTCAGCAGCACTGGATTATAAAATCAATGATAACCATATCCTCTACGCCACGGCTATGTACAATTGGCGCGATGATTTAGAAAACCGCTTTAAGAATGAGATGAGTGATATGGTTCCTGTCTTAGATGGAAGCGGTCAGATTGTCGGATACGAAGGGACGGTTGTGCGTGAAACCAAAGGGGGTATTGGTAACAGCAGAAACCATAGTCGCCGTTTAGAAGATCAGCGTATGCAGAACTATTCTTTACGGGGCGAGCATCTGTTGGGAACCCGACTGGATATGGATTGGTCCGTAAATTATTCGACCGCCAGTGAAGATCGCCCGAACGAGCGCTATATTGCTTTTGAACAAGAAGGCGTCGGTTTTACATTTAATGGCGATCCGCGCATACCATTGTTCACTCCTTCTGCTGATTTTAATGCGGAAAGCTTGGAGCTCGATGAAATTTCGGAAAATCACGACTATACCAACGAAACTGAATTTGGTGCAAAAGTGAACCTCCGAGTTCCTTTTTCAGTTATAAATGATCAGAAAGGAAGGTTGCGTTTTGGTGCTCGTGTGCGTATCAAAACGAAGGATCGGGATAATATCTTCAATGAGTACTCACCAATCGACGACCTGGGGGTCTTGGGTGAGGTGAATAATGTATTTTGGCCGGGAGATAATTTTCAACCCGGATCACATCTGGTGCCAGGCTTATTCGCCTCGTCAAATTTGCTCGGAAATCTCGATCTGACCAATGGATCTTTGTTTGAAGAAGAGGCTGTTCCGGATGAATATTTAACTGTTAATTACTCGGCAGATGAAAAGATATACGCAGGTTATTTGCGGTGGGATCAGGATATTACGGATGAGATATCCATGATCGCCGGTGCGCGGGTCGAATTCACAGGCATTGATTATACAGGCAACCTGGTTCAGGATGAAGAAGAGCTTACCGGAACAAGAAATGTGAAGAACGACTATGTTAATGTGCTGCCAAGCCTGACATTTAAATTTGTTCCGGAGGAAAATCTGATCTTTAGGCTGGCCGCAACGACTGCATTGGCGCGACCAAATTATTACGCTCTGAGCCCCTTCGTTGCAAGCATACCAAGCGACCGTGAACTCCTGGCCGGTAATCCGGATCTAAAAGCGACCTATGCCTATAATCTGGATATGATGGTTGAGAAATACTTTACTTCGGTGGGCATCATCTCCGGAGGCGTTTTCTACAAGCAGCTAGATGATTTTATTTATACGTACTACGATCAGTCTTATTCAAGAGATAAATTCGCTGCCGATTTTCCAGATGTCCAAAACCCAGTTCCCGCAGGAGAAAAATGGGAATTTGTTCAAACCAGAAATGGTGAGAGTGTTGATGTATATGGAATTGAACTAGCGGCGCAAAGACAATTGGACTTCTTGCCAGGTAAGTTTCTAAGCGGCTTTGGAGTATATGCTAACTACACGTACACCAAGTCGATCGCTAAAGGTATTTCCAATGAAGACGGTGATTTTCGCGAAGATGTGAGTTTGCCGGGTACTGCGCCACATATGTTAAACGGGTCACTTTCCTGGGAAAACGAGAAGTTTTTGGCGAGACTGTCCTTAAATTATACAGCGGCCTACTTGGATGCATTAGGGGAGTCTGCTTTCTCGGATGCCTACTATGATGAGCAACTTTTCCTGGATGCCAATGCCTCTTATAAAGTGACCCCGCTTTTAAGACTCTTTGCCGAAGCAAATAACCTGACCAATCAGCCGCTACGTTATTACCAGGGGATTTCCTCTCGCACCATGCAAGCGGAATATTACAGACCCCGCTATACTATCGGCCTGAAACTAGATCTATAAACCAGATAAATCGAATATATTTAAAACAAATATGATGAAGATAACCTTATTAATAACCATAGTTGCTTTTTTCTCACTGGGAACACTGATCTCTTGTGACAACGGTCAGCAGACGACCGACCCCAATGCTGTCAAACCACTTTATGTCACCGATCCTGTCAAACATGATACGGATGACCCCGCCGTATGGGTGAACCCGGACAATCCGGCTGAGTCCTTAGTTCTGGGAACCGACAAAGACGAAGACGGTGCGCTATATGTTTATGATCTGAAAGGGAAAATTATTGAAGACAAGGTAATCCGTGATTTGAAAAGACCAAACAATGTCGATGTTGCTTATGGCTTATCGCTTGGTGAAAAGAAGGTTGATATAGCGGTTCTTACAGAAAGATTTACCCATAAACTGAGAATCTATTCCCTACCTGATATGAAGGCGATCGACAATGGGGGACTAGCGATGTTCGAAGGGGAAACCGGAGAAGAGTATCGCGATTTGATGGGGATTGCTTTGTATACCAATGAAGCCGGAGAAATCTATGCTATCGTCGGCAGAAAAGCAGGCCCGACAGATGGGAGTTACCTATGGCAATACCTGTTGGAGGACGATGGGAACGGTGATGTGAAAGCTACCTTGGTCAGGAAGTTTGGTGAATTTAGTGGTAAAAAAGAAATAGAGGCCATTGCGGTCGATAATGAACTCGGTTATATCTATTATTCTGACGAGCAGTACGGTGTTCGAAAATACTACGCTGATCCTGACAACGGAAATGAAGAACTTGCTTTGTTTGCAACGGAGGGCTACAAGGAGGACAATGAAGGTATCAGCTTCTACAAAACATCGGATACCACAGGCTACATCCTGGTGTCTGACCAAAGCGCAAATCATTTTAAAGTTTACAAGCGCGAAGGTGGAGCTACCCCGCATAACCACGAGCAGCTAGCCTCTATCCCCGTGTCGACAAATAACAGCGATGGTTCTGAAACGATATCCATCCCGCTGAATGATGATTTCAAACACGGTCTTTTCGTAGCGATGAGTGATGACAAAACGTTTCACTACTACCGCTGGGAAGATATAGCAGGTACCCTGCTCGATATAAACTAAACCTTAACACCTGAGAGAAAATTTAGCTACGTAAATTTTCGTTTAACGAAACCGTTTTGAGGGGTTTTATTTCATGAACCTTTCAAAACGGTTTTTTTATTGACGAATTTCAAACCTTTTTCGACTCATTTTTCGCGAACACCCCACGGCGACCAAGCGGCTTTTTCTCCTGAAATGGAAGGACCCTTGTTATTAAAATGTTTTAGACTTAGTCGGACATTGTTCGGACATTGTTCGGACATTGTTCGGATGTTCTTCGGATATTAGACGTGTGTGCACGATTAATATCCGATTGAGGTACGACGAACTTCTATCTATGCCCTGTATCATAATAGTGTAAATTCAGACCGGTTGTTGAGCGTGGATATTGACTTTGATCTGGTTTTTGCCGATCTTATGGTTTTTTAATTTTCACTTAATATTTTTTATTATGGCGGTTTTTAAAGATGGGATCATGGGATCCTTTAAAGGTCGTGTTGGAAACGTTGTTGGTTACGAATGGCGAGGGCTATCGGTTATGCGCAGCCGGCCACGGATTAAGAAAAATCGTAAACCGACGGAAAAACAGTTAGCGAACCGGGCACGATTCAATTTAATGCAGGAGTATTTACGCTTCCGTATAGGCTTTGTTCGCAAGGGGTTCTCTTTAGCTCCCGAATTGGAAAGAATGTCGCAGTTTAACGTCGCAATGTCTTATAACCTATCTTATGCGATAGCCGGCGAATACCCTCATTGGTATATAGACTACAGCAAAGTGGTTTTCTCAAAGGGAGATTTAGAGTTGCCGAAGGGGATTTCACTCGCTCTGGAAAAGAATATTTTACGTGTGTCCTGGGACACCGAAAAGGAGGGTGCCGCTGCCGATGATGATCAAGCAATGGTTATGGTTTCTGGCAGTAATGATGTTATTGGAAAACACAGTGGTAATTTACGAGAAGATGGCGAAGAGTTAATCGACCTGGTGGGTGAGGAGGAGGGTACGGAACTGTTTGTTCATATTGCGTTTATATCTGACGATCGTAGTCGGGTATCAGATAGCCTGTTCTTAGGTTCTGTGGTGGTCGGACAATAAGGGTTTTTTTGAGGAAATACGTTACTTTGTTTATTAAATTAAAAATAAGCTCCTCTGAATAAGGTAGTTTTACAACTATTGTCAATTTTTTTCAAAAAAGGCTTGACATGTATGTAAAACTACCTATATTTGCATTCACCAAAACAAAAGCGAAAGTAGCTCAGTTGGTAGAGCGCAACCTTGCCAAGGTTGAGGTCGCGAGTTCGAACCTCGTCTTTCGCTCCAAAAACAAATCCCTTATTGTAAGGGATTTTATGTTTAAACCGGTGTCGCAAGACACTTTTAAACGCTGAAGTGGTGGAACTGGTAGACACGCAGGACTTAAAATCCTGTTCGCCCTAAAGCGAGTGCGGGTTCGATTCCCGCCTTCAGTACTTTTAAAGAAGCGAACCGCAGATGGCTCGCTTCTTTTGTTTTTATATCCTGCTTAATATAAAATCGGCAGGTATATGTAGTTTATCGTATATCCCTTTCAAGAAATCGATATCGGGCTTTCGTTTTCCTTTTAATATCTGGTTGATCTTGGGAAGCGGTATGTTTGTCTCTTTGGCCAGATCAGTCTGGCTCATATCTCGTTCAAACATCTTGACCTTGACCATATCAATGATGGTTTTGGGTGCTGGGAATGTATAATATCTGCTTTCGTATTCCTGTACTTGTGCGGTCTTATCTTGCAGGGCTTGTAACTCTTCGGGGGTTACATTGTTTTCTCCCTTTTTCATGATATCATTGATACTGTTGATAGTATCGGTGTATTGTTTTTCATTTTTAATCTTCATCTTACAGATCTTTTAAGTTCAACTTGTCATATTCGCTATGTGTGCCGATAAACCGGATAAAAACGGTTCTTACATTGAAGAAGATACGGGCTACCAGTCTACAATCATTCCCTTTAATATTAAAGATAAATAGACTATCCCCCACACCGTCTACACTGTTAATGGTTTTTTTCATTTCTGCAAAGTTCTTCCAATCGGAGGCAGCGGTAATGTTGTGACATCTTTCCAGAGCATTATAATACTCTGGATGTGTCTCTGCATACTCTTTTATGACCTTCGTTGATATGATCACCATGAAACAAAGATAGAGGATTTTATTTTAAAAATTATAAAAATATTTCATAAAATGAAATATTGAATACCAACAAACAAGCTTAATGAGCAGATAATTCAAAGTTTATGATCAGATATTCCAAAATTTAATCGCTGATATTCCAAAGTTTAACTATATTTGATGGAAAACAAAATAGATTGTGCTATGTCTGAATGGATAGAGAGAACAATGGCTAAGGAGATAAGAAAACGGATTAAACAATATCCGATCCTAGCGGTAACGGGTCCACGACAATCCGGCAAAACCACCTTGTTAAAAACGCTGTTTCCCGATTATGGTTATGTGTCTCTTGAAAATCCCGATCATCGGTCTTTTGCACAGGAAGATCCAAATGGCTTTCTTCAACAATATGCTAATAATGCCATATTGGATGAAGTTCAACGAGTACCAGAATTGTTTTCCTATTTGCAAACTGTGGTTGATGAATCTGGCCAAATGGGGCAATACATCCTTTCTGGATCGCAAAATTTTCATTTACTTAAGCACATTACTCAGTCATTGGCCGGGCGTGTTGCTCTCTTCCGACTTTTACCCCTGGATACCCACGAGCTAGAGCAAGCTAAAAAATTGCCCACAAACTATTTAGATGCCTGCATTCAGGGAGGGTACCCCGCTATTTATCATAGAAGTTTAGATCCAACGGATTTTTACGCCAACTACATTCGCACATACATAGAAAAGGATGTGACAGAATTGATTAATATCCGTGATATGAATAGCTTCCGGACGTTCCTCGGATTGTGTGCAGCAAGAGCAGGTCAACTTTTGAACTTGACTGCGCTGGCTAATGATTGTAATATTTCTCAACCTACTGCAAAGGCCTGGTTGTCTGTTTTAGAAAGCAGTTATCTTGTTTTCTTGCTTTATCCTTATCATGATAACTTCAATAAACGCTTGGTAAAAACGCCTAAACTATATTTTTATGATGTTGGTTTATTGACCCATTTATTGCAAATTCGTGAACCTAAAGAATTGGCCGTAAATAGACTAAAGGGTAATATCTTTGAGAATTTCGTCATTGCCAATTTTCAAAAGTTTAATGAGAATCGATACGAGCATCTTAATTATTATTTTTGGCAAGATCACAATGGCTTAGAAATTGACCTATTGCTAAAAACTGCAAATGCGTTTGATGTATATGAGGTCAAATCTACTCAGACGTTAAGCGGCGCGCTATTCAAAAATCTTCAACATTTCACCGAAATAGTGAAGCCACACGCTGTTCAGCCGCACCTGATTTATGGTGGAGATCAATCTTTAGTTCGAAGCAATGTACAGGTATTGTCCTGGAGAATGGTATAGTAAAAATAAAGCTGCGAAATTAAAAGGACACTGATCCGAATTTTCGAAAAGGACTTGAACAGGAAAATAGGCTTTACGTTTCTGTAATTGAATATTGTTAACTATAAAAAGCATTTTAGGTTTATTTTGCTTTCTATATATAGCATTTTGGAACTGCCTTATCAGCGATTTCAAAAACGAATCCCTAACGTGTAATCTTCAAAATATTTGGAAAATGTTATCTTTTAAGATAACTTTGTGTGGATGATCAGGGAAATAATATTTTATCAAAATCACTTCACCGACTTTTATCAAAAGCAGGATGAGAAGGTAAAGTCAAAGATTAAATATACTCTAGATCTAATAAGGCAGGTGGAACGGGTTCCGGATAAATTTCTGAAGCATATGATTGGGTATGATGGTCTTTATGAGGTGAGGGTGCAGGTAAAGTCTAATATTTATCGAATTTTCTGTTGCTTTGACAACAACCGCATCGTGGTTCTCTTTAATGGGTTCCAAAAGAAAACGCAGAAAACGCCGCAACAAGAAATTGACAGGGCTGTTAAATTAAAAGAAGAGTATTTTAAAAACAAGATATGAAAAGCTACGACCAAGTAAAGAATTTTGAAGAACTGTTGGAACTAGAACATGGCAAGGTGGGCACTACATCGCGAAATGAGTACGAAGAAAACGCCCAGATGTTTATCATTAGTGAGATGCTAAAGGAAGCCAGACGGGAAGCTAATCTTACACAAGAACAGTTAGCCGAACTTTCCGGGACAAAAAAAAGCTATATTTCTAAGCTCGAAAACGCTAAGGGCAATATTCAGCTTTCGACACTGATTCGAATTTTCGAAAAGGGCTTGAACAAGAAAATCGGCTTTACGTTTCTGTAATTGAAAAAGGGAGCTATTAAAAAGCAGGTTTAGCTCGGCATTACAAAAATCAACTCTATCTATTTATCTATTTGATCTTTTTGTAAAAATCAGTAAACCGTTTGCCGGATTTGCTAAATAATACTGAGTCTGCAAATTCATTGTAATAGGAATAGTTAATATCCGCGATATCGATTTTATTAATAATCGTAATATTGAAATTGTCCTTGAGGTGTTTAGCAGGAGGTACTGGATCATGATAATACGACCGGGAAAATAATCACTTTCAACCAAGGAAAAACACCGATTAAAGACGTTGTAAAGAATATCTAATCTTATTGTAGCGTAATTGTGACGAAGCTCGTATTGGATAAAAGTACGAGTCCAAGCTGTTTTGTGCTCGGTCAATAGATTAAAACAAACGTGAAAAAAACTACTATTCTGGGAAACCTCCAGACAAACAGCTTTGTGCTTGTTCTTGTTCTGTCTTTTTTATTAGTTTCTTGCCAGAAGGAAGAGACAGATGGCGAAGCTTTAAAGTGTACGGTTGTGGTGAAAGAAGGCTCTGATGATAATGTAATCGGCAAGTGGAAATTGGTAATTGCCGAAACTACTTTTTTCAAACCAAGGAAAGAAGATTACTCATGCCGAGAAGTATTTTATACGTTTCGGGAGGATGGCAAATTGGTGATCACAAGTAATCACGAAAACCTCATCGGTTACGATGTAGGAGAGTATGCTTTTGAGTTTGACAAAATTGAGCATGAGGAGGCGCAATACCACTCGCTGAAGATTGGGAACGGGAATATCGGGTGTAGCATCGAGAACAATCATATGATTTTAGATAATTCACCTTTAGACGGTCCTAAACTTCTCTTAATGAGAGTAGAATGATCCTTTTTACTATTTCTTGCAAGGGTACTAATAGTTGCTAAAAATGAGAATATCGATGGTTACTTGTCACTCAATATCTCAAAAATCAAACTTTGTTCAAAGCCTCTGCTAACCGCATATTGGGCTAGTTTCATTTTTCGTTTGTAAGGGTGAGGCTCTTTGAGTAGTCTTGATTTTTTTTCGATAACCTGCTCGAGCGTGCTCATATATTCACTGGGATCAATGCTCGCTAAGGACTCTTTTATTAGGCGCGGCGATATTCTTTTCTGTTGCAGACCGTTTTTGATTTTGATCCTTCCCCATTGTTTCATTTTAAATTTGCCGGAAACATAGGCATAGGCAAAACGTTCTTCGTTGAGAAAGTTTTCCGTAATTAATTCGGATATAATGTTCTCTACATCAGATTGATGTAGACCCCAGTTATAGAGTTTGTCTCGTACCTCTTGCTGTGCTCGCTCTTGATAGGCGCAAAAACCTTCTGCTCGCTTTTTCGCCTGCATGGGGGTAAGTCGGTTATTTTTTTTCTGATCCGAATCAATCATGTTGATTTTTCTTTTCTTAAACTATACTATAGTTGCATGAAGAGTTCAGCAGGCAAGTTAAAGTACTTGCGTAGTTTTCGAGCGGTATTTAAGGTTAATTCCCTGCGGCCAGACAAAACAGAAGAAACATGACCTTTGCTGCCTATAATTGGCTCCAACTCCTTAGCTTTGATTCCACGCTCCTCCATTTTTAATTTTATAACCTCAATAGGGTCAATAGTCGGTATTTGAATGTGTTTATCTTCATAATCTTTGATTAACACCAATAGCAATGCTAACTCATCTGCCTCGACTGTGCCATCTTCCACGTGGAAGATGGCCATTGTTCTCTTCACAGCTGTTTGATATTGTTCTTCTGTATTTAATACTTTCCAGTCCATCTTTTTATCCTTTATAAGTTAATATTTTCGTGTCGAAGGTCACTGTTTCTGCGTCCATTTTGTCGTATTCTTTATGTGTGCCGAACCAGATTATATAAGCGGCACGTTGTTGAAAATTCACAGATACTATTAACCGATAATCGTTTCCTTTAATATTAAATATTACTCTACCGTTTGCTACAATACTCGCATTCCCATATACATTCTTTAAGTCATTGAAACTTCCGAAGTCTTGTTTTAAAAATTCGGTATACCATATCAATAATGAGCTTTTAGCGCTTGGGTATTTTTCGGCATAGTACAATATAGACCGTCGTACGATTATATTCATTTCTATACAAAGATAATAAAAGTTTTCAAAATGAAAACAAACATTAGTTGACAATTTTTTCATCTTAACCCAAAAAATGATGAAATTCGTTGTAGAATGCATACCCAGCTCTATACCATTGACCGCATTGCGGATATTATTGCCGACCGATATCGAATCGTCCGACCTGATGATGAAATTCTCCATCTGATCTACGATACCAGAAAAATCAATGATGGCGGGCGGTCGCTTTTTTTTGCATTGAAAGCCGATCTGGATGGTCATGCTTTTATCGAGCAAGCCTACCGGGCTGGGGTGAGAAACTTTGTTGTGATAGAAGGGAAGGTTGATGAGCGTGCTTATCCGGATGCAAACTTTCTATTTGTCGAAAGTACTTTGGCTGCCCTACAGCAATTAGCAAAATATCATCGCACACAGTTTGACATTCCTGTAATTGCTATTACAGGAAGTAATGGGAAGACGATTGTGAAAGAATGGTTGTTCCAGCTTTTGTATCCCGAATTCAATATTGCCCGAAGTCCTAAGAGTTATAATTCACAATTAGGGGTGGCTTTGTCTTTATGGCAACTCTCTGCTGAAAATACCTTGGCAATTATTGAAGCAGGTATCAGCCGCGTGGGTGAAATGGAGCGTTTGCAGAATATCATTCGTCCGACGATAGGTGTGTTGACGAACATAGGAACTGCACATAGTGAGGGTTTTAAAAGTAATGTGGAGAAGCTGTCTGAAAAGCTTTTTTTGTTTAAAGGTGCAGAAAAGTTAATCTTATCGCCGAAATATATCAGCGTGGGAACAACCCTCCCTGAGAATACTGAGGTGATTTCATGGGGTGATGAAGAGGGGTGTGATTTGCAGATCAAAGAAATCAACAAAGGCACTTATACGCAAATTACAGCGATATATAAAGGAGAGACGGTTGATATTCAGATCACCCTCAGTGATGATGCTTCAATTGAGAATGCAATCTCTTGTTGGACGGTGCTTCTTGGTTTGGGTTATGCGCCGGAATTGATTAAACAGCGGATGATTGCTTTATTTCCAGTTGAGATGCGACTGGAACTGAAAAATGGGATCAATAACTGTTCGATTATTGATGATTCATATAGCTGCGATGTCGCTTCATTGATAATCGCATTGAATTTTTTGCAGCAGCAAAATCAAGCTGGAAAGAAAACTGTTATTCTCTCAGATATTCCCGAGATCAAAGGTAATAAGGAAAGTGTCTACCGTACGGTTGCTCAGTTGATAAAGATTAATAAAATTGATCGGTTCATTGGCGTGGGCGAGGAGATTTCTTCTTTTCGACATTTATTTGATAGTGACTCGCTGTTTTATTCTTCGACGGAGGGGTTTCTGGCAGCTGCCGCAAACATTGGTTTTCAAGACGAAGTCATTTTACTAAAGGGCGCGCGGGTTTTTTCTTTTGAGAGAATTAGCCGGATTCTTACGCAGAAGACGCATGATACCGCTTTGGAGATCAATTTGAAAGCTTTGGAGAGAAATCTAAAGTATTATAAGTCTAGGTTGCAACCAAACACAAAGTTAATGGTGATGGTGAAGGCTTTTTCCTATGGTAGCGGAAGCTTTGAGATTGCAAATTTATTGCAGTTTAACCAGGTCGACTATCTCGCCGTAGCTTATCCTGATGAAGGGGTCACGTTACGGAAGTCGGGGATCACGCTTCCCATTATGGTAATGAATGTAGATACGACTTCTTTTGAGGCAGTGGTAAGTCATGAATTAGAGCCTGAAATCTTTTCTCTGACGCAGTTGACTGCCTTTGTGGATTTTCTGGAGAGCAGGGATATAGCGAATTACCCCATTCATATTAAATTGGAGACGGGGATGCACCGCCTAGGTTTTGAGGAAAATGACTTAGATAAGCTATTGCAATTTCTAAGAGAACGAGACGCTATTCGGGTTGCCTCGGTTTTTTCTCACCTCGCGGCGTCAGGGAGTGCCGAACATGATGATTTTACACGTTTGCAGATCAGTACGTTTGATAGGATCAGCAGTGTGTTGCAGGAAGCGCTTCCTTATTCGTTTATTCGTCACCTTTCGAATACGGCGGCTATTGATCGCTGGCCGACGGCTAGTTTTGATATGGTTCGTTTGGGAATCGGTCTGTATGGTATTGCTTCCGCTGACGATTATCAGCTTGAGCCGGTTGCGAGATTAAAAACTCGTATTTCTCAAATTAAACAAATCCATCCCGAAGATACGGTTGGCTATAATCGAAAAGGTAAATTGCTGCATGGTGGAACAATTGCCACTGTTAAAATAGGTTATGCAGATGGTTATAACCGACGCTTTGGGAATGGGGTCGGAAGGATGTTAGTTGATGGGAAGTTGGTGCCTACGATAGGTGATATCTGTATGGATATGTGCATGTTGGATGTAACCGGACAAGATGTGAAGGAAGGGGATTCAGTAGAGGTGTTTGGTGAAGTGCTTAATTTAATGAGTCTTGCAGATGCGATTGGTACCATACCTTATGAGCTTATGACAGGAATATCGCAACGTGTAAAGCGAGTATATTTCTATGAGTAGGGGCACAAAATTTCCGAAGATTTATTTAAGTTTGAGTAAAAGATTATCATGATAAAAAGGAGTTTTCGCCGAATATTTAACTATCTGATTCGAGGTACCATTGTGGTTTTGCCTTTGGTAGGAGCGGTTTTTTTAATTTATTGGTTGTTCTCTCGATTGGATTCTGCTTTGAATTTAAGTACTTGGCTTTTTACGGATGAATTGGGGCAACCTTTATATGTGCCTGGCCTTGGAATTATCAGTGTATTGGTTATTCTGATCCTGGTCGGCTTCCTTATAACAAATTTGGTAACTGCACCAATCTATAATTGGTTCGGCAGGTTGTTGAACCGAATTCCACTTTTCAATACCCTGTATACTTCCTTGAAAGATTTTACCGAGGCTTTTGTAGGCGACGCAAAGAAGTTTAATGAACCGGTGATAGTCGAAGTAAATGATAGTGGACTGAAGCGAATTGGTTTTCTGACACAACATGATCTATCTAAATTGGGATTAGAAGGCGAGGTGATGGTTTATTTTCCTTATGCTTATTCCTTTGCCGGACAGGTGGCTATTGCTAAAGTTGAGCGGGTGAAGCGAATGAATATTAGTGCGACGGATGCGATGAAGTTAGTGGTTTCGGGCGGAGTAAGCGGTTTGGAATAATTCTACTCTTACGATGATAGACGTTCGGCGGAAATGACCCGTAGGTTTTCATCGTGAGTTTTACAAAAGAATAAGAAATGCTCAGCGCTTTCTTTGATCTTATGTTTTTTTCTGAGGGTAGTGGAATTGATGGGGAAGTTTTTGCTGATGATGCTCGCTGCAGGGTGGTCTTTTCCTTTTTTGAAATCCCGATAATCCATTACGGCCTTTATTTTAAAAGTTCGGCCGGCAAAATTTTCGATTTTATTTGAGGATGTGTATAGGTGGGTGTTGATATGGAGCTTGTTAAGCTGATAATATGTCGATATTAGCTTAAAGCAGCCTGCTTTTAAGAGGGATGCATCGGGGTCGTAGATATAACTTTCAGGTTCGCTGAACAGGGCTTTTGCTTCCAGTTCTTCATCAGCGAAAAATGAAAAGCTTCTCTCATCTTCGTTCAACAGTTGGGCCGTGATTTTGGTACGGCTAACGGGTTCCTGACCAAGAACAATTAATAATTCTTTGCATTCGTTTTTAATACTGAGAATATAGACTTCTTTGATGTTTTGAAGTTGAACGAGCGTTTGACTGATATCGAGTAGAGGAGAGGTTTTAACGATCACCTGTTTGCTCCGCTCTAATAAAGTTTGCCGGTGCTCCAAAATATCTGGCTGGCAATCTTGAAGAAGAAATACCTTTTTTGTATTGAGGCGGCGCGCTGGATCGATATAAATTGTATCAAAATGTTCGTTGCTTTTTTTCAGGATATCGATGCCGTTGCCCTGTCTAAACTCAATATTTTTGCGGTTCAGAACCTTTGCGTTGTGTTTCGAAATTTTTGATAGCGTTGGGTCGATTTCGCAGTGTACAACTTTCTTAGCTGTCAGTGAGAAATAATGGGCGTCCACACCGAAACCGCCTGTCAAGTCAATCAACGACTCGTTAGAACTGATCAGCTGCCTTTTGAAATCTGCCGTTTGTTCTGAAGATGACTGCTCAATAGACAGGGCTTTGGGGTAATAAATCCCATTCGTCATGTACCAGGTCGGAAGTTTTTTTTTCGCTTTTCGGCGGGATTCAATCTGTTGCGCAAGCTCTGCGCTATTTACCTGTAAAAAAGGAGTTTTTTTTAATGCAATCAGCTTTGGATCTGTCCATTCATTTTCTATGATAAATTTCTGAACTTCAGTAGTTAATATTTTTTCATTTAAACTCATGATGCTTTATCCCGAATCAGCATTTGGCAGGTATACAAGTCTTTGACTTCCAGAATAACTTCCTTGTTCACGAGGACGCGGTCGATTGTCTCTTGGTTATAGTAACGAATCGTTACCAACTCCAAATTAGGCAAATATGACACACTAAAATCTTTGCGAAGCTCTTCTATAAGTGCTGTAACCTGATCTTCGTGATTATCTACACTGACCGAGAAGCTGACCGCACTATTGTGCATCATATTAATCTTGACTTTGTGTTTGTGGAACGCATTGAAGATATGGCTAAGGTTATCTTCTACAATAAACGAAAAGTCGTTTGGTAAGATCGATATCAAGGCCTGGTTTACTTTGAATATAAACGATGGCACGGATAGGCTCTCTGTAGTCTTATGAATGCGAGTTCCACTTCCGCTAACGTTGATAAAAGATCGTACGTATAGTGGTATTTCCTTGTTTTCTAATGGCTTAATGGTTTTAGGATGAATAACATTTGCTCCGTAATAACTCAATTCGATTGCATCGATATAAGATAGTTCAGGAATCAGCTCAGTTGAGCTAAACCACTTCGGATCGGCATTCAGAATGCCGGGAACGTCTTTCCAAATGGTAAGCGCCCGTGCATTGAGACAAGCGGCGAAGATCGCTGCAGTATAATCTGAGCCCTCTCGTCCAAGGGTAGTCGTGAAATTTTCTGATGTTCCGCCGATAAAGCCTTGAGTGATGGGTATGGAGCTCTGTATCATTGCAGGGATGTCTCTCTGAATGGCAATTTCTGTTTTTTCCCAGTCGACCCGAGCATCTCTGTATGTATTGTCTGTATGAATATAGTTTCGGACATCAATCCACTTTGTTGGCAGCCCACATGTTTCGAAGTAAGCACTAAGGATCTTTGTGGAAACCATCTCGCCTATAGATACAATTTGATCATATAGATAATCATAAGGGTCTTGTGGGTCTTCCTCAATAATCCAGTCGATTTCAACAAAAGTATTCAGAACATCATCAAAAATTGGATGGTTTTTGTCTTCAAAAAGTTCGTCGAGAACTTGAAAGTGGAACTGTTTGATTTCATCGAATAGTTGTAGATGTGTTCCCTGTCGGTAGAAAAATGAATTTAATAATTCTTCTAATTTGTTCGTTGTTTGTCCGATTGCTGAGACAATAATCAAGAGCTGTTCTTGTTTATGTAGCTCTATTATTTGCAGAACGTTCTTAATGTTTTCTGCATTTTTAACGGACGCGCCGCCAAATTTAAATATGTGCATTTAGTTTATTTACAGTTGCGAATGTTGACTTATGTATTCCTTTGCTTTTGGTGTTAGAAGGTTTTCTATCTGTGTGTATGGTATAGCTAATTCTGTAATGCCATCTGAATAAGGTTTGATTTCATAGATGTTGTAGAGAAAAAGCAGACTGTCCTTCTTAAGAAGGAAGTTATCGTTCAATGTAAATTTATTGTCTTCAAAAAAGAATGAACTAATTGGTGCCTCTTCGCCCCGAGCTTTCTTTTCGTTTTCCAAAAAGACAGTCTCTGCTATTTGGGTCAGCGAGTCCATTTTACCGTCTGCAATAATCTCATTTAAATTGATCTCTCTTTTGTCCTGTAGGTCGTAATTGGTAAATAGAACCCCATACGACCCATGTGCGCCACCGGTGAAGTTATCTGTTCTTACTTCTAGTCCGAGATAAAGCGGTGTGTTCACAGGAACAAGAATCTCTGTATTGGTGTACCATGGAAATGGACTTTTAACTTCTTCTTTCTGGAAGTCGTCGAAGCTTTTAATAAAAGTTTTTGCGGCTTCATCAATAGTCTCGGAGCTGGTATCCGGGTAGATAAAAGATAAGCGAGACTCAAGGTACCTGTTGAGTTCTCCTAAGTTTGCTTCATCAAATTTAGGGTAACGAACCTGGTAATAGGTTTTACCCATGGTGTCAGTAACTTCTGTTTCTACCTCGCTTTCTAAGCGATAGTCTTCTATGGTATAGGCAATCGTATCAGTCGCAGCCGAATCAGCCGTTTTAGCGGAGGTGGAATCGGTGTTTTGTTGCGATTGGTTACATGCGAACAAGGTAATTGCTGCTAAAAATAATAATGGTGAGATGAATTTAGTCATGATAATATGTTTTTTAATTGTGGGATATTGAGGCATTTAGCCAGCCATCTTCAATAGTGGTATTGTATTTCTTATAAAAGTTTATTGCAGGCTCATTCCAGTCAAGAACTTGCCATACCATCCCCGAATAGCCTTTTTCTTTACTAATATTAAGTACTTTATCGAACAAAAGTTTACCTAAGCCTTGACCTCTGTGCTTTTCAGTGACGATGATGTCCTCCAGATAGAGCCTACGGCCTTTCCATGTAGAATAACGGATATAGTAAAGAGCCATTCCCACGACTTGACCGCCGATCTCAGCTACATATGCTTCCCAAACGGGATTTTCTCCAAAGCCAGCCGACTCAAACTCGCCTATGCTGACTGTCACCTCTTTAGGGGCTTTCTCATATTCGGCTAGTTCCTTAACCAACTCAAGTAAACGTGGACAATCTTCTTTCTGAGCTTTTCTTAATTGAACTTCCATGTTATTTTTTGTCGTAATCACGTTCTCCAAAAACTAAACTCCCGATTCGAACCATGGTGCTTCCTTCTTCCAAAGCAATTTTATAGTCGGAAGACATACCCAGAGATAATTCCTTAAAGTCAGCGTTCTCCTTGAAGAAGCTTTCTTTTATGCCGGAGAAAAGAACCTTCAGGTCGTGAAATTCTTCTTTGATCATTTTTTCATTGGGCGTATTGGATGCAATGCCCATTAAGCCAACAATTCGGATGTTCTCCATGCTTCTATATTCTTCTGAGCGTAATAAATCGATGGCATCAGCGTATTCCAGTCCGAATTTTGTTGTTTCTCCGGATATTTGTATCTGTAAAAGACAATCAATAATCCTGCCTGCTTTAAGTGCTTGCTTATTTATTTCCAGTAGAAGTTTAAGACTGTCAACTGAATGGATTAAACCAACATAGGGTGCAATGTATTTTACCTTGTTCCGCTGGAGGTGACCGATCTGGTGCCAAATAATGTCTTCTGGCAATTGGGCTCTCTTTTCATCCAGCTCCTGTACCTGGTTTTCTCCAAAATGACGTTGACCAGCAGCGTAGGCTTCCATGATTTCCTCTACGCTTTTTGTCTTAGAGACTGCAATCAACAAAGATGAATAGTTTTCTAGCTCGCTATTGATTTTTTCGATTTTTTCTGCTGTAGTCATACGGATGCTAATTTCTGCCAATGGCAAATATTTATTTGTATTTTTGTTGCAAATTTAACAAATGCAACGGTGTTTAGGAATTTTACTTCTGTTGATTTTACTGATTGGCTGTAAAGAGAAGCCACCGGCGGGCGTGTTAAAGAAGAATGTTATGACAAATATTCTTTACGATATACACCTTTCGGAGGGTTATCTGTATACGAGTGCAGTGGATTCGATGCGACAACGAACTGCGGACTTCAATGAAGGGATTTATCAGCACTACCAGACGGATTCGGCTACGGTTAGGCAAAGTTTAGAGTATTATGCCAGCCGGCCGCAGATCCTTCAGGATATTTATAACGAAATACAAGGAAGACTGAAGAAAGTAGAGGACGGGTTGCGAACTGCTGAGGAAGAGCGTTATCGGTCTGTATTTCAAGCCGACTCGATAAATAGAGCTGCAAAAGCAGATAGCTTGAATAGGATCGTGGCAGACTCTATTAGAATGGAGCAAAGAAAACATATGCTTTATTGGGAGAGTGCCGACTCAGTTGATCTAAAACCTAAACCATGGTCATGGGAAAATGCTTTGAAATTGCCTTTCTTTCCGGAAAGCACGAGTGAAGTGGAACAGAATGAAATAGCGCCGGATACGGTGGTGACCGATACAATTGGGAACTCCGGACTGAGACCTGCATCAACAGTAGAATAAGAAATGGGAGAAATGATCTATCCGGATAATGCAGCTGAAAAGCTGGGCTTTATAGAAATCAAAGAGCTTATTAAAGGGAAGTGCCTGAGCATTATGGGGCGGGAGATGGTTGATAAGATTCAGCCGATGAATCAGTACGGGCAGATTGATAAGTTTTTAAGACAGGCTCATGAGTTTAAAGATATTTTAGAAAACGATGCTCCGTTACCGATTGATCATCTATATCCTATCAGAAAGATTGCTGAAAAGGCACGCATTGAGGGAGCTTTTTTATCGGAGGAGGAGCTTTTCCAGATGTGCCTTTCATTGAAAACGGTTTTTAGCGTAATTAACTATTTTGATGAGAGGAAAGGGGTATACGAAGCATTAGAAATGCTTTTTGAACATCTGCCGATTGAACGATCGATCGTCAAACGGATTGAGGCGATCATTGACCAAAGTGGTTCAATGAAGCCGACCGCCTCTACAAGGCTTCAGGAGATATTTAGAGAGATTGCTTTTGCGGAGAGGGAGTCTCGAAAGCGAATGGACGCTCTTTTAAAGAAAGCGCAGGAAGCTGGATGGACGGCTGATGGTGGACTAACAGTTCGGGATGGACGCTTGTGTATTCCTATTTTGGCAGAAAATAAAAGAAAGATTAAGGGCTATATTCATGACGAGTCTGCAACCGGACAGACGGTTTATCTGGAACCAGAAGAAGTCTTTCAACTCAACAATCAACTTCGAGACTTGGAGTTTGATAAACGAAGAGAGAAAATCAGAATACTAATTGCGGTCACTGCAGAGTTACGGCCCTTTGTTCCGACATTAATATCATATCATAGTTTATTGAGCAAATTGGACTTTGTCCGGGCAAAAGCGTTGTTTGCTATAGATATTGAGGCTACCATGCCGGAATTGCAAAAGGAGGCCTCTCTTCATTTGATCAACGCGCGCCACCCATTGCTTTTTCTGAATTTGAGGAGTGAAGGAAAGACGGTTGTCCCGCTTAATGTAACGATCGATGATGTCCAACGGGTCATTGTCGTGTCTGGTCCGAATGCTGGGGGTAAATCGGTGTGTATGAAAACTATCGGACTGCTCCAAATGATGGTGCAAGCGGGCTTGCTGATCCCGGCTGATTCAAGCTCTAAAGTAGGTGTTTTTAAAAACTTTTTTGCTGATATCGGTGATGATCAGTCAATAGAAAGTGATCTGAGTACTTATAGCGCACATTTGTCGAAAATGCGTTACTTTTTGGAACATAGCACTGCGAAATCCCTAATACTAATTGATGAGTTTGGAGCCGGAACAGATCCTCAATTTGGTGGGCCGATAGCCGAGGCAGTGCTGCAAAATTTAAACAAAAAGAAAGTTCGAGGTGTGGTTACAACGCATTATTCCAACTTGAAATTATTTGCGAATGCAACGGAAGGTCTGGAGAATGCTTCGATGTTGTTTGACAATGCAGCGATGCAACCGCGTTATATCTTGGAAATTGGAAAGCCGGGTAGTTCATATGCTTTTGAGATCGCTTATAAAATAGGATTGCCCCAAGGTGTGTTGCAGGAAGCAAAACAGAAAATAGGTGTACAACAGAAGAAGGTGGATCACCTGTTGGTTGATCTTGAGCGAGAAAAGAAGCAAGTTCACGAGGCTAAAGTAGAGTTGCGGAAGAGGGAAGCTAAGCTTAATCAACTTTTAAAAGAAAACGAGGAGAGGTCTGTATTTCTCGAAGAGAATAAAAAACAGCTTATGAAGCAGGCGAAGTTGGAAGCTCAAGAAGTCTTGAAGAATGCGAACCGACTCGTTGAGAATACCATCGCACAGATTAAAGAATCAAAGGCCGATAAAGAGAAAACGAAGGAGTTACGGAAGGTTTTGGATGCTGAGTTGACTAAGAACCGAACGGCGGTGTCAAAGAAGAAGGCTGTTTTAGTGAACGAAGAGCTGGTTGTTGGTGATTGGGTACGAATTGTGGATACAGGTACAATGGCACAGATTATCGAAATTGCGAAAGATAATTTGATTTTGGCGATTGGTGACCTGCGTTCTGTAGTTAAGAAAAATCGGGTTGAAAAGGTCAGCAAAAAGGAAGTGTCGAAGTCTGTTAAACGTAGTCATGGAACCCAGCTTACTGACAGTCTTGCGAGTTTTAATCCTGAAATTGATGTGCGGGGTATGAGGGCCGAAGCCGCGCTATATGAGATTGAAAAATATCTTGATAAAGCGATTATGATGAGTTTCCCCTCTTTAAAAATTATCCACGGGAAAGGTAATGGTATCCTTAGAAAGATGATCCGTGATTACTTGAGGAAGTATAAAGAGGTTGACCGGTTGGAGGACGAGCATCTGGATAGGGGTGGGGATGGAGTAACCTATGTGTACTTTGTTTAGAGCCGAGCGCTTGTAAAATTGGTTTATTACGAATTTTAGCCTTTGGGACATTTCTTGCAACGTTTTCCTTTCTTGTATTTTTTACAACACTTCTTAAAGTCACAGTTTTGACATTCGAACGGGTATAAACCTTTAGGCTTTCCCCAATCGAAGCCTTTCTCACGTAGTCCATCAATTTCGATCATCATCATCCTGATTAATAGGCGATAGCAAAAGTAGTTTATTATTTAGAATTATTCTAATTGAAATGCTTTAATTTTTGATTTGTCAAAAATTAAATTGTCCGAGTGCCTGTATTTGGGATTTTTTATGTATTTTGTCTGTTGCGATCCGTTTACCAAAATAGACCAAAATGATTAATAAGGTAGTTAAAAATGCTGATGAGGCCATTAAAGATGTTCATGACGGAATGACTCTTATGTTGGGTGGTTTCGGGTTATGTGGTATACCGGAAAATACGATAGCGGCTCTGGTAAGAAAGGATGTCAAAGACTTAACGTGTATTTCGAATAATGCAGGGGTAGATGATTTCGGAATTGGGTTAATGCTCAAGAAAAGACAGCTGAAGAAAATGATTGCCTCTTATGTTGGAGAAAATGTCGAATTTGAACGTCAATTGCTAAGTGGAGAGCTAGATGTTGAACTGATTCCGCAAGGGACATTGGCTACTCGTTGTATGGCAGCAGGATATGGTATGCCAGCGATTTTTACGCCGGCAGGTGTAGGTACGGAAGTGTCCGAAGGAAAAGAAGTTCGAGTTTTTAAAAATAAAGAATATTTGCTGGAAGAGGCATTTGACGCAGATTTTGCGATTGTTAAGGCGTGGAAAGGCGATACAGCAGGAAATTTGATTTATCGGTTAACGGCCCGAAATTTTAACCCCGTAATGGCAATGGCGGGTAAGACCACGATTGCTGAAGTTGAAGAGTTGGTGCCTGCTGGTGAGCTTGACCCCGACCATATTCATACGCCAGGTATCTTCGTTCATCGGATATTTAAAGGTGAGCATTTTGAAAAACGTATTGAACAGCGGACCCTACGATAATATAGCAGTTATGTTAGACAAGAATGGTATTGCAAAGCGTATAGCAAAGGAAATTGAAGATGGTTTTTACATTAATTTGGGTATCGGTATACCTACGTTGGTAGCTAATTATATTCCCGATGATGTTCAAGTAGTGCTCCAGTCGGAAAATGGTCTGCTCGGTATTGGCCCCTTTCCTTATGAAGGAGAGGAAGATGCGGATTTAATTAATGCAGGAAAACAAACGATTACAACAATGCCTGGATCTGCAATCTTTGATTCGGCAATGAGTTTTGGGATGATTCGCAGTCAAAAGGTTGATTTGACGATCCTTGGTGCGATGGAAGTGTCTGAATTCGGTGACATTGCCAGTTGGAAGATTCCTGGAAAACTAGTGAAGGGGATGGGCGGTGCAATGGATTTAGTCGCGTCAGCAAAGAACATTATTGTGGCGATGCAACAGGTGAATAAACATGGAGACAGTAAGCTCTTGCCTGAATGTACGTTGCCACTGACTGGAAAGCGATGTATAAGTAAGATCGTAACTGAAATGGCTGTTTTCGAAATCGATAGGGAGAGAGGCGGGTTTAAATTAATCGAACGGGCACCAGGAGTGAGTGTTGAGGAGATCAAAGATGCAACTGCCGGTAAACTGATCGTGGAGGGCGAGGTTCGGGAAATGCACCTTAATTAAAAATACCCTACATTTTATTCAGGAACTCCGTAGCTAATATTGATTAAAAAACGCTTATCAAGAATCCCCAGCAAATCTGCCGTTGCTTTTGAGATAACTATAACGGCATCACGTGTTGTAGCATTTTCTGTGTATTTGCCTACAATTTTTGCAAAAGTGATCTTTTGATTCATTGGGTTGGTGATTTTGACCACAGTGCCTACAGGGGCAGTCCGATGCAGTGCTAACATATTTCCACTATCAGAATTCAGGCCCTCTAGCCATACGCCGACGCCACGCTCGTTGACTTGTTTTAAACCATATCTTTCAGCTGGAAGTGAAGTTGATTTTTCGGGTACTATAATGGGTTCAGCTTCAGTTTCTTGAGCGGCTACAGGTTCTGGGGCTTCATTATCATTAGGAATGACGATTGTCTGTCCGGCTTTAATAGCTTGCCCGTTAGATAGATTGTTCTTGGCGACGATCTGTGCGACGGTGACCTGAAACCGTTTAGCGATTGTGTATAGAGTTTCGCCTGCACCTACTTTGTATAGTGTGCCTCCACCTGACGGTTGATTTCCCGATGTCTGCTGTGCCGTTGATGTGCTCGGGTTCTGAGAGGTGCTTGAGGCTTGCTGTGGAGCTGCTATCGAGTAAGAGCGTTCGGAAGGTATTTTGATGACATCGCCTACTTTGAGTGATTTATTGTTATTGAAAGACATGATGTCTCGATGAGAGACTCCGTATTTTCGAGATAGCGAGTAATAAGTTTCTTTTGCTTCAAGTTTATGTATGATAACCTGTTTTCCGTTATTGTTCTCTATTCCTATTGAATCAATGCGTGAAATTATAGTCGCCTGTGTTGTTTTGGTATGGAATGTGAGTATTATAAGAAAGACGAATCCGGATATATTGTGAAGAAATTTGTTCATGCGCTGCTTATCTGTTTTGCAATTGTTGTATATAGAACGTTTGCTGATCTTATTTTGTCTTGCTAAGATGCACTAAAATTTATGAATTGGTGTATATTTATAGATGTTAAATAGTTGACCATTCCGTTTACAAAAATAATAATTTAAACCATACTTTATGGCTGCAAAAATTGACAGAAGATTTTATATTTTCATTATTACCTTTTTGATGTCCGTTCTGGTATTCGGACAAGCTGGACTTTCGCAGGAGCAAAACGCAACCGTATATAAATTTTCCATTCGGGACGATATTAATGCGACATCGTGGAGAAATACAAAGCAAGCGTATTTAAAAGCGATGGAACAGAATGCGAATGTTATGCTGATTGAAATGAACACTTTTGGCGGTATGGTCAATTTTGCTGATTCAATCAGAAGCACTATTCTTGATTCACCAATTAAGACTATCGTGTATATTAATCACAATGCAGCATCCGCAGGTGCGTTGATTTCTTTAGCGAGTGAAAAAATTTATATGGCTAAAGGTTCTAGTATCGGTGCCGCAAGTGTAGTTGATGGCCAAGGAGAGGTTATGCCAGAGAAATATCAGTCATACATGCGAGCGTTAATGCGTGCGACGGCAGAAGCAACCGGTCGTGACCCAAAGGTAGCTGAGGCTTTTGTGGATGAGGATGTTGACTTGCCGACCCTTAAAGAAGACGGTAAACTGCTGAGTCTTACTTCTAAAGAAGCGACAGATATAGGTCTGAGCGACGGGGAAGTGAGCTCTTTAGATGAAATATTGACGCTCGAGAATTTAACCGGATCTTCAATGATTGTACATCAGATTACTTGGGTTGATCAGGTGATCGGATTTTTAACAAACCCGGCGGTTCAAGGTTTTTTGATTGTACTGATTATGGGAGGGATTTATTTTGAAATGACATCTCCTGGAATTGGATTGCCTTTTATTGTTGCGCTAGTTTCAGGTATTCTTTACTTTGCACCGCTTTACATTGAAGGTTTTGCTGCGAATTGGGAGATTCTTTTATTTATTATCGGTGTGATATTGTTGCTCCTTGAAATATTTGTTATACCCGGTTTTGGAGTAGCAGGAATAGCAGGGATTGTTCTGCTGGTTTGTAGCTTTGCATTTAGTATGGTGCCCAACGAGTCTTTTGATTTCTCGATGATGCCTCCTAATTTCTTGTTTAGGTCATTTTTATTGGTTATATTGTCTATCATCGGAGCGATTATTTTATCTGTTTTATTCGGGAAGAGTATTCTGAATAGCCGTGCTTTTAAACGGTTGGTTTTGGCCGATGAGCAAGCTTCATCTCAAGGCTATGTGGCATCGACATTTGACAATGAGGTAATTGGTAAGGAGGGGATTGCCAGAACAGATTTGCGGCCCTCAGGAAAGGTCGAAATTGATGGAAAGTGGTTTGACGCTGTAGCTTTGGGTGGTTACATAGAAAAGGGCACTGCGGTTCAGGTTGAGAGGCACGAAAACTATAATCTCTTTGTAAGGAAAAAGTTTGAGATTTAAAACAATTTAGCTTTAAGTCACTTTAATAGATAACAAATTATTCAATTAACATATAACATAAAAATAAAAAATATCATGAACGCAAAATCAATTAGTTTGGAAGAGAAAAAGTTAAGACCCGTTGTAGAAAATTTGCATGACTTATTGGCAAATTATCATATTTACTATCAAAACCTGAGAGGCTGCCACTGGAATATTAAGGGTCCTCATTTTTTTACGCTACACGCAAAGTTTGAAGAACTGTATAATGCGGCGATAACTACAATTGATGAATTGGCTGAACGTATTCTGACATTGGGTAAAGATCCAGAAAGTCGATACTCTGTGTTTAAGACACAATCGGAAATTGAAGAAGTTGAAACAATAGGCATGAAGGATACGGATATGGTAAAGGCTATTACCGATAACTTGAGTATTTTGATCGCTTTAGAAAGAGATTTGTTGGCGATCACGAGTGAAGCGAACGACGAAGGATCAAACGACATGGTGAACGCTTTTATGCAATTCAACGAAAAACAAAACTGGATGTTACGGTCATTCTTGAAGAAGATTTAACGATTTCTCTGAGATATGAGAACGGTATGGGACATGGGTAGCTATTCTGTGTCCCATACTTTTGTTTGTAATTATCTAAAATAAAGACAGTTGTTGAAAATAGTGGGGTAGGGTTGCTTTTTTTTGAAAAAATGTTGGACTTTTTCAACTATTTTTTTCTTTCTTTGTGCGCTGAAAGAAAACAGAGTTCTAGTAAAAATAATATTTAAATTTTCTTTTGTATTATTACAACTTTGTATATCTTTGCAGTCCCTAAAGGAAAAAGGTGATTACTGATTGAATTTAGGAAAAAAGGCCTCCTTAGCTCAGCTGGTAGAGCAACTGACTTGTAATCAGTAGGTCGCTGGTTCGATCCCGGCAGGGGGCTCGTTAAGAAGCCGAAGGGCTTTGTTGAAATATAAAAGACGTTGGGGGGATTCCAGAGCGGTCAAATGGGACGGACTGTAAATCCGTTACTTCGGTTTCGAAGGTTCGAATCCTTCTCCCCCCACCAAGGTTTTAAGAGTTTGTGATTTATATAAACTTTATCCGGTTATCAGAGGTTTGTTTTTACCGGATTAAAACAATACATACAAGCGGAAGTAGCTCAGTTGGTAGAGCGATAGCCTTCCAAGCTATAGGTCGCGAGTTCGAACCTCGTCTTCCGCTCGAAATAATTAAAGAGTTGATTCCTTATAAAAGAGGTGTTGACTTTTTAGTGTTAAAAAAAGCAAGCCGATGTAGCTCAGCGGTAGAGCACTTCCTTGGTAAGGAAGAGGTCATGGGTTCAAGTCCCATCATTGGCTCGTAAGCGTTTAATAATTGAAACCAAAATAAAAATTAACTTATCTACTAATTCGCATACAACATGGCAAAAGAGAAATTTGACCGCAGTAAACCACACCTAAACATAGGTACTATTGGTCACGTTGACCACGGTAAAACGACTACAACAGCAGCTATTACGAAAGTTTTGGCTGACGCTGGATTATCAGAGTCTCGTTCATTCGACTCAATTGACTCAGCTCCTGAAGAAAAAGAGCGTGGTATTACAATTAATACATCGCACGTAGAATATGCAACACAAAATCGTCATTATGCACACGTTGACTGTCCGGGTCACGCTGACTATGTTAAAAACATGGTTACTGGTGCTGCTCAAATGGACGGTGCTATTATCGTTGTTGCTGCTACTGATGGCCCAATGCCTCAGACTCGTGAACACATTTTATTGGGTCGCCAGGTAGGTATCCCTGCTTTGGTGGTTTTCATGAATAAAACTGACTTAGTTGATGACCCTGAGTTGTTAGACTTGGTTGAAATGGAAATTCGTGAATTGTTGTCATTCTACGAATACCCTGGAGATGATATTCCTGTGATCCGTGGATCTGCATTAGGTGCATTGAATGGTGAGCAACAGTGGGTTGACAAAATCATGGAACTGATGGAAGCGGTTGATAACTACATTCCACTTCCTCCGCGTTTGACAGATCTTCCATTCTTGATGCCGATTGAAGACGTATTTTCGATCACTGGTCGTGGTACTGTAGCAACTGGACGTATTGAGCGTGGTGTAATTAACTCTGGAGAGGCTGTTGATATTCTTGGTATGGGTGCTGAGAACTTAAAATCAACTGTAACTGGTGTTGAGATGTTCCGTAAGATTCTAGATCGTGGTGAAGCTGGAGATAACGTAGGTTTATTGTTACGTGGTATTGAGAAAACTGATATCCGTCGTGGTATGGTTATCTGTAAACCAGGTTCAGTAACTCCTCACACAGAATTTAAAGCTGAGGTTTATGTATTGTCGAAAGCAGAAGGTGGACGTCACACTCCATTCTTTAACAAATACCGTCCTCAGTTCTATTTCCGTACAACTGACGTAACTGGAGAGATTACTCTACAGGAAGGTGTTGAGATGGTTATGCCAGGTGATAACGTAACGATCAACGTAAAATTGATTAACGCGATCGCAATGGAAAAAGGTCTTCGTTTCGCTATCCGTGAAGGTGGTAGAACTGTAGGTGCTGGACAGGTAACTGAAATCATTGCATAATTAATAAGCTTAGGCTTAGCTAATAAAACAAAGTACCCTAATTTTATAGTAGGGTACTTTGTTTATAAGAATTACGGGCATAGTTCAATGGTAGAATAGAGGTCTCCAAAACCTTTGATCAGGGTTCGAATCCTTGTGCCCGTGCAAAATAATGAGCGTTTATGTCAAGTGTACTTGAATTTTTTAAAGAGTCTTACGATGAGATGATGCATAAGGTGACTTGGCCTACTTGGGGTGAGTTGCAAAATTCGGCAGTTGTCGTGCTGATTGCATCAGTAATCATTGCGTTAATCATATTAGCAATGGATGAGTCTTCAAGTTCTATTTTAAAATTGTTTTATCAATCTGTAGGATAAAAAAAAGAATTGATGGCAGATCAAAAATTAAAATGGTATGTAGTCCGTGCCGTAAGTGGAAAAGAAAAGAAGGTAAAGCAATATATCGAAGCAGAAATTAATCGTCTAGGTCTTTCACAACAGGTTCCTCAAGTATTGATTCCGATGGAAAAGTACTATCAAATGAGGGACGGAAAAAAGATCGCTAAAGAGCGAAACTTTTACCCAGGATATGTATTGATAGAAGTTGCACTTGATAGTGAATTAGAACATCTGATAAAAGGGATTAATAGCGTAATTGGTTTTCTTGGTGATAAGGAAGGGAACGCTATCCCACTTCGACCATCTGAAGTAAATAGAATCCTAGGAAAAGTTGACGAAATGTCTGAACAGGTAGAAACGATCAATGTTCCTTATTTTGTTGGGGAGTCTGTTAAGGTTGTCGACGGTCCGTTCAATGGGTTTACAGGTGAGATAGAAGAAGTTAATGAAGAGAAAAAGAAACTCAAGGTTATGGTTAAAGTCTTCGGTAGAAAAACACCGCTTGAGTTGAACTACATGCAAGTAGAAAAAGAATAGAATACAAGTAAATGTTACGTTATATGCTTCCAACTTACTAACAAACATTTAGTAATTAAATTAAAATTCAAAAATGGCAAAACAAGTCAGTGGCTTAGTGAAATTACAGGTGAGAGGTGGCGCAGCTAACCCTTCTCCCCCCGTAGGACCTGCTTTAGGTGCAAAAGGGGTGAACATCATGGAGTTTTGCAAGCAATTTAATGCGCGCACACAAGACAAAGCAGGTAAAGTGTTACCTGTCGTTATTACTGTTTACGCCGATAAGTCTTTTGATTTTATCATTAAAACTCCGCCAGTAGCAGTTCAACTAGTAGAGGCTACGGGAGTGAAAGGTGGTTCGGGCGAACCTAACCGTAAAAAGGTTGGTTCGGTAACTTGGGATCAAGTTGAAACTATCGCTAAGGATAAAATGACAGATTTAAATGCGTTCACAGTAGAGTCAGCCATGAAAATGGTGGCAGGTACTGCGCGTAGTATGGGTATTACTGTAAGTGGTGATGCTCCCTGGACAAATTAATTAACAGATATCAATTTAAAAAAGTGGCTAGATTAACAAAAAATCAAAAAACGGCACTTACCAAAATTGAAGCTGGTAAAGTTTATTCATTACAAGAAGCTTCGTCTTTAGTAAAAGACATCACAACTACCAAATTTGATGCATCGGTGGATATTGACGTCCGTTTGGGCGTTGATCCTCGGAAAGCAAATCAGATGGTACGTGGTATAGCAACTCTACCTCACGGAACAGGTAAAACTGTACGTGTTTTGGTACTTTGTACTCCGGATAAGGAGGAAGAGGCTAAAGCTGCAGGTGCAGATTATGTAGGTTTAGATGAATATATCAGCAAAATTGAAGGAGGATGGACAGACGTAGATATCATTATTACCATGCCTAGTGTGATGGCAAAAGTAGGTCGGTTAGGTCGTATTTTAGGACCTCGAAACCTTATGCCTAATCCTAAGTCAGGTACGGTTACTCAAGATGTGGGTAAAGCGGTAACTGATGTTAAAGGCGGTAAGATTGATTTCAAAGTTGACAAAACCGGAATCATTCATGCTTCAATTGGTAAGGTGTCATTCTCTGCAGATAAAATTTATGATAATGCTTTGGAAGTAATCCAAACTATTTCTAAATTAAAGCCTTCTGCAGCGAAAGGGACTTACTTTAGAAGTATACACATCTCATCAACAATGAGCCCGAGTATACAAGTTGAAACTAAATCAGTAGTGGGAATCTAATCATGAGAAAAGAAGAAAAACAAGAAATTGTAGAAGCTTTAGCAGATCAGATTAAAAACTACGGTAATTTTTATATTACCGACACCGCTGATTTGACTGTAGAAAAAGTAACTAGCATTCGTCGCAAATGTTTTGAGAAAGGAATTGTGATGCAAGTAGTGAAGAATACCTTAATCCTTAAGGCTATGGAAGCTGCTGGCGTTGATTCAGAAGAGTTGAAAGGTACCTTAAAAGGTTCATCAACGCTTCTTTTCTCTGAAATAGGTAATGCACCCGCGAAATTAATTAAAGAGCTTAGAAAGTCTGGCGATAAACCAGTATTGAAAGGCGCTTATATTGACTCGTCTGTGTTTATCGGTGATGAACAAGTGAATTCACTAGCAAGCTTGAAATCGAAAGAAGAGCTTATTGGCGAAATCATCGGGTTGCTTCAGTCTCCTGCGAAAAACGTTGTTTCTGCCCTTCAATCTGGTGGAAGCACACTTGCTGGAATTGTTAAAACTTTACAAGAAAAGGAAGGTTAACGAACTCCTTAAAAGTTCGATAGATTATTAATTATTTATTACGCACAATTCAAAAATTTAAATAAAATGGCAGATTTAAAATCGTTTGCTGAACAGTTGGTGAACTTAACGGTAAAAGAAGTTAACGAGTTAGCTCAAATCTTAAAAGATGAGTATGGTATCGAACCTGCTGCGGCAGCTGTAGCTGTAGCTGGACCTGCAGCTGGTGCTGAAGGCGGAGCCGCTGCAGAAGAAAAAACATCATTTGATGTAATTCTTACTGAGGCTGGTGGTTCAAAATTAGCAGTTGTTAAATTAGTGAAAGATTTAACAGGTCTTGGACTAAAAGAAGCTAAAGAATTAGTTGACGGCGCACCAAAACCATTGAAGGAAGGTGTAGCTAAAGACGAAGCTGAATCGTTGAAAAAACAACTAGAAGAAGCAGGAGCTACTGTTGAGATTAAGTAATTCTCTAAATAGTTCTTTAGGCATTAGACTCCGAAAATTCTCGGGGTCTATTGCTGTTTGTATATACAAGTAAATTATACTTGATTTGACTATTCAAGTTTCCTTTTAGGATAAAAAATATAGTCTAACGTGCAGTTTATTTAAACTAAATTCTTATTCCCTTGGCAAATAAAGATATTCGTAACGAAAGAGTAAATTTTGCTACCAGCAAAAAGGTAATTGATTACCCTGATTTTCTGGACGTGCAACTTCAGTCTTTTATGGAGTTTTTTCAGTTAGAAACAACTTCAGATAACCGCCACCAGGAAGGGCTATTCAAAGTATTTTCTGAAAACTTCCCAATTTCTGATTCGAGAAATATTTTTGTTCTTGAATTTTTAGATTATTTTATTGATCCTCCCCGCTATGATATACAGGAGTGTATAGAGCGTGGGTTGACTTATAGTGTGCCACTAAAAGCCAAACTTCGTCTATCTTGTAATGATGAAGAACATGAGGATTTTGAAACGATTGTACAGGATGTGTACTTGGGAACAATTCCTTATATGACACCTAAAGGTACTTTTGTGATTAATGGTGCTGAGCGAGTTATCGTTTCTCAATTACACAGATCGCCAGGTGTGTTTTTTGGCCAGAGTCGTCATACAAATGGTACTAAACTATATTCCGCAAGGGTGATACCATTTAAGGGCTCATGGATCGAATTTGCAACAGACGTAAATAACGTGATGTATGCATATATCGATCGTAAAAAGAAATTTCCTGTTACTACTTTGCTTCGTGCTATCGGGTATGACTCTGATAAGGATATATTAGAGTTGTTCGAACTTGCAGACGAAGTGAAAGTAAGTAAATCAGGGTTAAAGAAATTACTCGGAAGGAAGTTAGCTGCTCGCGTGCTTAAAAAGTGGGTGGAAGATTTTGTAGATGAAGATACAGGCGAGGTTGTTTCGATAGATCGTAATGAGATCATCCTCGAGCGTGAAACTGTTTTAGAGGAAGAGCATATCGATATGATAATCGACTCTGGTGCTAAAACAATCATTTTGTCGAAAGATGACTCTTCTAGCAATGCTGACTATTCGATAATTTATAATACATTACAAAAAGATACTTCCAATTCCGAAAAGGAAGCGGTTGAACATATATATCGTCAATTGCGTAATGCGGAACCACCTGATGAGGAAACAGCTCGTGGTATCATCGATCGCTTATTTTTCTCTGACAAACGTTATGATTTAGGGGACGTAGGTAGATATCGTATTAATCGTAAGTTGAAACTCGATACTGACGGAGATATCAAAGTACTGACGAAACAGGATATCATTGCGATCGTTAAGTATTTGATCAATCTTATTAACTCAAAAGCAGAGGTTGATGATATCGATCACTTATCAAATCGTCGAGTACGTACAGTAGGCGAACAGCTATATGCTCAGTTTGGCGTAGGTTTGTCTAGAATGGCAAGAACCATTCGTGAACGTATGAATATACGTGATAATGAGGTGTTTACGCCAACTGATTTAATCAATGCTCGTACATTATCCTCGGTAATTAATTCGTTCTTTGGAACTAATCAGTTATCGCAGTTTATGGACCAGACGAATCCACTTGCTGAAATTACTCACAAAAGAAGACTTTCGGCTTTAGGACCAGGTGGTTTATCGCGAGAGAGAGCTGGTTTTGAGGTTCGTGACGTTCACTATACGCATTACGGACGTCTATGTACCATTGAGACACCGGAAGGTCCAAATATTGGTTTGATTTCGTCATTATGCGTTCATGCAAAGATCAATAACCTCGGATTTATTGAAACACCGTACCGTAAAGTAGAAGAGGGAAGGGTCGTTGTGGAGGAACCGGTAGTTTACTTGTCGGCAGAAGATGAAGATGGAAAGGTGATTGCGCAAGCAAACGCTGAGTACGACGATAAGGGGAACTTTATTACTCCGCGTGTTAAAGCACGTCTGGAAGGTGACTTTCCTATTATTGAACCTGAACGCTTAGACTTGATGGATATTGCTCCAAATCAGATTACGTCGATCGCTGCTTCGTTAATTCCGTTCTTGGAACATGATGATGCGAACCGTGCTTTGATGGGATCAAACATGCAACGTCAAGCTGTACCGTTACTTCGTGCGGAAGCTCCGATCGTTGGTACAGGACTTGAAGGTCGTGTCGCGAGGGATTCACGGACATTGATCAATGCTGAAGGTAATGGTGTAGTTGAATATGTGGATGCAAATGAGATCAAGATCCGGTATGAAAGAACGGATGATCAGAAGCTGGTTTCTTTTGATGATGATATCAAGACATATCGATTGATTAAATTTAAGAAGACGAACCAAAGCACTTGTATCAACCTGAAACCGATTGTTGTAAAAGGCCAAAAGGTAGAAAAAGGGCAGGTGCTTTGTGAAGGATACGCTACTCAAAATGGAGAATTAGCTTTAGGGCGTAACTTGAAGGTTGCCTTTATGCCTTGGCAAGGTTATAACTTTGAGGATGCTATTGTAATTTCGGAGCGTGTAGTAAGTCAGGATATCTTTACTTCTTTACACATCGATCAATTTGAACTTGAAGTTCGTGATACAAAACGTGGTGAAGAAGAATTGACTCCAGATATTCCAAACGTTTCTGAAGAGGCTACAAAAGACCTTGATGAGAACGGAATTATCCGGGTAGGTGCTGAAGTTCGTGACGGCGACATTTTGATTGGAAAAATTACACCGAAAGGTGAATCTGATCCATCGCCTGAAGAGAAACTTTTACGTGCTATCTTCGGAGATAAAGCTGGAGATGTTAAAGACGCTTCATTGAAAACACCTCCTTCAATCCAAGGAGTTGTTATTGATACCAAATTGTTCTCTAGGTCGAAAAAAACGTCTAAATCAGAAGAAAAAGCTGCTTTGGAAGAGTTAGAGAACCGTTTTAACAAAGCAACGAAAAGCTTAAAGGATCGTCTAGTTGATAAGCTGTTTTCCATTGTAAATGGTAAAACTTCTCAGGGTGTTTATAGTGTATACAAAGAGCTACTTGTTGCTAAGGGAGCTAAGTTTACCCAAAAAATTCTGACAGACTTAGATTATACCAACATCAACCCAACTAAATGGACTACAGATGACGATAAGAATGAGTTGATTAAGCAAACACTTCATTTTTACAACATTAAGTTGAACGAAGAGTTGGGTGCTTATAAGAGAGATAAGTTTGCAATTAGTGTGGGTGATGAACTTCCGTCTGGTATAGTTCAGATGGCTAAGGTATATGTTGCTAAGAAACGTAAATTGAAGGTAGGAGATAAGATGGCAGGACGTCACGGAAATAAAGGTATTATAGCCCGTATTGTTCGTGATGAAGACATGCCGTTCTTAGAAGACGGAACTCCAGTAGATATTGTTCTTAACCCACTAGGTGTACCTTCGCGGATGAACCTTGGACAGATTTATGAAACGGTCTTGGGTTGGGCAGGACAAAAACTTGGAGTCAAGTTTGCGACACCTATTTTTGACGGTGCGGAAACCAATGAGGTTGAAGAGTGGATCAAGAAAGCGGAGCTGCCAGCCGGAGGTAAAACTTATCTTTACGATGGCTTAACGGGTGTTCGTTTCGACCAGCCAACAACGGTTGGTGTTATCTATATGTTGAAACTTGGTCACATGGTAGATGATAAGATGCACGCGCGGTCAATTGGCCCTTACTCATTGATTACACAACAGCCTTTGGGTGGTAAAGCTCAGTTTGGTGGTCAGCGTTTTGGTGAGATGGAGGTCTGGGCATTGGAAGCATTTGGTGCTGCCAATATCCTACAAGAAATCCTGACTGTTAAGTCTGATGATGTTGTCGGAAGAGCCAAAACATATGAGGCAATTGTAAAAGGTGACAATTTGCCAACACCTTCTGTTCCTGAGTCATTTAATGTACTTGTACATGAATTACGCGGACTAGGTTTAGATATCACTTTAGATTAGTACTCTTAATTAAAGATTATGTCTTATAAAAAAGATAATAAAATAAAAAGCAACTTCACGTCTATCACCATTAGTCTATCATCACCAGAGGTGATTTTAGAGCGCTCAAGTGGTGAGGTTTTGAAACCGGAAACAATCAACTACCGGACTTATAAACCTGAGCGTGACGGCTTGTTTTGTGAGCGTATTTTTGGTCCGGTAAAAGACTATGAATGTCATTGCGGTAAATACAAACGTATTCGTTATAAGGGTATTGTTTGTGATCGTTGTGGTGTGGAAGTTACTGAGAAAAAGGTACGTAGGGAACGCATGGGGCACATCAATTTGGTTGTACCTGTAGCCCATATTTGGTATTTCCGCTCGCTTCCTAACAAAATTGGATATTTATTGGGGCTTCCTACCAAAAAGCTGGATATGATCATTTACTACGAACGTTATGTAGTTATTCAGCCCGGTATTAAAGAAGACGATGGAATTAATTACATGGATTTCCTAACGGAGGAAGAGTATCTGGACGTATTAGATACATTGCCAAAGGAAAACCAGTATTTGGATGATAAAGATCCGCAGAAATTCATCGCTAAGATGGGAGCAGAAGCACTAGAAGAGCTTCTTAAGCGTTTAGATCTTGATCAGCTTTCTTACAATTTACGCCACCAAGCAGCCAATGAAACTTCGCAACAGCGTAAGACAGAAGCATTAAAGCGTCTGCAAGTTGTGGAAGCTTTCCGTGGTTCAAGGGATCGTATTGAAAACCGTCCGGAGTGGATGATTGTTAAGATTGTACCAATTATTCCACCAGAATTACGACCGTTGGTGCCTTTGGATGGAGGTCGGTTTGCTACATCAGACTTAAACGATCTTTACCGTCGTGTAATTATCCGAAATAACCGTCTGAAAAGATTGTTAGAGATTAAAGCTCCTGAGGTTATTTTACGTAATGAGAAACGCATGCTTCAAGAAGCTGTCGACTCATTGTTTGATAACTCGAGAAAAGTAAATGCAGTAAAAACTGAAGGTAACCGTGCCTTGAAATCCCTTTCAGACATTTTGAAAGGTAAACAAGGACGTTTCCGTCAAAACTTGCTCGGTAAGCGTGTTGATTACTCGGCGCGTTCCGTAATTGTTGTAGGTCCAAACCTTAAACTGCATGAGTGCGGATTGCCGAAGAATATGGCGGCTGAACTTTATAAGCCGTTCATCATTCGCAAGATGATTGAACGTGGTATTGTTAAGACCGTTAAATCTGCGAAAAAGATTGTTGATCGTAAAGATCCGGTTGTATGGGATATTCTTGAGAATGTTCTTAAAGGGCACCCTGTATTACTTAACCGTGCTCCGACACTTCACAGATTGGGTATTCAGGCGTTTCAACCGAAACTGGTTGAGGGTAAGGCAATCCAGTTACACCCGTTAGTTTGTACTTCGTTTAACGCCGACTTTGACGGTGACCAGATGGCTGTACACTTACCTTTGGGCAATGCGGCAATCTTGGAGGCGCAAATCTTAATGCTTGCATCGCACAACATTTTGAATCCGGCGAATGGAACTCCGATTACGGTTCCATCTCAAGATATGGTGTTGGGCTTATATTATATTAGCAAAGGACGTAAAACTGACGATACGCGCGTAATGAAAGGTCAGGGAATGACCTTCTATTCTGCGGAAGAGGTGATTATCGCGTATAATGAAGGTAAAGTAGATTTGCATGCTTTCATTAATGTAAAAGTTAATGTAAGAGCGCAGGATGGTTCTGTAGAAAGTAAGGTTATTGAAACTACCGTTGGAAGAATCCTATTTAACCAGCGTGTTCCTGAAGAATTGGGTTATATCAATGAATTGTTGACGAAGAAGTCTCTTCGCGATATTATTGGTCGGGTTGTGAAGATCTCTGGTATGGCGCGTGCAGCCGAATTCCTTGATGATATTAAGGAGTTAGGTTTCCAAATGGCATTCCGTGGGGGGCTTTCATTTAACCTCCAAGACTTGAATATTCCTGATGCTAAAGGTGATTTGATAGAACAGGCAACCGCTGAAGTTGATGAAGTGATGAATAACTACAACATGGGATTCATTACCAACAACGAACGTTACAATCAGATTATCGATATCTGGACTCGTATCAACAATCGCTTGACTGCTTCAGTGATGAAAATCCTTTCGGAAGATAACCAGGGCTTCAACTCTGTTTATATGATGCTGGATTCTGGAGCCCGTGGTTCGAAAGAGCAGATTCGTCAGCTTTGCGGTATGCGTGGATTGATGGCTAAACCTCAGAAATCAGGATCTTCGGGTGGTGAGATTATCGAAAACCCAATTTTGTCAAACTTTAAAGAAGGGTTATCTGTATTAGAGTACTTTATCTCCACTCACGGTGCTCGTAAAGGTTTGGCAGATACGGCATTGAAGACGGCCGATGCTGGTTACTTGACACGTCGTTTACATGACGTTGCGCAAGATATGATCGTTACCGAAGAGGATTGCGGAACATTGCGTGGTATTTACACAACTGCTCTGAAAGACAACGAAGATATCGTTGAACCTCTTTATGAGCGAATATTAGGTAGAACTGCTCTTCATGATGTATACGATCCAGCAACCAATGAATTATTGGTGAAAGCCGATCAAGATATCGATGAAGAAATAGCCTATAAAATTGAACAATCATCTGTAGATGGACTTGAAATCCGTTCGGTATTAACATGTGAAAGCAAGCGAGGCGTTTGTTCGTTATGTTACGGACGTAACTTGGCTAGTGGCAAGCGTGTTCAAAAAGGTGAAGCTGTTGGGGTTATTGCAGCTCAATCAATCGGTGAACCTGGAACTCAGTTAACACTACGTACGTTCCACGTTGGGGGTACTGCTTCTAACATTGCTGCTGAATCTCAGATTGTTTCTAAATTCAGTGGACGAATCGAATTTGAAAACGTGCGTGTTGTAGAACGTGAGAATAACGGTGAAAAGCAAAATGTTGTATTGGGTCGTTCAGGTGAATTTAGAGTAGTAGATGAAGATACGAAGAAGGTTGTTATGACTAATAACATTCCTTATGGTTCATTCTTATTTGTAAATGATGGTGATAAAGTAAATAGTGGGGATCTGATTTGTTCATGGGATCCATACAATGCAGTTATCATTTCAGAGTTTGCAGGTAAAGTTGAATTCGAATCCATTATCGAAGGTGTTACTTATCGTGAAGAATCAGATGAGCAAACTGGTCACCGCGAGAAAGTAATCATCGAAACTCGTGATAAAACGAAGAACCCGGCTATCCGGATTCTTGACAAGAAAGGTGAACTTATCCGAAATTACAATATTCCGGTAGGAGCTCACATTTCAATCAACGACGGAGAAGAAGCAAAAGTCGGCGCTATCATCGCAAAGATTCCACGTTCAACTGGTAAGACCCGAGATATTACAGGCGGTTTACCGAGAGTTACAGAGTTGTTCGAAGCTAGAAACCCTTCAAACCCAGCTGTTGTTACAGAGATTGATGGTGTTGTAACGCTAGGTGGCGTGAAGCGTGCTAACCGTGAAATTTCTATCGAATCAAGAGATGGTCAAATTAAGAAATACTTGGTGCCGCTTTCAAAGCATATCTTAGTTCAGGATAATGACTTTGTAAAAGCTGGTATGCCATTGTCAGATGGATCCATCTCTCCGGCGAATATCTTAAAGATCAAAGGCCCGGCTGCCGTTCAAGAATACTTGGTAAACGGAATTCAGGAAGTCTATCGTCTTCAAGGTGTGAAAATCAACGATAAGCACTTCGAGACCATCGTTCACCAGATGATGCAGAAAGTACATATCGAAGATCCGGGAGATTCAATGTTCCTTGAAAAGGATAATGTAAGCAAATGGGATTTCATTGAAGAAACCAATAACATGTTCGACAAGAAAGTTGTTGTTGATCCGGGAGATTCCAATGAGCTGAAAGCTGGTCAGATTGTTTCTTCTCGTAGATTAAGAGAGGAAAACTCCAGCTTGAAACGTCGTGACCTGAAACTTGTAGAAGTACGTGATGCTATTCCTGCAACTTCTAGTCCGATCCTTCAGGGTATCACCAGAGCATCGTTAGGTACGAAGTCGTTTATTTCGGCTGCTTCCTTCCAGGAAACAACGAAAGTGTTAAATGAGGCTGCTATTCATGCTAAACAGGACGATCTGTTAGGATTAAAAGAAAACGTAATTGTTGGGCATTTAATTCCTTCCGGTACTGGTCTTCGCGAGTACGACAACATCATTGTTGGTTCTCAAGAAGAATATGACAAGCTGTTAGCATCAAAAGAAGACTAAAGCTCTAAAAAACAATTCGATTGAAAACAAAATCTCAGTCGTAAAGATTTGAGATTTTGAAAGGCATCATAGTAAGAGCCTGTTTGGAATTTTCAGACAGGCTCTTTTTTTTAGTTGAATAATTTCTCTATTTTTGATTATGGCAGGACAAGATAAACCACAAGAACTAAGCATAGAACTATCTGAAGAAATAGCTGAAGGGATTTATTCCAACTTAGCAATTATAACGCATTCCAATACAGAATTTGTTGTCGATTTTATACGCATCATGCCCGGCACTCCGAAAGCACGTGTTAAATCAAGGATCGTATTGACACCAGAACATGCCAAGCGTTTTTTAGCGGCGATGAAGGACAATATCAAAAAGTTCGAAGATATTCACGGTCAGATTGATACCAACGAAGTGCCGCCGTTTCCTATGAATTTCGGAGGGCCGACAGCTCAGGCATAAACAAAAACCAGCTTTTTCCGTTTCTTATTTAATTGATGCATGAATTTCCTTCCTGTTTCAGGTGGGGATTATTGTTATTATCCAAACCGATTGCTTATGAAGAACATGAAACTTTTCTTTTGGGGTATATTCTTCCTATTATTCACTCCGATAAGTTTATTGGCTCAAGGCTTCCAGGTGAACCTTCAAGGCCAGAAGCAGTCTGCAATGGCCGGAGGAGGTGCAGCACTCATCTTGGATGAAAGTACTATCTTTTTTAATCCGGGTGCCATGAGTTTTGTCGACCACAATGCTGTTAGCGGTGGTATAAACCCTCTATGGTTCAAGTCTGCTTTTAACCAAAGCGGGAGCAATATCGTTGAGCATGTGGAAAATCATATTGCGACACCACTTGCTGTTTATGGCTTATGGGGGCCAACCCAATCAAAGTGGAAAGTAGGGCTTGGCGTTTATACACCTTTCGGCGGTTTGGTCGATTGGGGAAACAACTGGTCTGGTAAGTATACCGTTACCTCGTTGAACCTGAAAGCCATCTATATTCAGCCAACCTTCAGTTATCAACTGACTGAAAATTTAGGTGTCGGCGCCGGTTTTGTGTACAATCATGGTGAGGTTGACTTGCAAAGAGCACTACCTATCAATCACAGCGACGGCACAGACGCCAGCGCACAATTAACCGGTACCGGCGCTGGTTATGGATGGAATGCAGGTATCTATTATCGAATGGACAACGGCTTTGCGATTTCACTTGTACACCGATCCAAAGTCATAACAAAGCTGGAGAATGGTGATGCCATATTCAATGTTCCTGAGTCGGTCAGAAGTAATTTCCCCGTTGGTAATACCTTTAATGCAGAGCTGCCGCTGCCTTCGACAACAACCCTTGCTTTTGGTTATCCTATCAACGAAAACACATCCCTCGCATTAGATCTAAGTTTTGTGAATTGGGAAGTATATAAAGAATTAGCATTTGATTATGCTGAAAATACCCCCATTCTCGAAGATACCCGCTCCGAGCGGAATTATTCAAATGGTGGCTCTGCCAAGCTTGGAGTGCAACATCGCCTGAATCCAGAACTCATTATCCGTGCAGGTGCAGCCTATGTGTTAACGCCAGTGGAAGATGGCTATGTAACTCCCGAAGCTCCAGATGCAGATCGTATGATCCTGAGTGCGGGGTTTGGCTATGAAATTAATCAAAACTGGGAGCTAAATGCCAGCTTCCTATATGAATCAATTTTTGAAAGAACGCAAACAAACTTAGAGACCGGCCTGTCCGGTACATTTAAAACACACGTTTATGCGCCAGGTATTTCTATCGGTTATAAATGGTAGCTAACAAAACAGGTGTATTACCAAGAAGTAATAATAAAAGCATGTTGAAATGAAAAGATTCAATTTATTATATATTCTCATTAGTGTATTTATTTTCGCTTGTAAGCCCAGTATAGACACTCCACAAACCTCGGCAGGTGATGTGGATTTTAGCACCTATATTGCCGTTGGAAATTCACTGACAGCAGGTTTTGCAGATGGAGGCCTCTACCTCGAAGGACAAAAAGTCGCCTTCCCGAACCTGATGGCTGAACAAATGAAATCTGTTGGTGGCGGTGACTTTATGTCGCCATTCTTTGATGAGCAGCACGCCAACGGTTCCGGCTATTTACGGTTAACCGCCATTACAGAGGGAACCCCTCAGCTGGAAAGTGTTACTGAAAATCTAGCTTATCGTGATCAGGATAAACACTTGATCAAATATACCGACCCTATCCAAAATCTCGGAGTCCCAGGCATGCGTCTAGATTTAGCCTTCTACGAGCCTTTTAGTCAGGCTAATAATTATTTCGAAAGACTTCTTCCAGATGGGGAGCAGAAAAGCTATTTTGATTTTGTAGCCGAGCATGAACATACATTTTTTTCTTTTTGGTTAGGTAATAATGATGTTTTAGGTTACGCCACCGCGGGTGGTGTTACAACTGGTCCTACCAGCACACTCACTGATCAATCACAATTTGCCGCTCTATACAATAATTTTCTAACGGCATTGACGGCGGGAGGACAAAAAGGTGTTGTCGCCACGATCCCTAATGTTACCTCTATTCCATTTTTTACAACTGTAACCATTCAAGCCCTGATTGACGGAGCGAAGGCCGCCAGTCCAGAAAATGCAGACCAAATTGAAAATATCTTTATTCAAGACGAAAATGCCGTTGTCGTTGGTCTACCTCCCGGAGTTCGTCCTGCTACGGACGAGGATTTGGTTGTTCTGCCCTTCATGTCCGCAGGTTTGCTTGGCAAACCCAATGCCAGCGGAATTCCTTATGGTTTACATCCTTTGAACCCTGTTGAAGATCACTACATTTTGGATAAAGCGGAAGCTGCCATTGTCCAGGATTATATCAACTCCTACAATGAAACCATCGTCAATGCAGCTGCTAGCCACGGTTTAGCGGTAGCAGATGTCTATTCCTATTTAAATGAGGTCAAAGATGGCGTTCTTATTAATGGGGCAGGGGTTAGTGCAACTTTTATAACGGGTGGAGCGATCTCACTGGATGGGATTCATCTGACTCCGAAAGGCAATGCATTAATCGCTAATTTGATGATTAAAGCAATTAACGAGCAATATGGTGCCAAGCTACCGATTGTTGATGTTAACCAGTATTCAGGAGTACGTTTTCCTTGATCCACCCTAGCGTTCACCATTAACAAATGTGTCAATATATGTTCGAATGGAGTCTGGTTCCTTGGGGTCAAACCACTGGATGTCTGGCATTTTTTTAAACCAAGTGATCTGGCGTTTTGCGTAGCGCCGTGAGTTTCTCTTGATTAATTCAATCGCCCGTTCCAAGCTAATAGAACCATCCAAATAATCGAAAAGCTCTGAGTAGCCGACCGACTGAAGTGGACTCTTGTTCCGGTGGGGAAGCAAGTCCTTTACTTCCTTTAACAACCCGTCATCCAGCATTTTATCTACCCGCAGGTTAATCCGTTCATATAATTGATCCCGATCCATATGCAAGCCGATAGGTAGGATGTTAAAATTCCGTAATGCTAGATCCTTTTTCCTCCATTTGGAAAATGCAATACCAGTTGTTTCAAAAACCTCTAAAGCACGAATCATCCGTTGCGGATTCTGATGATCCACTTCCATATAATATTCCGGGTCGGCAGCCAATAGTTTTTCCTGTAGGTAGCTAACTCCTTTTTTTTCAAAGTCTTCCGTTAACTGTTCACGAACACCCGCTGCAGGCTTAGGTAATTTATCCAAACCGTAGCAGGCAGCGTTAATAAAAAGCCCCGATCCTCCCACCATGATAAGCACGTCGTGCTTTTTAAAGAGCTGTTCGAGTAAGTTTAGAACATCGACTTCATAATCGCCAGCCGAATAGTCTTCAGTAATACTATGTGAGTCAATGAAGTGATGTGTTGCAGCAGTTAGCTCTTGCATGTCAGGCTTTGCCGTACCAATATTCATTTCCTGGTAAAATTGCCTGGAATCAGCAGATATAATCTCTGTTTGATAATGTCTCGCCAGTTCAATTGCCGTGCTCGTTTTCCCTACTGCTGTTGGTCCCACGACACAGACCAAGGTTTTGGCATGCCGAATGGACATTAATATTCGTCCTCAGCTGGCGCGTCGTCCGAAAAGTCCGAACCTTCACCATCTTCATCATCCATCAAGTCCAGATTATTATCATCTTCTGCATCATAGCCCATATCATGTAGAAAGTCGAAGTCTGACTTCTCTTCTTTGTCAGAACCACTTTCATCCGTGTTTATCGTCCCTGTGGCTTTTGGAGCGATGCCGATACTTTTAAAAACAGCTGGATATTCTTTGCCCTCTTCCTCCTTTAAAATCTTAATCAACTGCACATGAAAGTCATAAGGTCTGTCGAAGTTATAGATATAGTAAAACTTCTGATGTGGGTCATCGATGAATTTATTCAGTTTAGCAGTTTCCATCAGCGTGACACCCTTATTCGATTTAAATTCAGTTGGCAGGTAGGCAATTTCTTCACCTTTCTTCCACTGATCATTACTAACGTAAAAAGAAGATGATTTCTCTGGGTCATAATTAACCGATTTTTGAATAGCCCGGTGCAGATCCAAAAACGTATGTTTCGATAAGATATCGATCTCTCTGATTACGTCGTCATAATCTTCAAATGTCACTTTAAACCTATAAATAGCCATGCTTAACGATTTTTTACGAATATGTTTAAAAAAATAGAATTTTAAAAGAGCGAAAATTAATCTTGATGATTCTTAATTTCCAAGCCGAGCGACTTCGCTTTTTCAATCATAAACTGAAGTGCTTCTTCACGGTCATTACCTATCTCGCCGTCCAGTATAGCGTCGCGGATAGCATTTTTTATAATTCCCACCTTACGACCAGGTTTAATATCAAAACACTTCATAATATCACTACCGTCAACCGGCGGTTGCCAATTCCGAATCTGATCACGCTCTTCAACATCTTTTAGTTTCTGTTTTACTAGTTGAAAATTCTCCCTATATTTTTTCCTCTTATACTTATTTTTTGTTGTCACATCCGCATGGCACAGCTTCATCAAATCATCAATATCATCTCCAGCTTCAAATAACAAGCGTCTTACAGCCGAGTCAGTTACAATGTCTTGAGCCAGAACAATTGGCCTCAAATGCAGAAGAACCAACTTTTGTACAAACTTCATTTTTTCATTTAGAGGAAGCTTTAGTTCTTTAAAAAGCTTAGGCACCATCCTGGCCCCCCTGTCTTCATGGCCATGAAAAGTCCAGCCCAAGTTCTCGTCAAAACGCTTCGTAGCGGGCTTCGCTATATCATGCATAATCGCCGCCCAGCGAAGCCAGATATCGTCACTCACTTCCGCAACATTATCCAGCACCTCCAATGTATGGTAGAAGTTATCTTTATGACTTTTGCCCCGAATCGTTTCTACACCCTGCAGATTGGCAAGGGCAGGGAAGATCAGATGTAGCAATCCGGTGTCAAAAAGAAACTTAAAACCGGTTGATGGCTTGTCCGCTGCTATAATTTTCTGCAACTCATCTATAATCCTCTCTTTTGATACAATTTTAATGCGTCCTTTGTTTCGCTTAATTGCATCAAACACCTTTTGGTCAAGGTCAAAATGTAACTGCGTGGCAAAACGAATAGCTCTCATCATCCGAAGCGGATCGTCAGAAAAAGTAAGTTCAGGGTCAAGAGGCGTGCGAATTATCTTCTTCTCAATATCAGCTAGTCCATCGAAAGGGTCGATCAAAGAACCATAATTATCCTTATTCAATCCCAACGCCATGGCATTAATTGTAAAATCCCGACGATTCTGATCATCCTCCAGTGTTCCGTCCTCCACGATTGGTTTGCGTGAATCTGCACGGTAAGACTCTTTTCGTGCACCCACAAATTCAATATCTATATCCCCATAGCGGAGCATCGCCGTTCCAAAACTTTTAAACACGTTTACTTTGGTGTTTAGCAGCGCACCAGCTTTTTCTGCGAAATTAACACCGCTTCCGATAACCAAAATATCGATATCGTTTTTAAAGCCCCTTTCCATGATAAGATCACGAACAAAGCCACCAATAACGTAAAGCTCCGTTTGATCTCGGTCGGCTAATTCACCAAGAATCTTAAAAACTGGATGCTGTAAGTGTTCCCTCATCGTGTGTCGGCAGAATAAGAATAGTATTTAGGGCGCAAAAATACAAAATAGCAGTCACTTTTGCCTATTTTCGGATTAATTCAAATTGCCCGGACGGCCCGAGCCTAACGATCATCGACGATTTCCCTTCTGATACCAGTTCCCGTCCATTCTGAACAACATAGTCTACCGCCTCAACCAGCTCTTCGTCAATATCGTCAAACGAGCGTGGGCTCGCTTGTCCCGAGAAATTGGCAGACGTTGACACAATGGGTTTTTTGAAACGACTGATCAGCTGTTTGCAAAACTCATGATTAACAATTCGTATTCCTAAGCTTCCGTCCTCAGCAATCAGATTATCCGGAAGGTTCTTTGCGCCTGAGTAAACAATTGTAAGCGGACGCTCCGTAACGTCCATCAGCTCATAGGCTACGTCTGGAATTTCCCTAACATAGCTTGCAAGCTTACTTTCCGAGTCCAGTAAAACAATCAGATGTTTGTCACCACTTCTTCCTTTCAATTGATTTACTTTCTCAACCGCCTCAGCGTTCGTAGCATCACAGCCTATTCCCCAGATCGTATCGGTGGGATAGAGGATGATGCCCCCTGTTTTCAAAACTTCAAGAGCTTTGTTAATATCTTCTTTCAATGAAATCATAAACTATGAATCTACGGAACTAAGCCAGAACAAAATCTTCAACCTCAGCCATAATCTTGTCGCTATCAAATCTTTGGGTAACATATTTATAGCCACACTCGCCCATTTTATCCCTTAGTTCTTTTTGTTCTTTCAATATGCGTATTTTCTCAACGCACTCTTCCACATTGTTATTAATTAAGAAACCAGACTTTTTGTCAAGCACGATTTCCGGGATGCTGCTCAGATTAAAAGCGATAATCGGTTTCTTGCAAAGTGCTGCTTCAGCCAGAACATAGCCAAATCCTTCCCACAGAGAGGGAAGAACGAAGACATCGCAATTCATCAATACATTTTTCACATTACGAACAAAGCCGAGAAAGTGAATGTTATCACGTACCCTTCGTTTTTTAGCTTCTTCCTTCAGTTCCCTTTCCAGTCGCCCGGTACCCCCGATAACCACCTTATGCTCCAACTTCTCTTCCTGCAGTCTCTCTGATAACCTAATCAAAAAGCGTTGATTCTTTTCATGTTCCAGACGCCCCAGGTTACCGATAATAAATTCATGATCGCCCGATTGCCTGGCTGGTTCATATTCTCTTAAAGTAAACTCTTCTGTATCAATGGGGTTGTAGATAACTTTAATCCTTCCCTCAGGAAAAAGCCTGGCATTATGCTGCAAAATAGTTCTTTTCGTTGCTTGCGAATTTGCCAGTACATCGGTTACCCAGTTCCGAAAAACAAAGCGGTTCATCAGGCTGTTCCGAATCGGTATAGCGCTCCCTCGGCGGTAAATAATCTTCTTCACTCCAGCCAACTTACCCGCAAATGAAGCAAGTTTAAGATCATTAGGCAAGTTGATGATCAGCGCATCCAGTTTAGCGCGCTGCAAAACCCTTTTAAGCCTGCTCACTTTGATAGGATTCAGAAAGCTCGTTCCTGTAATGCGCACCAGCTCAATATGAATGCTTTTATGATCGGAGAGTTTCTTATGCAACACGCTATTTTCTGCCGTGAAGAAGTACACAGAATACCCTTTGGCAGCAAAATAAGTTGCTGCTTCATAATGCCATTTCTCCCCACCACCCCAAGACATAACTGAATTAAAAAATCCGATGGCACTTTTTTCACTCATCGTATTTAGGTTTTTCTATACACAGACATGATATCGTCTGCTATGGTTTCGCTGTTAAATTTCTGTACAAACTTATATCCTTTGCTCGCCAAATCCAATCGCAACCCCTCATTTTTAAGCAATAAATTTATTTTATCCTCTATTTCAGAGACTTGCAAAGGATCCTGAATGTAAAGAGCACCAGGGCCGGCAGCCTCCTTAAAACAACCATCTTGGGTCGTTATTACAGGGGTTTTCGAATAAAGAGCTTCAATAATCGGTATACCAAAGCCCTCAAATAGCGATGGATAGACAAAAACAGAAGCAAGTTGATAGACTATTGCCAACTCCTCATTGCTGATACCTTTCAAAAACCTGACTTTGGTTTCCAGTCCTTCCGTCTGGATATACCCCATGAGCTCCGTCGCATATTTCGTTTTCGTTGAGCCCACTACCAGCAACTGTGAGTCGATGTTCTTCATGGCCTTTACCACTGAAAGTAGATTTTTGCGTGATTCCACTGTACCCACACTCAGTAAAAAGTGTTCCGGCAGCTCATATTGCCTGATCACTCGCTTTTTTTGCTCATTATCGTAAGACTGTTTGAAAACCTGATCACAACTCTGGTAAACCACCGTTATTTTCTCTTCAGGTGCTCCTAAAAAGTCAACGACATCTCGCTTTGTTTGTTCACTGATTGCGATGATATGATCCGCATGTTCGGCGGCATATTTGAATTTCCGAAAATAAATCTTCCGGTCAATCAACTTGAAATACTGCGGGAAGCGCACAAAGATCAAATCGTGGATGGTCACCACCGTGCGGATACCCTGCTTTGTCAGGCCTACCGGTATTTCGCCCGAAAGGCCGTGAAACAACTCAATTTTGTCTCTTTTTAAATCATCAGCAATGTTTTTCTGTCGCCACAGATTGTAGAAGAATTTATCAAAAGCAGAAGAGGGTAGGCGTTCTACCACATTCTTCTGCTTTGATTCAAATAATGTTTTCTTTCCGGGTTTCGGATTGTAGAGGTAGTATTGATGCTCAGGATACTGCTTGCTCAGCGCATTGACAATTTCCCTGCTGTAGTTTCCCAATCCTGTTGAGTTATGAAAAACCCGCTTTGCATCAAAACCAATATTCATTATATAGCCGATCTGATCAAGCCTATACCGCTACCTGATGATCGCGCAGCGCATCATTCAGCGATGTTTTCTTGTCGGTTGATTCCTTTCTTGTGCCAATTATCAGTGCACAGGGCACCTGGTATTCACCGGCAGGGAATTTCTTTGTGTAAGAACCTGGTATAACTACCGAGCGTGCCGGTACGCGGCCCTTATATTCTTTTGGCTCATCGCCACTCACATCAATGATTTTTGTAGACGCTGTCAGCACCACGTTAGCACCTAAAACAGCTTCTGTTTCTACATGTACACCCTCCACGACAATACAGCGAGAGCCCAAGAAGCAATTATCTTCTATTACCACAGGTGCAGCTTGTAAAGGTTCTAAAACGCCCCCAATCCCAACACCACCGCTCAAGTGAACATTCTTGCCAACCTGTGCGCAGGAACCTACCGTAGCCCAAGTATCAACCATCGTACCCTCATCCACATAAGCACCGATATTAACATAAGACGGCATCATCACAACCCCTTTACCCAAGAAAGCACCGTATCGTGCAATACCGTGTGGTACCACGCGCACACCCAAGTCCTTATAGTTCGTTTTCAATTTCATTTTATCATGAAACACAAAAGGGCCTACTTCCGTCACCTTCATTTGTCTCAGCGGGAAATAAAGCACAACAGCCTTTTTGATCCACTCATTCACATGCCAACGGTTGCCAATGGGTTCAGCTACCCTTAGCTCACCTTTATCCAGCTTCATGATCACCGTTTCAATGGCTATTTGATAATCTTTATACTCCAACAGCTGGCGATCTTCCCACGCGTCTTCTATCAGTTTTTTGTATTCTGTAGTCATTGTAAAATAGTTTAATCACGAAAGTAGGAATTTTTTATTAATTGAAAATAGCTAACTTTGATATATGTCGAAGGAACCGGAGAAATTAAGGATTGATAAATATTTATGGGCCATACGCATCTTTAAAACGCGTAGTTTGGCTACCGAAGCCTGCAGGGCAGGAAAAGTAAAACTGAACGGCCAAAACGTCAAGCCATCTTACCTTGTGAAAGAAGGGGAGACCTACCATATCCAGAAAGGGATAGAGAAAAAGGTGATCAAAGTACTTGGTTTATTAGAGCGGCGTAGCGATGCAAAAACAGCTGTTACCTTCTACGAAGACCTCACGCCGCTAGAGGAAACCTATAAGTATAAATCAGTCTTCCATGCGCCCGTCCTCAAAAGAGATCGTGGAAGCGGTCGCCCTACAAAGAGAGACCGTCGTGAAATAGACTCCTTACAAAACAAATTTAGAGAAGACGAGGACTAAGAAGCTTCAGCTTGAAAAGCTTTAAGCTTCATCTGGCCGGCTAAATTGCGTCGTCAGCAAATCGCGATAGTGTTGACTAAACACGTCGTCAGAGAACTTTCCTTTTACCAACTCATAGCCATTATTTGCAATTTCAGCTAAGTCATCCCGATTATCAGCTATTTCCCTAATGACGTGAATAAACCCGTTCACTATATCATCGGTATCCGCATAATCAGGCACAATAAAGCCGGTATTTTTTTCACTGTTGATATCCATGCTGATCTCACCAACGTCTGTCGCAACAGGTATCACGCCTTGTGCCATACCTTCCGAAATAACCATTGGAAAACCTTCAAAAATAGAAGTTATAAGAATAAAGTGAGCCTCTCGGTAATATGAATTCAGCCTTTCGGCATCGGTTATCTTTCCGATAATCTCTAGGTTGGCAGGCCGATGATTACTGAAAGATTCAAAATCACCAATCATTTGAAAAGTAAAAGGTAGCTTTTGTCTGTATGCTTCGGCAGCAATTTCAATAAAAAGCTCCGGTCTTTTTTCGTGACTATTCCTACCAACAAAGAGTACAGTCATGATGTCCGAATAGTCCTTTATAGGTGGTGGATCAGGCGGAATAGGTATTCCATTCGGTATGATCCGAATCTTTTCAATTTCAGCCAATGTAATCCCTTTTCGCGTATAGAAAGGCTTTAACTTTTCCTTATGGCTTTCGCCCAGAACCACCCGTCGCGTTAACTGATGAGTTACCGGAGCAGCATAATTCTCGATCGATAAAGGTAAATGACTCAAGTCTGTATGCAGCAGATCGATCTTTACACAACTTTCTTTCAGATGAGGAAAGAGATCATAAAAAAACTCTGAATTGCTGCCAAAAACTATCGGATTGTCAATTTTGTTGATTTCCGCAGCCAGCTTTTTTGCCATTTTCTTACGGAAAGACGTCTTCCAGCCCCATCGGTGAAGGTTAATCAAGCGTACATAGCGTTTAAATTCATCACGTAAATCGTGGTTTACCGACAAGTCTGTTATAAAGCAAGTCGGTTTCCGATCCGCTACGCTTCTCATGATATTCAGGTGAACACGTTCGGCCCCACCTGTCTGGTACTGAGGGAAGAAGAAAAATATCGTTGAGTCCAGCCGTTTAGTTTTCTGGCGGATGGAAGGGTAGAGAAGTAGCGCCTTCAGTGTCTCTTTCCATTTTGTAATCTTCTTCATGATCCGTCATCGATTATTACGTGGCAGTTCGTCATCCTTGATGAATCGACGAACTGCATCAATCAGTGGACTGTTGTAGGTCGATTGTGGAAAAAGCAAACCTAGTAAAATACGTTGACGCTGTTTTTTTATCCCGCTTCGCATCCGATAGCGTAAGCCCGTCAATATTTTTAACCGGAGAAGCTGCAAAGGGCTCTTATATTTATCAGAATATACCTTCACCGCCATATAATATACATCGATAACGTCAAAAGATCGGTCAATATTAGCATTCAGCTTCAACCAATACTCCTTTGTCAGACGCTCGTTCGGAATAAAATGGCGCAACTTCAGCTTAGAAGAATAGTGCAAGCGAAATCCACGCAAAATCAATCGCAGGCAATATTCCGTATCTTCCACAACCAAAATGTTTTTATCGGAGAAATCAATCAAAAAAGAGGGGTATTTCTCATACATCCTTCGATAAAGTTCTGTTCTGGAAACCAAGCCAGCACCCCAAAGATGTTTTCTGTAGGTAACATCCCCATCAGAACCTTGCGCACCGATAGCATAGCGCTCGTTCGGTCGCTGAAGCCAGGTTGGAATTTTCGCATGTTCTTCTTCATACTCTGCTTCCGTATGACTCCCGATAGCCCCGATATGATCCTGACCGTTGATAAGGTTAAAAGCCGTAGCTAAATAGTTTGGTTCAAGGCGGTTATCATCGTCAACAATAATAAAGTAACTGTATTTCGCTTGTTTCAGCCCCTTGTTAAATGCGTAGTATTTTCCCGGTTGTGATTCAGACAGACAGATAAAAGAAATCGCTGGTTTTTCCGCAATAGCATCCCAGCATTGCTTTGCCACTTCGGTAGAATGGTCGTTTGAATTATTGTCGACAAATATAATTTCCCAGTTTATGTCGGTCGGAACCTGCTGTTTTGCAAGAGCTTGAAGAGTAGGCGGTAGTTTATCTGCACCATTATATGTACAAAGGATCACAGATATCCCCGACTGTAAAGTTGTTATTTTCTGTAGATCGTCCAACTCACTTAAGCAGTTTTATAGAAAGCAACTTCCCGAAAACCTGGTGAGCGGCGCCACATCTTATTTTCTACTGTTTCTTGGTAGATACGTTCATTGGGTTTGAAATTGGCGCGTGATGAAAGAGGGTGAAAAATATGAAAACCAACGGCTGCCCATTTCAGGCGTTTTTTCTTCACCCCAGAATTGATCAGGCGCTCCGCGAATTCATAATCTTCCCAACCCCAACCTGTAAAACCGTTGAAATACCCGTTGATACGTACATAGTCATCCAGCCAAAATGCTAGGTTGCAGCCTTTTACATTATGTGAGCTGCATGGGTCGGTCTTAAATATACCCGACAATAGCGGAAAACGTATCGCATTAAAACGCGTTGTCATCCCGCGCGTTAAGAAGTTAAAGCTAAGCCTTTTGTTTCGGAGCGTTTTTTTAGTTAGTTCTTCACCGATCATAGCACGACTTCCCTGAACAAAATAATTCTTCTCTGCTGCCCCAATATGGTCTTTTATAAAGTGTTTGTGTAATATGATGTCACCGTCAATCTCGATGATGTATTCCGAAGTACAAATTTTCAATGCTTTGTTCAGGATCAGAGTTTTCTGAAAACCATTGTCTTCATGCCATACATGCTCAATCGGCAACTTACCCCTAAACCGATCGATAAGCTTTGCTGTAGCCTGTCCAGAGCCGTCGTCAGCAATAATTACCTGATCGGGTATTACACTTTGCTTCATGACGCTTAAAAGAACCAGCTCCAGTGCTTCTGGCCAATTGTAAGTTGATATGATTAGACTAACGGTCATAGTTAAAGTTTTTGTTTTCGCATTTTTGTGCAATAATCTTGCCTTTTCTTAACAAGCTGTTTGATTGCATACTTCTAGTTAAACGAATTGGATGCATATTATGCTACAAATGCCCTTAATAGTAATTTTATATTTTTTTAACTTTTATCTAACGCGATCCATTATCCTTACAAAAAGATTGGAAAAGTAGACGATAGTTTTCAATGAATTTTTCGGAACTAAATTCCTTTTTAACCAGAGAATAGGCTGTTTTAGAGAACGTGCCAAGCGCGTCCAAATTTTCTGTACATCCCATTAGAACTTTTATAAAAGCATCGGCAAGTTTCTCTTCATCGTCTAAGTTACCTACGAGAAAACCTGTTTCTAATTTTTCTCCAATCAGCGAAGGAATATCTCCTACGTCCGTAGATATAGGTACCACGCCTACAGCCATCCCTTCCAGCAAAATCATCGGAAAGCCTTCCAGAACTGAAGTAATCAGAATAATGTCCGAACTTCTATAGAGGGAGTCCAGTTCAGTTTTATCTGTTACCGGCCCTGTAAAATTAATGTAGTCGCCGTATTCAGCTCGGTGCTCCTCAAAATCACCCACCATTATAAAATCCAGTGGCAAACCCAGTTCATGACTCTTCTTCGCGATCTTAAGAAAAACTCCCGGTCGCTTTTCCGGCGAGTTCCTCGAAACGAAAATCACCTTCAAGGGCAGCTTTATTTCTACCTTTACATAATCATTTGGAGCGTCAACCTGATTGGGAATTATCCTAAAACGATCCATATAATCGAGTGAGATGTCATTTTTTTGATATAAGTCCCGATAATCTTCCTGTGTCTTTCTCCCGATAGTAATTCGCCGGTCAATCCGCATAACATAGGGCAAACTGTAGAATTCCATACCCATTAAATTAGGAGTAAATGCGTGCGTCAGGTCGATCACCTCTACCCGCTTATCCAGATAGTCTGTAATCTTATACATGAACTCTGCATTACAACCAAATACAACAGGCTTGTCTTGCCGGTTAATCGTCTCGGCAATTTTTTTTGCCATGATCGGTACAAATGCTTTTTTTGTTCCCCAGCGTTTCAATTCAATGACCTTAGCAGCTCGATAGAAGTCCTGTTTAAACCCACCGTCTTTAGGCTCCTCCGTAATGATACATGTAGGGTTTTGATCGGCCACCACAGCCATAATCTCAGCATGTACGCGCTCGGCTCCGCCGATTTGGTAGGTAGGGAATACAAAAAAGATATTCGAGTTAACTTTCTTTAAATCGCGGGAGATTTTTCCGTACGACAGTAAAGAAACGATCGTGCCTTTCGTTTTTTTAGTCTTTATCATGAGTCGTATCCTTTAAACGTAGAAGCTATTCGTTTATTTTCTGCACCTTTGTTCTGAATTGTTATGAGCCCACGTATCACTGTTTTCATACCTGTCTATCAAGCCGAACGTTATTTGGCTGAGTCCATTGATAGTATCCTTTGCCAAAGCTATGCCGACTTCGAACTATTGATCATCGACGACGGCTCTCGTGATAATAGTTACGAGATTGCTAAAGATTATGCTACAAAAGACCAGCGTATTCGCGTTTTGCGGAACGAGGGTAACCGGGGTGTTTCCTTTACAAGAAACAGAGGTATCCAAGAGGCGAGGGGCGAGTTTATCGCTTTATTAGATGCAGATGATCTCGCAGTTCCAGAACGATTGGCTAAACAGCTCGCCTTTTTAGATCAGAATCCAGATGTGGTGGCTTGTGGCACACAGGCAAGCCTGATTGATACAAATGGAAAAGAAACCGGAGAGCTGATTGCTGTTCCGACCCATAAAGAGGAGGTCAAAGTCCGCTTAGCGTTTCAAAACCAGTTTGTGAATTCCAGTATGATGTTCCGCACGGAAGCATTGAAGCATACGAAGGGTTACTATAGTGGATTGTGTGAAGACTATGAGCTTGCTGCTCAGCTCAATGCCCAAAACTGTCTGGCAAATTTAGCTGACACGTTGGTGAAGTACCGCGTACATGAACAGGGGATATCAAAGCAGCACATCGCGAAGATGCGAGAAGGCGAACGCGCAGTAATGGCTCTTATCCAGAAGCAATTGGGCTTAGAACCCGATTCCCGATCAATCGATATCCATCATTGTGTTTTAAACGAAGGTATAGAATCCGAGGAAGTTAGGAATACCATTACACTTCGAGATTTTGAATCTCTGTTTTTAGAACTTAAGGAAGCAAACCGAGGGAAGGAGATCTACCCGCCAGACGACTTTGAGCACTTGCTGTTTGACCTCTTTTATGAAAAACTGCGCCGTTCAAAAAGTCGCACTGCCCTGTGGATTTTTATGACGAGTGATCTGTATCGATGGAAATGGACGACTGCAAAAATGTTCAGGAAATTGTTTAAGCAGGCGTTAGGAATAACCTAATCAGTACGTGTCAGTAAAAACCGTTTTTATTTGCTAAAAAAAAGGCAAGTCGTAAGTAAATATCTTATTTTCATTGTTTTCTTCACTCGTACTTACTGCATAGATTTTACGATATTCTTCAGATATTGTAAATAGGGATAAATTCTCATTCAAGCTATAAGTTGCTATTGGCGAACCATTCCAATCCCATACCTGTAATTCGGTGACATTCTCGCCAGACTCTTTTTCGTTTTGATAGAAGACATAGATATAGTTGTTTACGGATTTCGGATATGCATAATAATGAATCTTTTTTCCTTTATCATTATTTACATTATTTTCATGTGATGAAATATCCACTTGAATATCTTTTAAGATATTTCCCTGATTATCATATATTCTAAAACGGTCAAAATATCCATAGAACGACGCGAACTGGCTACCATCAGAATTGACAACGCTGTTCTTCACGTATGTGAACATTTTATCTTCATCTAAAGGTTCTGAATCACCCCAATCAGGGTATGGACTGAATGGTTCACTCATATTATTGCTAATATCAAGCAGCGTATACTCTGTGTCTTGATTAAAACCACTCCAATATGTATACAGCGAATCAGTTAAAGGAAGCAGACCATTTACTGGGATCTCGTCGATAGCAAAACGAATACTATTTTCATTGTCGACAAACAGTTCGTTCCTATCGATGACAACCTCTTTTAGCGTATTTTGCATTTGGTAAAACAACTTGAATCCTCTATCCGTGGGTACAAAAACTCTCCTGTCGATATTGTTAAAGTCATTTGGCCCGTCACCTTTAATCCCAAGGTTTTTAATATGTTTCACTTCGGGAAGTTTGAACATGTTGAAAACAGTATCCTGTCGTGGATTAAACAGCAATAACTTATCACCGGTAATAAAGATATTTGCCGGACTTAATATTACTGGTGGCACTTCGATTATATCAGCATCTAAAGTCTCTTGAATCGGGAATTCCCGGACAATAGTATCTAATTCATTTGAATTACTACATGAACCAAAAAAATATATAAAAATAAATATGAAGAACAGTTTTTTCATAATGATGGATGCAATTAAAAAGGAAATATTATATTATTCCCTTTTTAATTCAGTGTGCTTTTTAGAGGTAATATTTTGTAAAAAATTAGGAACACGTAGAACTTGAACTTGCGCTAGTAGCCCAATATTCTTTACAATCGCTACAGTCAACGACTTTAATTGCTAGTGAGTTATCGTCAGGTGCTTTTGTAATTGTAGAATAGCAATGTTTATCAGAACCTTCTTCACCATCTGCCAAAGCCACAATATTATCCAATGTTATGTTGGCGTTTTTGCCTAACTCTGATTTAAGATTTAGATTGAAGGTCATTATAGCTGCAACTGCTACAGTTCCGGCTAAAGCATAAGTTTTCTTTTTCATTCTTTGTTAAGTTTATTTTTTTATTAATAGTTAAGGGTTTTTTGAATTCTTTCACTCGTCAATCATTCTGTATTTTGAAAAAATGTTCTGAACTGAGAAGTGTTCATCTCAGTTCAGAACTATGTTGGTCACTCACACCAATTTAAAAGTACTGTTTACTTTATTGGGAGACGAATTTTGAAAACGATCAATTCTTGCTCAATTCTTACTTACCGCCAATCATTGTCAAAGTCTCCAGAACTGATCAGCTGGTAGCGATCCCCACGATAGCGAAATATTTTGAAATCAGAATCGCCTTCATTTGAGAAATCCCTGATCGGCATACTCTTAATCATCGAATTTGAAGCGATCAGAACAATATACCTGTTGGGCTTAAGTGGATTAGGATAAACAAAAGAAATTAAGATGTCGTTCCCGTTTATCCGTTCCTCCCTGAAAACAATGTGGTCTTCGTGAATCTGGATGGGCAACTGTTCTACAATCTTTTGTATTGTTTTATTGTGGAACCGTGTGCCTATCAAAACCAGGTTTGAGTTTTGAATATCTTCATTCGAAAGGTCAATCTCTTTGACCGAGATCATGTCGTTAAAGTAGATGTTCTGCCATAGGACATTAAGTGTGTCCCTGATTGGTCGATTTCTGTCAGCAAAGACCACTTTAAAACTATTGGCAAATGCGTGATTGATGGGGCCTTCGACCATATTATTTTTTCTGAAAGCGAACCTGCTATCCTTGTTATTAAGGTTAAAATAGAGTTTCTCATCAGACTTGACAATGCCGTTTGTCAGAACACCGTTCAATAATATCGTTCGTTCGTTCATACGTCCCCGTAAGTCAAGTTCAAACCTGTTCACGTTTTTACTAGATATCCAAATCGTGTCCTTATCGAATGAAACCTTCACGATTGCAATACCGTCTCCAAGTTTCTCCAAGATCCGTAACCCATGGTTTTCCCCGTACTTTAGTTCAGATGTAGAGACGGTGATGCTATCCGGCCTGAGGTTCCGTTTCTTACCTTTCAAATACTCGAATGCCGACCTGTACCAGTCTGTCGGAGCTACAAAATGAGTGGTGTTTTCATCGATGTTGAGTACGGGATCCCTGGAATAGTTTTTCATCCGCTGAAAGATCCGCTCGGCAATTTCCACCGATACCATTTCGTCGTTTTTGGAATGTTGCATGAACAAATATGCATTCGATAGGTTTTCTATCCTGTACTTGTCGGTGTCGAACTTATTGATATCAAGGTCTGGGCCGTAAAAAATGTTGCCAGCCATCAATGAAGGAAAGCGGGTCGCTAGCGTCAAAGCTTTTCGGGAAGAGGAACTGCTGCCCAGGATGAATACCCTATCCTCATCAATGCTGTATCTCGTCTTCAGGTCAGCCATTATCTCCTGAAAGGCGGTCATCGCTATATCATTGAGCCCCGGATGACCACGGATATTAAGCCAGACCAGCCCAAATCCATATTCGTCCGCCAGTCTCGAATCCCATAGATCCTGATCCCTGTTAGACGTATACCAGCTTTCCAGATAGGGGACGGGGATATAACTAAAAGGGCACGAGAGGATCAAGGGGATCTTTTCCTTTCCTTGTTTTAAGCGTTCGGGTATATAGCTGCTGTAATATTGTTTACTCCCGTCGATTTTAGAGGTATATGCTTTTATCAAGCCATCGAAGTGTATGTTGGCGCCACGTTCCTCCCCGTCCTTCTTAAAGAAACTGCTGAGTTCCTTTGCATAGAGAACCCTGCTCCGGTCCCAATAGGCCCTGACGAAAGTCGACAGTTCTGGATCGTTGTCTTTGGTCTTCAAAAACTGCAAGCGTTCGTATGATGCCATCAGATCCATCTTATCCTTTTCCTGCAAGCCGCTGTTCATGGCCGTTTTGTACCTTTCCGAGATTTCATGCAAAATGGTGTCGAAGTCCCCATAATAGAAATCCTGTTCCAACTTCTCCCCGGCAATGTCAAATTCGATCCGGTAGAGCCCATTCCTTTCCACCGAACTTAAATCAACGGTCGCCATCCCGGTGCTTTTTGTTATCTGACCCAATTTGCCCTGCGCCACCACGTTCGAGTCGTTGCCAAATATCCTGTAACCGACATCGTCATGGATAAATGGCCCTAAGTATGCCGTCAGGTTGGTGTCGACGATACTTTTTGTAAGGATCGAAAACCTATAGTCCGTTAGATAGTTTTCCTTCGCATGTTCCATGCTGCTTACAAAGAAATTGAACTTCCAATGCGAAGCAGATTCCATATCTGAATAGGCCAGTTTCAGGAGCAGGGTATTGCGGCCTTTTTTTAGTTTTGCCGGCACATATTCCTCGTGGTATTTATACTGCACGCGTTTCCAGAGTGTCTCGTACACCGGTTCATTATTAAGCCATAATTTGGCGTGCTGCATACCGCTGAATACAAAACTGACATCCTCATCTGTTTTATTGTTTATTTCACAAAATAGGTATACTACACCTTCTTCTTTTTGCACGTAATCCAGTATATTCACTCCCTGCGGTCTTGTCTTTATCAGGCCGCTTTTGAGGGTTGAATTGCGGCTGCCTACTTTCAGTAGATCGTCGAGGTTTATCTCGGCTTCTTTTGTTCCCGTTTCTAGGTTCAGGAAGTCGAAATCCATGACTCCCACCCTTGAGAATGAATCTTTAGGAAATGAACCCAAAAAGTGCCAATTTTGTACTTGGATCACATCGACTTGATCATCGAATTTTATTTCATTTATTGCTGACGGAGCCCTATTGAAGCATGCCGATGTTATTAAAGAGAGAGTTAAGAATAAAAAAGTATAGCGGATTGTCATGATTTTTTATATTGCGAATAAAGCTGCTTTTTTCTTCCTACACCCATAAAAAGCGGTAAAAACAAAAAGATTGCAATCAGTGAGACCACCAGCCCTCCAATCGTTCCTGCAGCCAATGGAAACCAGAACCCTTCTCTAAAATCACCGATTAAGAAAGGGATGAAACCTAATATCGTTGAAACAATGGTTAAGAGTACCGGTCTGATCTTTGCGTTCCATGCTTTGATATAAGCTTTGTCTCGAGCTATTTTAAAACGGGAGCGAATAGTATTGTACTCGTCCAGAATATAGATATTAGCGTTAATGGTGATTCCTGAAAGTAGGATAAAAGAAGCAAAGCCACCCTGATCAAAGTTTAATTCAAACAGGTAAAAGGTCAGAAATATCCCAATAAAAGATATCGGTACAACGAATAGGATACAGAGAGGCTGCCGGAATGAGTTGAACAGGATGCTTGTCGTAAAATAAATAACAATAAATATCAGCAACAGCAGAACATACTGCTTATTACTATCTTTTCCCCATAAGTTCTGCTGGTCAGCATTAGCAATGGTATATCCCATTGGCAATTGCTTTTCATAATCGTCGATAGCTCGTTCAAGTACTTTTTTCCCCTGCTCAGCTGCGCCAATGTACTCGTACTGCAAACACAAGCGATATTGTTGATCAACTTTAACTACGCTGTTCGGCGTTTGCTCCCTTTTAATAACAGCGAGATCAGATAGTTTATAATAGCGGTCATTAAAAAATACCGGTGTATTGTTCAAATCCCAAATATTGTAAATTTCCGAATAGGCAGACTTTAAATAAACCTCTTGTCGCTTGTCATCATCAAACAAATCTTCTACGTAGGCTCCGCTATTAAAAATTGTGTTTAGTTGAGCATATAAGTTGATGGGTGCTATGTTTTCGTAGGCCAGCTTTTCGTTGTCGATATCAAAGTTGTATTCTTCGTAATCATCTTTATACCAGCTGAATTCAGAACGTATATTGACATCGTTAATCCTTCGGTGTTGAATTAATTCCTGTTTAAAAATAGTTGCTAGCTCCATTAGCTCGTCGTAGTTGTAGCCAAACATCTCAACACGATAGGAGCCGGCGCCCTCACGTACATCATTGCTAAAACCATCACCGAACCCATAAACACCCCAACTTCCACCCCCAAGTGTCAATGATTTGCTGATCACATTGGCTTTTAGAACATGCGGGAAAGCCGTACGCTGATGTTCTTTTTTAAACTGCACATTGATGCTAGCCTGACGGGGGCTGCTGATATTGGTTTGAAACAGGCTTATCTCTTCAAATTGACTCAAATAAGATTCCATACCCTTTACCAAATTATTCATCTGTTCCAGGGTATAATAATTGGGTAGAGAGGCCGTGATATAGAGATTTGTTTCTTCCCGGTCAGCATAATAAGAGCCCTCATAAACATCTTCCACGAAAAGACGTAGTGTACCACCCAATGCTTTATCCACATAGGGCTTTATTCCCTCAGTGTAGGTGTCGCTCCCTAACGTAGCATTATACCATCCTGCAAACCGACTGTCACCCTCCATTTCATCGGGCAACATAAAAACGGGTATACCAAAAGCAAGAATCAGCAAGGTGATCACGATCCCTTTTCTTCTATAAAAGATTCGGCATAAACCAAGGTAGAAGTGATTAAAATGATAGTTCAGCCGAATTAGCCATGCGCGTCTTCCACCATGTTTTTTTATTCGTTTCTTTTCCGAAATTTTCAACTTCTCCATCAATGCCGGAACCAGAAATAAAGCCACAATTAGGGAAAGTGATAGGTTGATGATCAGTACTATCGCAAAATCAATCAGATTGAGTCTGGTTTTTTCGTCCAGGAAGAAAATTACCGAAAGCGCTATAATGGTCGTCAGTGTCGCCGTCAGAATAGCAAAGAAGGCCAGAATATTTTTCCGTTTGATGATCTGATCCGCCATGACGATGGTATTGTCAATGATCAAAGTAATCGATATGGTAATCCCCGCCAGCGAATACAGTTGGATTTCCACCTGAAAAAGATAATAGAAAATGACTGCTGCAAATATATTGACCACCACAGATATAATCACCATGAGTGTATATTTTAAACTTCGGTAAGCAATCAACACAAAAAGTAATAAAATCAGTAGCGTCAATCCGGTTCGGAAATATATTTTCGCCAACTCCTCTTTGATATAGTCGGTACTATCGTAATTCAGGTGAATCTGGTAACCCGGCGAAAAACTCATAGAAAGAGCTTCAATTTCATCTTTTATTTCTTCTGCAAGAGTCAGCTGATTGGCATTGTCCTCTGCAACGATAGAAAGGTATATCGAGTTTAGACCATTAACCCGAAAATAACGTTGTGGTTCCGCTTCTACATGAACTATTTCGGCAAGTTGATCCAAGTTAATGATTTTTCCGTCTTCTGCTTTTATCTGAATACTACCTAGATCATAAGCTACGGGAAGGGCCAAAACCCTCATCCACTGATCCGTTGTTTCGTCCACACTTACCCGTCCTAAACCTAAAAACTCTTGTTGCAATTGCTCCTCGATCGCTTGCTCGATCGATTCATGACTGACTTTATGTGCCTCTAATTTCCGGTAATCATACAATATGTGATATTCTGTGCCCGTAGCTCCATATACATCAATGCGGTGTATCCCTTCAATATGCGCTAATTTAGGGCGAATATTATTCTCAACATATTCTTGTATATCGGTAGGCGTCAGTGGCGCGTTAACTGTATAATTCAAGAACGATTGGTTTCTGTTATCTGCCTGGGAAACAGTAATACTGGGATAAGAGACATTTGAAGGTAGCGAGCTCCATGCTTGTCGGATGATTGTTGACACTTCAAAGCGGGCGTTCTCTATGTTGGTATGCTTATCAAACTCAAGCGTAATTTTACCGCTTCCATTATCTGATGAAGAAGTGATTGACCGTACCCCTTTAATCCTGTTCAGCATCGCCTCCAGCTTCGACGTAGTTTCAATTTCAACAATACGTGGTGAGCTTCCTGGCATCGCAAATTGAACACTTATCTGAGGTAGCGTTTTAGATGGTGAAAGTTTTACCGAAAGCTCTGGCAAAAGAAATAAACCTACAATGGTCAAGCAGACTGCGATCAGGATAATCGAGAAAGAAGAAGCATAGGTTTTCATGGGCCTTACTCTCTTTTTTAATGCATTACATCAAACTGATACGTCAGTGGTTCCTGCTTTTCAAAATCGTACAGCGTCAACTTTCGTAGCTTATAGTAATTTTGCCAGTAGTACCTCAATGTCGAAATATAATTGCTTTGCGCTTCTTTTTGCCTGTTTTGGGCCAAAGTCAAACTATTTATATCTGCTTTCCCTATGATGAAGCGCGCTTTTGTAGCTTCATATGCCATATTAGCCAGATCTGAAGCTTCTTGTGCTGAGGCTATCATATCCAGTTGTATTTCAAAATCGTTGAGCGTAATCCGTACCTCCTGATCCAGGCTCAGCTCCTCCTGTTGGAAGGTAATCTGAGCCACACCCAAATTATTCCTGGCCATATTGGCTTTTCCTTTTCTAACCCCCCAATCCACAAGCGGTACGGTCAAGCTAATAGAAACCAGATCTTGCCGAAGTGGCTGATAGTAAGCATCCGCAAAGTTGTTGGCTATTTGATTGAAGCCCACACTTGCGGACAGGCTCGCATCGAATAAAGTACTCTTTTTAGTCTGGTCAACTTCCCTTTCCGCTTCCAATACCTGTTGTTGATTGGCAAGATAATTTGGGTTGTTGTTCTTAGCATACTCCAGCGCCTTCTCCAGAGAGATATCTAGTTTCCGCGGCACCTCTGGTAATTCCAAAACAACATCTGTTTCTTTATCCAGGTTCAAATACGATACGAAGCTATACTTTGCTTTTTTAAGTTCTACCTCTGCATTTTTTAATGTGTTTTGTGCATTGATCGCATCAAGACGGAGTGTTAGTAAGTCTGCCTGAGAAATCGAAGCAATTTGTTGTCTCTGCTTACCAATGTTGTACAAGGTATCTGTAGATAGTACATTATCTTTCGCCAGGTCATATTCAGCTTGTGCTAAAGCCAAATTGAAAAAGTATTCAATAACCGTTTCCGAAATCTCTTCCCGGTCGAAGAGGTACTGTTTCTTGGCCTCCTCATATTTTAGCGGTTCTATCTTCTTCTCCCATTTAAAACTATTAAAACCAAATAGTGCTTGCGAATATCCCACCCGAATGGGGACAGATGTAAACTGCGTATAGGTACTAGCACCAAAGTTTCGCATATAGCCTAACTCGGAGTCAACGAACACTGTACCTCCCGTTACGTCAATATTTTGAGCCAGTGAAAGGTTACCATAAGAGAACAAGGATTGTTGCCGGCGGTAGACATCAATATTATTCTCCGAATCATACCTCCTTGTAAAGTCTCGGGTATACTGAATAGGTGTCATGGTCAAGCTCAGCGTAGGTAGGCGGCCTGCTTTATAGGCATGGTATTCCCAGTAGCCCGCTTGGTAAAGGTTTTTGGCTCGGAAAGACTGTAAAGAGCTGTCAGCTGCTAATCCGATACTTTCAGAAAGTGAAAGTATTTCAGTTTTCTGAGCTATTGCAGAATTACAGAATAATCCGAATATCAATATATATACTAGCTTTTTCAATGTCTATATTTTGAATTTGTATAAAAAGAGGATCGGACTATTGTCAGTGCTTTCACGATCGAGCAAACATTCTAGTTCCAGATCAAGATCATAACCTGCATTTTTTTTATTTCGCAAATCAGATGGGAGTAGAGTAGCGACGATAAATTCATTAATTCTTCCGACCGGTTTACTCATACCTCCAATCTTCATCTTATCTTCGAATATCTTTGTTGTGAAACCAAGAGTTTCACCACTCCGTTTGTTATATAGTCCAAGAAAGTGTTGATTGGAGACGGTGTAATAAGTATTTAAAATGTTTCCAGTTTCTAAAATGTCGTAATGAGAAATATATTCAGAATTACGTAATGTTTTCAGAGCTCCTTCTTTTTTATCGGATAGTTTATCGAGGTATTCTTTCGGTGGGAGCTCAAAATTTCCGAACCGCAGGTTATACACAGGTTCAAACTTGTTATCGTTAAAAGAATAAACGATTGGGTTAAGTTGTGCATAAGCATGAATGTTCCCTTGGCTTTTATAGATCGTCTTCTTGAAGTTTTGAGGTAGACTGGATATTTTTTTTATATAAGTGTTTGTTACAGCCATTTTCCGGTTAGATAGGAGAAATTCCCATTCTTTATGGTTAGGCTCATCGTCAACATTCTTTATCAAATACTGCTTATCGTCTAAATATTCAAAGCTGGTAGATCGTATTGGTAAGTTTATTTCCGTTATGAAATTATAACTGTATAGACTATAATTGACTACTTTTTTTTGGACGAAGTCAACAATGGATATTAATCCAGCTTCTTCATCGATACTGAAAGAATTTGCCATAACGAATTGCCCTTTTTCTTTCCCTCGACTACCGATTTGGCTAATAAAATTACCAGATAAGTCAAATGCTGAGAGATATGCATCAGGTCCTTCCGTCAAAATAAATATTTTATTAAGAGCATAGTCTACTTGGATTATGGACTCTTCAATTAGTTTTTCGTCAGCTTTTAACTTTATATAATTTGTTGCTAATAGATCATAGGGATCAGACCCTTGTTCTTTAAAATCAAGAGTTAAGACATTTAAACGAGTGTTTTGATTATCGACGTTACATGATCCTAAGACAAGGAAAAAGCAAAAAAATATAAACAGGCAATAATGGTACATTTGAGTTAATTATATATCGGGCACTGAAGTAGTTGACTTTGCTTTGAAATTATGAAGTGGTAGTTTTAATTCAAAAGGAATCACCTCCTCAATTCTTTCTCAATTCTTTTCCTGTTTTCTATAAATCGCCCAATAGGCGAGAGGCACCACAAATACACTGATAATGGTTCCTATGACCATACCACCAATCGTAGCAATCGCCCTCAGCCGTTTTATCGCCATTCTCATCTCAATTCTTGTAATATTTGTCTGATGTCGTATTTATAGAGTTCATCCGAATGAACATCAAAAGTATACATTTCACCTCTATTGAGATCGAAATCGAAAGACGTAATATGATGTTCAAGGTTAATCTCTATTAGTGGTTTTCCGTCATAATCAAAGAACAGAATTCGGGGTTTTTTTTCTCGGTTTGTCTGATAGATCGATTCCTTTTCATTAATATGCAGAGTTCCAAAATAGTTATCGAACAATCTTAAGTCAGCAAACGTATAAAGTCTGTCACCTAGACTTTTTTGTTGGATTTTATTTATGTCGTTTAATTTTGATTCAACCGAGACAGTTTTTTTGAAAATACCATCCAAGGAGTAAATGTTAAGATGATTTAGACCAATGGGCATTTCAACTATCTTTCCATTTTTATTGTGAGCTTTTGTAATGGTCGATAGTATATTAATATCTTCATTCATTTCGATTTTAGCACTATTCAATACATTTAGCACTTCAGACGTTTTCTTTTCGTTTCTGTGATATAGATACCTAAGTTGCTGAGTTAGATCTGGGCTCGCTTCCTTGAATAAATATTGTGACGAATCAATTACAACTGAATTAAATAAAAAAGGTGGAATAGAGTCCGTTACAATCGAAATACTTAAAGCTTTATCATTAATTGATTTGTCAATATTCATTTTTAATAATCTACCCCTTTGAGAGTCATAAATATATGCATAGAGCGAGTCGTATGTGTGAAGAGTGCCTTTAGTAGCTATACTCGGAGGTTGTAAGAACTGAAAAGGGCCTTCGCCTATTGTCAAGAAATTGCCAAGTATCGAATAATCATTTAGTGAAACAAATGACCACAGGCCATCATCGTCGATTGTAGAAAAAATTAATAGTGAGTCATGTATAGCGAAATTACGAATACCAATTACATCGATGTCAACGAAGGTTCTTTCTTTTAAAGTAACGCTTTTTGGAAATTTTTTAACGAAATCAACCTGTTTAAACGCCATATTATTAGTGATTGACTCTTTACAACCAACTGTTAATATGGCAAAGACCAAGATCATCAGATGAATGTTTTTTTTTCTCATTGAATATTGACTAAGAGTTAAAACACCCTCCACAACTGGAGGGTGTAACTAGATAATAATTAACATTTATCGGAGGAAGAGTTCCATGCGTAAGTTCCGTCCACAAATTCGCAAGTTTGACAATATCGTACTTGACTTCCTTCTTTAGTCGTAATCGTATTATAACAAGTCTCTTTGTCATCTTCTTCACCAGTCGCCAAAGCTTCTATATTGTTCATAGTTAACATTGAGATGTTATTATCATCTTTTTTAATATTTAAATTAATTGCTGCAAATAATGCAACGACGATTGCAGCTGAAGCTGTTAAGATTTTCTTTTTCATTGTTTTAGATTAATAATGTGAATTAAATAAATGACTACATATATCATTTCAGTAGTCTTCAGATATATACATATAAATGTATTTTTGTTATATCAAACCTCCTTTTTTTAATCTATAGAAGTAAGATTCGTGTTCTTATTCCTATGTGTGATGAATATTTAATTTCGAAATATTTTAAAATTACAGCTCATAAAACATCATCCCAAGAGAATCATCCTCTCAATTCTTTCTCAATTCTTTTCCTGTTTTCTATAAATCGCCCAATAGGCTAGGGGTACCACAAATACACTGATAATGGTTCCTATGACCATGCCACCAATCGTAGCGATTGCGAGCGGTTTCTCAAGTTCAGACCCCATATCACTACTGAAAAGTAAGGGTGCCATACAAACAATTGATGTTAAACTAGTCATGAGTATGGCATTGAGCCTTCGTTTTCCTGCCTCATGAATAGATTCTATGAGGGGGACACCCGATCGGCGAAGTTGATTCATCATGTCAACTTTCAGAATACTATCGTTGATGATAATGCCACAAGTCACAATAATTCCGATTGCTGACATTAAGTTTAAAGAATGTCCCAAAATCAACAGTAAAGCTAGCGCAGCTGCTATCGCAATCGGTATTTCTAAAAGTACAATCAGTGGCTGGACAAAACTTTCAAACTGTGCCGCTAAGATGAAATACATCAGCATGATGGATATGGCCAAGATGATCATCATTTCGGTCAGCATCTCGTTGTTTGTGAAGTAGGAACCTGAAAAACTGATATCCCAATCTGAGAAGGAAGCCTGATTCGCCTCAATTTTATCGATAAGCTGTTCAGCATGATTAGTTTCAAAAAAATGATAAGGTATATATTCACCAGTCCTGCCCGCAATAATTGATTTTAAATCTTCTGAGGTAGTCGTGCTGACAAAACTGTTCAGGGGCAAGGATTCCGTTCTACCATTTTCATCAGCCTCAGTTTGTACAAGTGAGCTTTCCAATATGTCATGTAGATCGGTCTCTTGGTTACTGGCTACCACAATAGGAAGATATTGCTGATAGGAGCGGAGTGTCGTTATTTCACTTTCGCTCAAACTGGTTTCCAATGTTTGCAAAAGTGTGTTGAAAGACACATTATACAACAGTAATTTAGCGCGATCGATATGAATATTAATCTGATTTTCGAAGGATTCGATAGAGGGGACTTGAGCCGTTATATGCGAAAGATCGTTACCCATTTTTTCAATTTCACCCGCTGTAATTGACCGGTGGATGTTCTTTTTGTATAACTCCATTGTCAAATCTGGCTCATTGGTTGCGAAAATACTCTCAAAGATCGTATTGGAAGGCGCAAAGCTTATCGCAGCATCTGGATGGTTTCCCGAAAAATAATCCTGAACCTTCTTTGTAATAACAGGGATGTCTTCATCACTAGGCACCTTCAAATAAATTTCAGATTCAGTAGATGTCTTTTCCCGATCTTTATTCAGCAGAAACTGTTGTTCACCTACGAGTGCTGCGCTTTCTATAACACCGGAATCAAGGTTTTGAAGGAAGTGTCTGATTCTGTTTTCGTTCGCTTCCAGATTAATATTTTCATTCCATTCGACCGTAACTACCAGTTCATTTTGACTGATATCAGGCATCTTTTCTTTAGGAATAAGTTGCAGTAGCAGAAAGCAGAAAGGAAGTAATGCCACCATAACCGTCGCCGTGAGTAATTTATGTCTGAAGATCCAGTCTGTTCCTTGATGGTAAATTCTATGATGAAGGGGCTCTTTTTCATTATTGGGTTCAGTTCTACTGTCTTTACTTCCAAAGCGTTTAGCGAAGTTTATAGTGCCCTTTGGCTTTATGGAGTAAACCGTTTTGTACAAAACCGGTACAAACATAATCCCCGTCAGATAGGAGACCATCAGTCCCACAGCAACCGAAAATGCCTGATCAAAAAAAATCGCTCCTGCAATACCACTTAGAAAAATCAGGGGCATGAATACCGATATGGTGGTCAATGCAGAACTCAGCATTGGCGCGATAACCTCGTTCGTTCCCATTACAACGGCATCGTCAAGTGTCAAGCCCTTTTTTTGATATTGGCCGATGTTGTCCGTAACAATAATCGAATTATCAATCATCATTCCTAGAGCCAGAATCAACCCCGTAAGCGAAACCACATTCAACGAAATATTGAACAGATAGAAAAAGAGAAATGCAATAATAAGTGAAACAAACACACTGATTCCGATAATAAGCGGCGCACGGATATCGCTTAGAAAAAATATGGATACCAGACACACGAAAATAAATGCGAGAATAAGGTTTTGTTGCAGATTTGAAATGGTATAATCCAGTAACTCGGTTTGGTTTTGAGAAATATCAAAAGCAATCTGAGGGTAATTCAGCCGAAGTTGGTCGACGACATCGCTCAAACCTTCCTGCATGGTAGCCATATTCTCATCCGCTTGCTTGATGATGTCCAGAACTATCGCACGCTTCCCATTGTAAAAAGAGATACCCTTTTCCTGAATCGGCACCTCCTTAATCTGAGCTATATCCTTAAACTGATAGATCTTCTCATTTTTTTTGATGTAAATATTTGCAACATCAGAGACTGTCCGCAACAGAGATGAGAAGTTGATGTTATATTCATAATGCCCGTCTTTAATCTTCATGCTTCCCGGCTCAATGTTGTTATTGAGCAGGCTATTTTCCAGGTCTGCATACGTGATTCCTGATATTGCCAGGGTTTGCTTATCAGGTATAATGCTTACCTGCTTTTTTACCAGACCCGTCATGTCAACCATGGATATTTCCGGTAACTGTTCGATTCTTCTTCTGATGACTGATTCAGAAAGTTCACTCAATTCCAGAAAAGAGGCCATGTTATGCTCACCATAGGGTAAATCCTCTTTCAGCGTCAGGTTCAGTTTGAATACCGGAATATCTGTAGCGCTGGCTTTTACCACTCTTGGCCGGTCAATCGAACGTGGAATATAATTCATCGCCACATCAATCTTTTCATTGACTTCAATAAATGCTAAGTCAATATCAGCCCCGTATTTAAAATTAAGCTTAATAACTGAGTTCCCGTCTCGCGTCTCGGTTCTCAAGTCTTGTAGCTTGCCTACCTGCAGCAGCTGGCGTCTTATTGGGGATACAACCGAATTTTCAAGCTCACGCGCAGAGATGTTGTTTCCAGAAACCTGCACCGTAATTTCTGGGATTGGTATATTAGGCAATAATGAAACCGGAACATTCATATAGGTAATCATGCCTATAATGAAAAAAGCCGTGACCGCCATAAATACAGCAATAGGTCTGTTTATCAGGTGTCTAACCATTTTTTATTCCGTTACTTTTACCACTGTCTCATGCGCCAGGTTTACGTTACCGTCATAAATTACCTGATCGCCTTCGTTCAAGCCTTCAGCGATCATGTATTCAGAAGCGTTCTCACCGCCGACCGTCACATAATTCCACTGTGCTTTACCATTTTCGTAGGTAAAAACTACTTCTTTATTATTTCGCAACACCAATGCTTCCTTGGGTATTGTCAGCTGTTTGGCTAGCAGTTTCTGAATTTGCACCCTCACGTTCATTCCATCATACAGCTTCATGCCTCCAGTTTGCGAGATACCAGCTTGAATTTTCACCATGCCGTTTTTGTCGACCAGGGGGTTTATTTCCGTTATCCTTCCTTCAGCTACTTTGCCATTATAAGAGACAGGCATTACGCGTACTTTATTATTACTTTGAATAAGCTGTAATTCACTTTCCAGTACGCTGAAATCGACGTTAAAACTGCCCGTTGCCAGAACCGTACAAAACGGTTCATCTGAAGCGGGTATATTATGTTCCTGTGTAAAGAGGTTTGCGATGATACCTGAAAAAGGCGCATAAAGTACGGTGTTCTTTAGGTTGTGGTCAGCAAGCCGAAATTGAATAATAGACTTATCATATCCGCTACGAACCCTTGCCAACTCCATAATTGCTTTGGGAACGTTGACGGAGTCTTCCAGCGTATAGCCCTGACCGATCAAAACATCCTGTAATTCCAGTCGCGCTTGTTTTAAAGCATCTGAAGCCTGATCCAGTTCATTTTGATAGTTGAACCTGTCGAGACTTGCTATTTTCTGTCCGACAGCTACCCGCTGACCATTTTTGACATATATGTGCTCAATCACATCTGGCTGTTCAAACCTCAAGTCAGCTTTCTTTGCTGCGGACACAATACCATTCGAAACAATATCCCTATTGAAATCTTTGATTTCAACTGTTTTTACTTTAACAAGATTATCGGCATCTGGTAGGACGATGTTCTCCGTATTCTCGTTTTCATCCTTGTTTTTTGAATTTGAACAGGAAAAGAAAACCGTTGAAAAAACAACAGTAACTAAAAGGCATTTCGTTATAATATTTTCGGTCATAAGAATTGGCAAAACGTTTTTTTGTAAATCTACTGCCTAGCGAACGATGAACAAAAGAATATAAATAGTGAAATCTTACTCAATTCTTTCTCGAAATATTGTCTCTATTGGGGTAAATATTAGACCCAACTTTTCCGGGATTGGGGATTGAAAAAGAATTCAGAAAGAATTGAGTATCTCGATTATTGAAGAAAACGGATGATTAGGTAATATCTTTATTACATGTTTAAAGCAACTTTAAGGAGAGAGTTGAATTAAACCCTTTTTAAGTGGTCGCTCTTTTAAAACTCGTTTGAAATACCAAAAAAGAAAGGAGGAATATACGGAAGCATAAATTTAAAATGTAAAGATTGACTGTAGATAGAGACACAGTTAAATAAGCAGAATGAATAATTTTAAAAGTAAGAAAAAATGAAAAAGAAAATTTTGGGAGCTGTAGCTGCTACAGCATTTGCCGCCGTAATGGCATTAAACTTAAATGTTGGCATTGGTGCCAATGAAACATCTGCCTTGACTATGAATAATATAGAGGCTTTGGCCAATGGTGAAGGTGCCGATTGCCCGAACGGATGCAAAGATGTTGGATGGGGAACTCAAGAAATATTAAAATGTGATTGTACTTATACAAGCTATTTTTCGAGTTGTGATTCTTGGGGTTGTTGATCTGATTTAAGGGAGCAAAAGCTCCCTTAAATTTAAATTTTACTATATAATATATGCGTAATTTATATTTATTTATAATAGGACTTGTGTTACTATTCTCATGTAACAATAGCGAAACTAGGGAAACGAAAGAGTTTCCAAGGCATATTACATTAACTGCTCAAAAGCAGCAAATAGATCAGGTAATAAAACCTGTAAATATGACTATATATGACGATTTTTTGATTATTCAAAACGATCGAATTCCTGATTCACATTGTTTTTATGTGTATTCTATCGAAACACTAGACTTCCTTTACAGTTTTGGCTCATTTGGAGAAAGTGAAGATGAGTATCTTGCACCTCGTATTTCCCGTAGTGTTGACAACGAACATTTTGCTGTTTTCGATCAAAGAACTCGGAATATCAATTTGTATAATATTACTAATGAGTCTGCTGAACTTGTTGAACGAAAGAATATGAATGAACCTACTAAGTTCCCTCTTCAGGAATTGAGTTTTGTCAATGATTCTGTCCTTCTTTATTTATCAGTAGATAACAAGGTTGTATCATATAACCTGAATCAGGAGAGCATAGTCGATACAATACAATTCGACACGGGAATTGAGAGCTATTTAGGCGGTGAATATAGTCAGTCTATGGATTTTTTCCATTTTGCTAATTATGGCAATAGAATCGTTACTGGACACAATTTCATAAATAGAATAACCGCTAATCAATCTGATGATAGAGGCCTTTTTCAAACAAATGTTGTTTCTATGACAAAAGAAAGGCCGAATAATTTTAACTCGAGTTTATATGATAATATTTATCAGTACGTATACGTTTATGCTAGTGCGGAAAATGTCTTTGCACAGTATTCCGGATATAAATTTAAAACATTGCAGCCGTTTCCAATGAACATGGGCAAAAGGCATTTCGACTTCCTGATGGAAGTTTATGATTGGGATTTAAAGCCTAAAGTTTTGTTGGAATTTGATAATAATATTATGACTTGTGTAATTGATGAAGAGAGAAAGAGAATTATAACTTGGGATCCATTAGAAGATTTGAACTATTTATTGGTTTACGATTATGATATTTAATTTGAAGATTCTAAAAACAATTTTCACAACCATCGACAAAGTCGTTGGTTGTGGATCTGGAAGTAGTTTTTTCAAGCGAATCTAAAACGTTTTTCATGTCGTTTCTCATTTGTTCGGTTGCAGGCGAAGTAATCTTAATATTCGTATCTAATAGGTTCTGTACACTTTCTTTTGCTTTCTCCAAATCATTGATTTCTATGTACAATCGTGTCAACAAATAAGATGGATACAACCTATGAGGAACCAAGTTCATTGCAAATAAATAATGTTCAATAGCCTGATCATATTCTCCCAATGCTTGATGATTTTTTCCTAAAATATTATATATCATGGGGTCGCAACTGCGCTCCTTAGCTCTTCCTAAGATTAAATTGCTAGTACGATAGTCTTTTATATTGGATAGTATATGACCATATTCAAAAAGATACTCTACATTGTGTTTTAAAGCCTCATATTCTTCTGAATATGACTTTTCTGCTGTTTCATAAGATTTTGTGTTGTATAGGTAACGAGACTTTGTCCATGCTTGATAAGATTCATATATCTCCTTCTGCTGAGCAGCAATATATACAGTCGAACAAAATGCAGAAATGTAAAACAAAAATACAGGAACTCGTGCGATCGGTTTATTGATACTTTCGTAGTCTTCTGAAGAGTTGCATATAGCGATCAGGACGATAAGGGAAATAACAAATGGCATTAGACTAAAAGGGTAGGACATACCCGCAAACACCAATAAAGAAATCAAACCACCTAACGGTGCTATCTTTTTGTTCTTAATAGCCGAAGAAATGGAGAGAGCTAAAATTGTAAGGAAAAGCAAAAAGGGAAAAATTCCCCACTCCGCACATATCTGAAGATATTCATTGAATGCGTATTGAGGAACACCTGCAATCATTTCTTCTTGTTCCGTTCCATTTTTGTTTTCGAAATATTCTGCTTGATATTTACCATAGCTTCCTGCATAGAATCCTATACCAACACCAAATGGATTGTCTTTAATTTGTTCGATTGTATTTTTCCAGATCAGGAATCTACCGTCTGCTGAATCTTTTTTGAAGACATAGAGACTATAAAATGCAACAGTGAGAGCCATAAGTCCAATAAAGGAAATAAAGGCAATTTTTTTCCGTTTAACTGTCGCAAAGAGATTAATTAGCTGTCGATTATTAAAAATCATAACAGCTAGGCATCCCGCGATTGCGGAAAGCCACGAAGCACGGCTAGCTGTGGAAGGGAGAATAATTACGATAGATATAAATGATGTGGCTGCAATTGCTAATATTGCGTTTCTTGTAATTTTTCCATTTAATGCATTGTTTCCGCGTAGAAAAAAATGTAATGCCATGGGAGCTATCATTGCCAGATAACCTGCATAAGGCCCAGGATTATAAAATGATCCTGTAGTTTTGAACAGCGAATGTTGGGAATGAGTGAATCCATATAGCTGTCTTAGACCCCAGACCGCTTCAATAAATCCTGATAATAAAAAACAAACTATCAAGATTACAGATGAATTATGAACTTGAGATAGCTGTATCTTAATAAGGAAATATAAGATCAAAACATTGAATAGTGTCTGCGTGATCGGTGTCAGCTCTCTTGCTGGAAACCAGGTTATTACTATTCCCGATATCATAAATAATAAAAACAAGCCATCGACTATGGAAAACCCGATAGGATTTTTGTTGATCAGATAGGAACAAAAGGTAGCTAAAGCGACAGCTGGCAAGGTTTTGTAGAACCAAAAGGTTTGACCAATAACAATTCCTTGAGTTATGGAATCATCAACTACGAAAACTGTACATAACAATAACATTAAGGGTGTTGTACATATATAGCTAAGTATAAGTTTTAAATTTGGCGTCCACATTTACTCGATTCTTTTTAAAATCCGTTCAAACCTATGTTTTCCAGTTGCTGGATTTTTTGAACTCCAAATCCTTGTTGCGATCCCCGTGATACAATATTCAGGCAGAAGTCCCCAATAACGTGAGTCTTGGGAGTTTAACCCGTTGTCGCCAGCTAAAAAATAATAGTTTCGGCTGAATACAAAGTGATCGATTTTCTGAGTATCCAGATAGATTTCACCGGCCTCCATGGAAAGCTTCTGATCGGTTTCGTCTTCGATCAGTTTTTTATAAAGAATGTAATTACGAGAATCAATTTGCAAGCTATCCCCAATTTTTGGAATATATAGGGGGCCGAAATCTTTGATATTCCAATTGTAAACAGAATCATAGGGGAATGTTGTGTATATACGCTCCATTCTTTTCAAGTCTAAATCTGACATTAAGCTAATATTCTCTTGGGATGAGGTTAATCCTGATGATCCCATTTTTCCATGAATTTTAAAAAAGCCATTTATAATTTCAATCGTGTCGCCAGGCAAACCAATACATCGTTTAATGAAATAGCGATTTAAGTCCATTTCGATCTTTGCCCAGGTATCTCGATGTGGAAAATTAAATACTATTAACTCATTGTGTTTGATTTTTCTCATCCCTTTTATACGGATCAATGATTTCTCGGGATTCGAATTAAATAGATTGATAATCCTACCTCCAAACAGTAGTTTGTTGACAAGAATTTTATCTCCTATCATAAGTGTAGGAGACATGGAGTTGGAAGGTATGGTGTATATTGAGAATACAAATACACGTAACAACACAACAATCAAAATGGTTATAATCGCGAGCGAAAGGTAGAAACCGATAGGTCTTAGTACCGATTTTATTTTTGACATAAAAAGGTTCTATTCCTGGTCACCCTATTCGTTGATAATTTGTTTATATAATTCCCAAATCTTTAGATTGAGTGTGGGGTTGCCTATTGACACTACTTTGTTTTCGCGATCTAAGAGGAAACATTGATATTCCATTTCTGAAGGGAAGGAATTTAGCTCCTGTAATTTGCCGGCTCTGTCCATATAAATAATAGGGTCAAATTTATCACGGAGAATTAAATGTTGTAGTTCCTTTTCGTTTTGTGGTTTGAAGTAGAAGAGGAAATCAACCTCATCTCCAAACAAGGAATCAGCTTCTTGGATGTAATTTTTCCATGCTTGCAATCGTAGTTTACAACTGGTACAACCGGTAGAATCGGTATATAAGAATACTTTATAATTAGCATTCGAGGAACTCATAAAAGTGTCTCTGTTCAAAGAGTAAGCATCGATATCTTCCGGTATCTGAATTGTTTTCCCCATCCACTCGGATACTATTTTTTCGGCTTTTTTGTTTTCTCGATTACAAGCGCCAATGATGACACAAAATGTTAAAAGTAATAGTGTAGCTTTTTTAGTCATATCTGAACTTTTTTAAAGGTTGATTACTATTTACGTCAAGACCTAGGATATATTTGTCTTTTTCGTTGATATGGAAACCTGTGATATAAGAGTCTAACTTATATTCAATCTTTGGCGTACCGTCAAGAGAGAAAACGTGTATGCTGTTTCCGCCTTCGTGTGTCACTTTTCCTCGTTTAATGTCTTCAAAAGAATGACCCCAAAATAATGCATAGATACTTTCGTTTCCTACGTACACATCACTATAACCCATTATGCCGTTGGGGATAGCATGGCCTCCTTTTACAATGAACTCTGGTTCTTCGTTTTTTACTATATTGATCGTTCTTTTCTTTTTTAGATCATAGATTTCCAACACTTGGCCTAACTGACTAACCATCGCAAGGATACCATGTTCAGCATTATAATCTATAAACGAACGCCAGGCTTGGGCTAAAGCAACTTGAGGAGTCTTGGTTTCTAAAACATCGCTTGCAGGTATCTTAAAGACACGATCAATTATCTTCCCTTCATGGTTTATGAGATTAATCCGGTATTCTCCTGTATAGTCTGGTACAATGAATGTTGAATCATTCAAGAAGTCGAAATCGAGTACACGAATGAGATCATCGTCCAATAAGATTGTTTTGTCTGGTTCCGTAAAACCATTAGAGAAAGAAACTAGTTTTTGTTTGTTGGCATCTAACGACCAAAGAATTCCATGTTCATCCAACCGAATGTTTTCTGCATCCAAAAAATCGTTAGGAGCCTGACCATATTTCATAAAGCTATTTTTATGTTTTAAAGAAGGATATGCAAATTCATGAGCATAATGTGCCTTTGGATGTAGATCCATTATATAAAGTAAAGATCCTCCTTGTCGAAGCCGGAAAGGGTATTTAAGATGTATGTCAGTAATCGGTACAGTAGTACCGGCAAGTTGAATTTTATCATCAAAGTGCATAAGCTTTTTACTCTTTGCTTTGTTGCAGGAAAGTAGAAGAATCACAAAGAATAAATTAAATACGATTCGGAAGCCTCTTTTCATTATTTATAGAACGTATTTAACCTTTATAGTACTGGTAGGACAATCTAGAGAGCCCAAATGATAACAGTAGGGTTCAGGGTTTTCGGAATCTGCTAAGGCTTCAACAATTTCCAATTTAAGCAGAAAATTTTCATATTTTTCGTCGCCTTCTAGGTTTATAATACAGGATATTGCTATTGCAAAACAGATTATAATAAATTTGATATACTTTTTCATTGCTTAGTCTTAGTTTTGAGTTAATTGATTATCGGGATCAAAATAAGTATTATGAGCTACTTAGCTAGATAATTGCTAGTGCTCAATTCTTGCTCAATTCTTATCGAATTATATGCTGTCAGCTATTAATTATGTTTTGAAAATGCTGTATTGCTAATAAAAAAGTAGTTGAATATTGTCTATATTCGTTATTTCGGTTCCACGAGAAGTTTTTTGGAGTATGAACGTAGAAAATAAGCGAATTAGAATAATAGTTACTTCAATCTTAATTGCGATTTTATTTGGTCAGGGCATCTGGGTGCATAATATGAATCAGGTTTATCGAGTTCAATTCACGGAAATTGTTGCTAAAGCTATTGAAACAGCAATATTGAAGGAGGTATCAAGCAGACATGAACAAATGGGGGGAACTATCGCCTTTTCGCGTTTGACGGATCCGAAGGACACATCGCGTTATATTACCAAAACCCTACGATCAGCTGATACATCATTACAAGTGACCTTCGATCGTTACGATCCTAATGCTCAGAAAAAGCTTTTTCAATTTCTATTAAAAGATGATCTACCATTAAATGTTCAGCAACTCGATAGTCTTTTTCGGGTAGAACTGACGAGATATAAATTTCCGTTGGCACGTACAGTAATCGAATATATAGATCTGAAAACTGGTAAAGTGTTACGAAGTTCGAGTAGTATTTCTTCTCCCTCTCGCAAATGGTTGTCATCTGAACTGGTTGTTGTTGATATTTTTGAAACTATTGGAGTCCGGGCCTATGCGGAAACTACATCAACAGCTGTTTTGAAACGAATGGCCTTCCAGTTATTATTGTCTTTTCTTTTAATTTCCTTCTGTGTCTTTTTTCTTTTTACCATTATTCGAACATTCTTTTGGAAGGAAAAGGTTGAAGCCATGAGGAAAGAGTCCATCAACACGCTGACCCATGAGTTCAAGCGCCCGATTTCCAGTGCGGTAGCACAGGTTTCGCTCATCCCATATTATCTTAAAAAAGAGAACCCTGATAAAGCAAGCCAATATGCTGAAAACACGTTGTTGGAGCTTAACAAGCTAACCGCATACACAGAGCGTATCCAAAGCATCAGTAAGGGTACGGAGCCTCATCTGGCTCTGAACAGGGTTTCGGTTTACCTGCCTGACTTTTTTAAACGTGTGAAGAAGAAATACGCTGAAACGCCCGAAAAGAAGATTGATCTCGATGTTAAATTCAACAGTAAATTCGAGTATTTTACCATGGACCTCTTGCACATGTCAAATGTACTGGACAACCTGATAGAGAACGCGATTAAATATTCCAAAGATTACCTGAAGATAGATGTGGATGTGCAGGACGGCAAGGAGGGCTTGCTTATCCGGGTGAAGGACAACGGTATCGGTATAGCAAAGGCTGAAGTGACTAAGGTGTTCGACCGCTACTTCCGTTCATCTAATGTTCAACAGACGAACGCCAATGGTTTTGGCCTAGGGCTGACTTATTGTAAGCTGGTTGTCGAGGAACATGGTGGCTCGATCAACGTTGATAGTGAACTTGGGGTAGGCTCCACCTTTTCGGTGCGTTTACCTCTAGCAAGTTGAATTTGAATCCAAGCACTCTTTATTGCTAAATTTGTATTATATTTCAGGTATAGATGATGCGGAAGAAAATATTATTTATAGAGGATGATCTAGGTCTGGCTGTTCCATTGAAGGAATTCTTTGAAGATCACGGCTTTGAAGTGTTTGTTTCTACGACTGGAGAAGAGGGCTTGGCTTTGTATAATGAGAAGAAGCCTGATTTGATTCTTCTGGATATTATTTTGCCAGATAAAAATGGATTTGATATTATTTCTACGATTCGGGATAAAGACCTGACAACACCCGCTATCTTAATAACGGGAACGGAGTTTAATGACGAGAACCAAATTCGAGCTTATGAACTGGGCAGCTTAAATTTTATGCCTAAGCCTATCTTGCCACAAGCGGTTTTGGCTTTGATACAGCATGTATTGAGTGTGCCGAAAGAGCTTAAAAGCTACAAAATAGGAGCTTATGAGATACAGCTTCAGTCGCAAACGCTAACGATTAGTTCGGATAAACACAATTTACGTGAAAAGGATGCCAAATTAATGGAGTTCTTATTGGAAAGAAAGGATCTGGTTATTTCCCGGCAAGTGCTCTTGAAGCAAATTTGGCACTCGGATGATTACAAATACAATAACCTGCTTGACGCGGCAATTTATAGGGTACGGCAATTATTGAAGGATTACCCTGGTATAGTTATAAAAAATGTGTACGGCAGCGGTTATATGCTGAAGTCGCTTTCTTAACCTCCATGAACATCCACCACGAGTTTCTTGTAATTCTGATAACCCCGGTCTACCGGCATTAAATAGTGCATGATTAACCGCGAGTGGAATTTGATCCTTACTTTTGATTTCAGAAATTTATGTTTCGATAGGTAAAGCAACGCATTTTTATAACTATCCTTTCGCAAATGCTTGTAAGCGGCAATTTTGAAGCGCTCGTCTATATCCGCCGTCGCAATCCGAAAGAAGAAATACGATTTCAATCGCTCGATAAACTGGTATACTTCAAGATGTGATTTTAGCTTATTGTCTTTATCTACAAACTCCTGCATGTTATCTATAATCCGCAAGTAGGATTTAAAATTCTTTAGCGAAGGTTTCTGAGTGATGGATTCATCCTGTATGTGGTAGATATAAGTACTATCGCTGATAACGAAGGCTGATTCGGCTAAACAGGCAAGCTGAAAAGACCATAAATTATCTTCATGGATCAAACCTTCTTTGAAGGTGAGATTGTTTGCGAGTAGAAAATCTCTGTTAACCAGCTTGTTCCAGGCCATCATGTACCAATCTTCATTCAGGTAGCTCAACAAAATCCGCTCGTCCGAGCGCAACGGTCCCCGAGCCAGACGGAGCGGTGGATAAGGTATATCGGAGCCGGCTACTTCGTAGTCGGCAATGACGAAGTCAAGATCCGATTCTCCTATGGGCTCCATCATCAGTTCGATGCAGTTATTGGTTATCTCATCATCGCTATCCAAAAAGTACACATAGTCTCCCGTTGCGTGCACGACACCGGTATTGCGTGCGGCGGATAAGCCGCGGTTTTTTTCATGGACGACAATTGACGCCGAGGAGCCACGGGGGTGCTTGTCTAAGACTGACCGGGCAAGAGCCATGCTATTATCCGTTCCACAATCATCAACCAAGATGACCTCAATATTTCCATAGCTTTGGTTTAATGCTGATGTGAGCGAACGTTCGATAAAGTCTGCTACTTGAAAAACGGGTATGATGATTGAAACCTTCATGGCTAATATTAGATACTACAAGATTTATTTGATAAAGCTGATGCCTTCCAGATCGCTGAACCAGGTGCTGTAAAACGTACTGTTCTTCCCATACGAATTATCCAAAAAATAACAATGCTTGTGCAGTAAAACGGCTAAAATGGCTACATGTAAACGGGTTGTATAAATTTCTTTATACTGACTGACAAAAGCAACACCGATCTTGAGAAGTTTGTTTTTAAAAATATGGTGTGCGTACCAGTCTACCATACCTCTGGAACTGTATTTATTGTTTGAAATAGCGAACAGCTTTTTTGAAGGCGGTTCGCTGGTTTCAAGTGAAGGCCAGTCGCGGATCTCAATGTTCTTGCCGGCCGGCTGCAACTTCTCAATGCTACCCTCGGGAAGCTCTTTGTCTTTCCTTTTCAGAATCAACGTTTTGTCTTCTTCATTAACACGGTATTTTTCCAGCACTTGCTTAGGTATACAAAAGGCCATGTCCGGCACGAGTAGGATATAGTTGTCGCTAAAGTGCTCGCTAAGCAGGGCGAACGATTTATCATCGCGCGCACAGATGTGGAGGTCTGGATGCTGTGCCATGATTTTGGCGTCCTTCTTCATCAGCTCCTGATCTTCATAGAAGAAAGTTTGTGGTAAAATAATGATCCGGTGATAAGGATAGTTCTGAATGATATCCATCCGGAAGCGTTGGTGCTCGGGCCAAAGATCGCCGAAATTACCACCACCATGAAGCAGGATGGTGCCGCCTTTAGGATTGATTCTTGATTCTTTGAATGTTACAACAGATGATTTATAGGTACATCGATGAGGGATATGCTTAAAAAATTGCAGAGTCCCTTCCCAGATAAGCGTGTCACCGATATTATTATGATAGGGAAGGTCCAGGTAAACAAAATCTTCCTGGATCAGCGGTTTTACCTGATCAATAATCCGTGCTTTTAAAGATTCTACTTTCTCGGTAAAATGCATCATGCGTTACGATATCCCAAAGCCATAAGGCTATCAAACATAGAGAAAATAGCTTGGAGAAACAACCACAATCCCGTTACACTCAAAGCAAAAACAACTGAATTCGTTTTAAAATGCTACTGGATTTCTGGAACACTTCTGCTAGTTGAACAGTGGTCTAACAGTGGTCAAACAGTCCTCAAACAGTGGTCAACCTGTGGTAAAAAGACTGTTTAACCACAGGTTAACTACTGTTTAAGGACGCTTTATTAATAACAAGATTAGAAAATGTGTGGTGCAAGGGTGCCCGCTGGCATTACAAATCGTAACGTCCACGTCAGAGCAGCAGCGGAACGGATAAAAAATGAAATGTGAGCTTTAGAATTTTTTGAATAAGAAAGAATTGAACAAGAATTGATTATAAATCAAAAATTAAACCATCATGCGTGATTTTTGTTAACCAGTAAATACAAACGGAAAAATAGAAAATTATGAATATTACACTAGACCAGGCAGAGAAAATAATTTCTACTGCAAAAGAAAAAGCCAGATCACTGGAAACGAAGATGAACATTGCTGTAGTCGATGCCGGCGCTAACTTGGTAGCATTTGTTCGTATGGATGGAGCTTGGTTAGGTTCTTTGGATATATCGATAAAGAAAGCAAAGACAGCCCGTTTCTTTGATATGAATACTGGTTCTGTCGGAGAACTATCTCAACCGGGAGGTTCTTTATACAACATCGAACACTCAAATAATGGGTTGATTACTTTTCCCGGTGGTATCCCGATTAAAGATGCGTCAGGAGAAATTGTAGGAGCGATTGGGGTAAGCGGAAGTACCGTAGAAAACGATCATACTGTTGCAGAAGCCGGCGCAAACGCAATCTAAATAAACGAGATTATTACGATCGGTCTATTTCTTAATTTTGGGAAAGTTATTGTCCGCTTTTACTTCCTCGATTTGTGCGGTATGCCGGGCGGTATGACCTGGGATATACAGGAATGACTGATAGGAATCAAAAGAGCCCATAGGTGATTTGCCTACATGGTTACGTAACTCGTCTAGAGGGACTGCATTAATATATTCTAAAATAGGCTTCCTTGCTTTTTCAAGATCGGCAATTGCTGTTTGTGCATCTTTGTATTTGCCGTCAGGGAGAAGCTGCTCTGGGGCCTGAGCTTTATGACTGCGATCGGTCATACCGGCAATAACCTGTTCGTCCGTTACTTTGATATCGTCCCGATCTTCCGGGTTCGCGGGAGCTTCCATTCCCTTTTTGGTCATTTCGAAGAGCATCTTCTCAGTTGTCACAATATGTTCAAGGCACTGACTGATAGACCATCGATCAGGTGCTGGTTTGAAGTTCAATTGTTCCTCGGTTAGACCGGCCACACTTTTATTAAGATTGTCTAAGGTCTGCTGATAATAGTTCAGCATAAAAGCTTTATCATCCTGATCGGATTTTGAAACTTTTGTAACAACAGGTTCTGGATATTTTGTTTGGGCGATGCTGTAATTAGTAACAAGGAATGCTGCTAATAGGAGGTAGGCGAGCTTTTTCATTCTATATTCTTTTAAATGAAACGATTACAATAATAAAGATATTGTGTTTATATTTAAAAATCGTATAGAACCTTAATTTTTTATAATGAAAATATTGAATGTCCCTAAACTTGGATTGCTGATCCCTTTTTTCTTCATGATGATAAACATCTCCCAACCGGATATTTCTGGGGGGCAGCTTTCGGTGCAAGCGCCCGCAGAATCAGGAAAAGGGCACACATTGCAACTAGATCGGCAGACCGTGTTGGATAGTATGCAGGCGGTGATGGGGCCATTACCTGAACGATCAAGTATGAAACCAGCTGATCTGCAAATTCGGGATAGTCTGGTAACGGACAAATACACTCGCTATCTGGTTACCCTGAAGGTAACCGATAATGAAGAGGCTACTTGTTATCTGTATATTCCGGTCGGTGCTGAAGAAAAAAAGAATGTAGCGGATAAGGATAAAATAGCGGCTATGCTAGTTTTGCACGGCACAGGTAATTTGGGCAAGAGGCTGGTGGATGGTGAAAGTCCAAAGGAGAATCGCGCGCACGCAAAAGAGCTGGCTGAACGTGGGTATGTGGTGATTGCTCCTGACTATCCGAGCATGGGCGAGCAGCTCGATTATAATTTTGATACAGATCGTTATCAATCGGGAACAATGAAAGCAATTGTTAACCACATGCGCTGTGTGGATCTGCTACAATCATTGGATTTTGTTGATCCGGAGCGAATTGGGGTGATCGGGCATTCGCTCGGCGGACATAATTCGATATTTGTCGCTGCTTTTGATCCGCGGTTGAAAGTGGTGGTAACGAGTTGCGGCTGGACTAAAATGGCTTATTATAATGGGGGAGCTACTGCCGACAGGATAAAACCATGGGCACAAAAACGCTATATGCCATTAATCGGTGACAAGTATAGTACAAACGGTGACGATTTTCCTTTCGATTTTGATGAAGTAATTGCCACGTTAGCCCCCCGGGCTTTCTTTTCAAACTCACCGGTTAACGATCACAACTTTGATGTTGAGGGAGTGAAGGCTGGGGTGCCCTTGATTACAGAAGCATATAAGACAGCAAATGCCTTTGATCAATTACAGGTTCGTTATCCGGATGCAGAGCATGATTTTCCACCTAAAGTTCGTTTTGAAGCCTATGAATTTATTGATCGGGTGCTTAAGCACAGCCATTGAACAAATAACCTTTAAATAAAAAAAGTCGACCATTTTACAACGGTCGACTGTCATCTTGCTTATTCCCTAGCAATTATTTCTTTTCTTTCTGCTCTTTTTCGTATTCAGCGTTTAATCCGGTAACGACTTCCTTGGTAATTTCCAAAGCATCGTCAGCATAAAGCACAGCTGGGTTCGAGGTAGAGTAGGTCAATACGAATTTGTATCCTTTTTCTTTTGAGTGTTTCTTTAAATATGTGGAAACTTTTTCGTACAATTTAGCGTTTTCTTCCATTTCTTCCTGAGCCAAAGAGCTGCTTGCGTTCTGGTTCAAGCGACCTAATTCTTCTTGTTTGCGGGCCAGTCTTTCTTCGGTATTGGCACGCTGCTCTGCAGTCATGGTTCCGGCATTCTTTTGGTAATCCGCTACTTCACGTTGAAATGCCGTTCCTTTTGATTGCAAATCGGCTTGCGCTTTCTTTGCTTTTTCCTCAAATCGGGTTCTTACATCCTTGAAATATTCGTAGTTGTTCAACAAAGAATCTGAATTTACATAGACAATGGATTCGGTTGTCAGAACTTTGTTATTTGTTGCTAAACTGTCGTTTGATGCTGTATTCGCTGGGGCTCCCTGATTATTACATGCCATCATACTTGCTGATATCAACAGGGCCAGACCAGCTTTTACAAAGGTATTTTTCATTTTACGTTCATTTTCTTACTCCGCAAATATAGAATTTCCAATTTATATGTCAAGGATTATAAATTAATTGACACGATCGGGCATTAATTGACGCGATCGGGCCGATAGGGTCCAGTGCACCAGCGCATAGATGATGGCCGAAGAACTTAAACCAAAGACATTGGCATCAAGCTGATAGGGTAGGTCGACGCCTGAAATGATCAGCGTGATAGTTACTGTACCACCAACAATCATAGCAGCTAGAGCGGCTTCGGAATAAACCCTTTTCAAAAACATGGCGGCTATAATCGGTGTAAACAGGCCGGACACCATAAATGCATAGGCATAGAGCATTAAGGAAAGTACATTTTCCATACTAAAAGCCAACCAGATAGCAAATACGCCAAAAATCAAGGTTGCAATTTGCGAAAAGCGGACAATGGTTTTTTCGTTTTTCTTGCTTTCGGGAATCAAGTCGCCTACAAAGCTCCCCGAAGCAGCCATTAAACAGCTATCGGCGGTCGACAGCACTGCTGAGAAATAGGCTGCAACTACGACACCTGTAAGACCTGTCGGTAGGATGCTTTGTATCAGAAGCGGCATACCCATTTCGCTATCGGTAATGGCACCGCCTTCGACAGGCACAACGCCCTGTTGGATAGCAACATTGGCCAGCATCCCTAATAAGACACCGGTAAAGGCCATAAAGGGCCACTCGAGTATACCAGCTATATACCATGCTTTTTGGGCTTCTTTCTGGTTTTCGCAAGCGAAAATCCGTTGGTATAAGGTCATCCCTACAAACCAGATCGGTATGATGGTAACACTCCAGTTGACGATATGCTGCCATTCGAGATTCGCTGTTAAGGATAGCATATCGGCCGAAAGATAAGGTATGATACCCTCGTAACCACCCAAGGCTACCCAGGTTAAGGGTACCGCTACGAGCATCAGTCCGGCCAAGAGGATGATCCACTGAATCATGTCGGTATAAATCACAGCTTTCATGCCACCAAGCATGGTATAGGCGACCGCTATACCCCCCATGATGATAAGCATATTATCGATCCCCATGGAAGGGAAGGTGACGGAAGTTAGCTTGGCGCCTGCAAGGAATTGCGAGCTGGTAAAACCTGTATAGCCGATGATACATATAATGGCTGCTACGACCGCCACCTTGCGGTTATAAAGAAAGCCGAAAACCTGCGCCATAGTCAGGAAATGTTTGCCATGCTGTGCTTGCCATTTATATACGAGGGGGATTAAGATAACTGCGCTGACCCAGGCACCGATGAGTCCGGTAAAAAGCAACCAGGAGCCGGAGAGGCCCATCGTGAAGCCTACGCCTCCAAGGCCGATGGAAAAGCCACCGCCGACATCGGTGGCGACGACAGAAAGCCCTACATGGCCGCTTTTCATCTTACCGCCGCCAACAAAGTAATCTTTTTCATCCTTGTTCTTATTAGAGAAAAAGAAACCCACGCCGAGCATAACAATAAAATAGACAATGAAAATGATTGTATCAATCCAATTCATATAGTTTGGGGATTTTAAAAAAATGACAGAGCCTTGGCTCCAACTATCATAAGAGAACGTTTGCTATACAGACAAAGCATTTTAGATCCATAGCCCTTTGAAAGAGGTTCTCCGGTTAATTGGTGGACAAAGGTAATAAAATGTACCTTTTTTGCTTAACGAATTTATTTTTTTCCTATTTTTATTGACACTAATCGATTATATGAAAAAGACCTTTTTAATCTTGGCTCTAGGGCTCTTGCTCTCGACCTTCATACTGGCTCAACAAAAAGAAAATAATTCAATCGTTGGAATGTGGCAATTAGGAAAAGCTGTAAACAATGGTCACGAAGCAAATATTAATAATATTGTTCAGTTGAAGCAATATCTTGACAACGGAGATTTTCAGGCTTTTGTAAGTACTGGACCTGGTAAAGTTTTTCAGACGATGAAAGGGACTTACCAACTTAAGAATGACTCGGTTTATTCAGAAACCATTCAAGTGGCGATTAACCCGGGGATGGTCGGACGTACCTATGATATTCTCTATAAAGTAAATGAAACTCAACTGGATCTGGATGGAAAAGTAACGATTCCGAACGCAACCGATTCAAGCGTTATTGACACCTTCAGTTATAAGGAAAAATGGAATCGGGTTCAACAGTTTCGGCCTTAATAAAAAAAGCCAATCGCAATGAAATTGAAAATAAATTGATCCAATTCCGGTGGGGGATTGACATCGGTGGATTTGATGGTAGATGATATTGTAAAATTGCTGGAGTAGCGAGCTTTTCAAGTATGACATTTATTTTTTAGTTTCAGGAAAACAATACCTATTTTTAGATTTATATTATTGAAAAATTACTAATTATAACCTATACCCTATGACACCTTCTGTGCGTAAAATTCTATTGATAGCACTTTCTCTTGCTGTTGCGACAATCTATTACATGTTGCAAATTTCTAAAGACAAAACAGACTTTAATAAAACTTCGGGAGTAATTGAGTATTTAGATATAGAATATAACGATTTACCTAACCGGGATAAAGGTAAATATCGATATCTGATTATCGATTCATATCCTTATCTATTTGAGATTTACGAACCAAATAGTGAGCCCACACTTAAAACGATCGATGATTTGAAGATCGGTGATATAATTGATGTTTACTTTTATGAGAATAATTCTACACATTCACGGGGAGTTAACAAATTTGTTGGGTTTATTGATCATAATGGAGAACCTTATTTCATAAAGAATAATTTTGATATGAAACTGGGTTTTTCTGTACTCGCGCTCATCGCGTTAATATGTTTACTTGCTTTCTTTTTTTGGAAGAGAGGTCATCTTCAGTGGTGATAGTTTTTCGATATCAATCTTTCGTTTATAATTAATTTATTCGGGACACTGTATCTACCGCCTTTCCTTAATTCATTTTATCCCGATGATGGCGATTATAAAGTAGTTGTCAGGTTTGGTCGTTCTCAAGGTCATAGCTGAAGTGTAGGACTTCTTCTTCTTTGCTAGGCTTCGTGGCTCGGTAGAAAGAGACTGCATTTATATCTGCTTGTCCAGCTTCAACATAAGCTTCCTGAGCACCAATCTTTTTGCAATAAGCATTTGCAAAGTCCATTAATTGCTTTCCGATGCCCTTTCTTTGGTATTTTTCCATGATTGCAAAATCATAGATATAAGCCAGCGGTTTTTCAGAATAATACTGATCCAATAGATAAATGGTCAATCCGCCAATCACTTCATCATCAGCAGTGGCCACCATCACCAAAAAGGAATCTCTGCGCAACAGCTTATGCAAATGAGCTGTACTTGCTTCTTCATCAGGCTGCATATTGAAAGCGGTATGGAAAATGGAGATTAAACTTTCGAACTGAGCTGTTTCGCTTGTTTTTAGAATTTTAAGGTCTATTTTCATGCTTAAGGTTAAGTTGCCAAAATTAATTTAGGGTGGTGTTACGTTAAGGCATTGCTTCATTGACCGTCTCTTTCGCACGGTCATAAAGTTCTCGGTTTCCTTCCGTTAAGTCTTTGAGAAGGCTTTTGTATTCCGAAAGAAAGACAGGTGCAAAGCTGGGGTCATGGTCAACGATTTCTTTGGAATTGTCGATGATATCCGCATATTTAATGGTCTGTGCTTCACCACTGATTTGTTTGAGACGTTGGAATTCTTTTGCCTTTCGCTGTTTGCGGTTTAGTTGTGGGTAATCTTTTTTCGTGTAAACATCCGTAAGTTCAATAACGTACTTCAATGTTTTTATTGCATTCTCTAACTCCATTTTGCTGATAAGGAAGTCTTTCATTTCCTGTTCCGTGATCGATGTATCTTCCAAAACATCGTGTAGAAGGGCTGCAGCTAAAATAGGGATATCCTCTGTGTACTCCCTACAGAGCAACATAACACGTACGGGATGCACAATGTATCGGTCGGGAGTGTATTTTCGTAGTTGATTCCCATGAGCCTTATCTGCGAATTCTTTTATCTCTTCAAGTATCTTTTCCATTGTCTTTGTTTCTGGTTTATAAACTTTTAATATAGGAAATTGTTCGATTTTTTTTAAACCAAAGCGGTTTATACTTGTTAACACACTATAAATCAAAAATTCAACGAAATGAAAAAGTTATTTAAATTTGTTGGGGTTCTGGCTATAGGATTGGTTGTTCACGCTTGTGGAAACCCAAATACCAATAATGACACGATGAATGATGACATGAACAATATGGATAATACGGACATGGATACAAGCATGGTGGATACGAGTACAATGGATACGACGGATTCAGTTGCCCTTGAGCCAGAGTCGTTTTAATTACCTATGAAAATACATAGCACCAACTACCAGGATGCCTTTATTGCAGTCGCAGAAGATTGTCCCGTTTCAAACTCGGAAGTTCCGCCTAAAAAAGGCGATAAGCGTTCGATCGCTAATATCCATTATGATATAATTAGTAAAAATCCCTATCAACATACATCCGATGATGTTGTTTTTCAGGCTTATGCCGAAAAGAATGACCTGATAGAGTCTGAATATTCCGAAGCGAGAGCTGAGTTTTTTTCAAAAGGCCAGGCTTGTTTGCGTTGCTCCCCTTTAGTAAAACGCTATGGTTGGGGGATTCACCACGATTCAGAGGGAAAAATTGCCCTCATAGCAAAAGGTTCATCAGAATACGAGAAGTTTCAAGAGGACGAAAGCCTGAAACAACTCAAGGGAATGCGGTCGAAAAGGTAAGTCAACAACAAAATTCTACAACATTTTCAGGAAATGGTGTAAATGTTCATCATGCTTATCGGTTACCTTTGCGGAGAAATAATCTAATAAGTAATGAAGTTTAACATCGTTTTAATAGGAGCATTTTTATTCGCTACCCAGTCCGTGTTTGCGCAGCATCAGCACGGGCAAGAAAACCATAAGCAAGAACACAACGAACACCAGTTGCACGACACGAGTTCCGTGCACGGACATTTAGATGTACCGATGGGACATGCCTATTCTCTAAATTTGCCAATGAGCAGGAATGGTTCCGGAACAGCCTGGCTCCCTGATGCATCACCGATGTACGGTGTAATGCTTCACTCGAAGAAATGGATGTATATGCTACATGGTAATATTGCTCCACGTTATATCAAAACAGATCTTGCAAATAATGGAAGCCGAGGCGGCGAGAAATTCAGCGCCCCCAACTGGTTTATGGCCATGGGTCAGCGACGCGTAGGAAAAAATGGGCTCTTTAACTTTGATATTATGCTATCGTTCGACAGGCTAACTGACGGCGGTGCAGGTTACCCGCTTTTGTTCCAAACTGGCGAAAGTTGGAAGGGCGTGCCTTTGGTGGATAAACAGCATCCGCATGATCTTTTTAGTGCCCTTGCCATTGGTTATACCCATGCGTTGTCAGAAAAGTCTGATTTGTCGGTTTATCTTGGTTATCCGGGTGAACCAGCATTAGGTTCTGTTGCTTTTATGCACCGACCTTCAGCTCTTTCGAATCCCGACGCGCCGATTAGCCATCATTGGAATGATGCGACACACATCACCTTTGGGGTAGCTACATTAGGTTTCAGATATGATAAATTTAAGATTGAAGCATCGTCCTTTACGGGTAAAGAGCCTGATGAGAATCGCTTCGACTTTGACAAACCACGTTTTGATTCTTATAGTGGTCGCCTTTCTTATAATCCGACTGAAAACTGGGCTTTTCAGGTGTCACACGGCTGGATTAAAAATCCTGAATCGACAGATGGGCATAAAGATGTTAACAGAACCATTGCCTCTGCAATTTACAGTCACCCTTTAGGCGAACAAAAAACATTGAATGCAACAGCACTTTGGGCGCTTAATAAGTCTGAAGGACATGACGGCGAGAACGCGGCTTTGCTTGAAGCATCCTACCGTGTAAGAAAACTTGAGCTATATACGCGTTATGAGTGGGTTCAAAAATCAGGCGAAGAGCTAGTGTTGAATGCTGAGCAGTTTGATACACATGATCTTTATCCGGTTAATGCATTAAGTTTGGGTGCTCATTATGATGTCCTCACATTAGGAAAAGTGCGGGTAGCAGCAGGCGGGCAGCTCAATGTCTATCAGGCAGATTCAAGGCTAGATAACCTGTACGGCAAAAACCCTACTTCGGGACAAGTGTTCTTAAGGATATACCCGTCGATGATGTAAGCATAGATGATGTAAATATAAATGAACAAGTCGTTATTTGAAATTAAGCTCTTTGATGCTGGAGACCTGTACCAGGGTATCCAGCATCCTTATTATTATATCTTTTCCTTACTAGGCGCGGCTGGCTTCTCGGTAGAGTTTACAGAGTACCAGTTTAGCAATAATTCATTCGTATTTCTTTCTCCGTTTTATGATCGCATCCGATAGTGCAAAACGAGTGTTGAATCAGGACTAAACCCTAGTCTAGTCCCGACCGTTTAAGAATCATTCTAGTTTTTCAGGCTCGACATATCAATTACAAAACGATATTTGACATCGCCTTTCAGCAGCCGCTCATAAGCTTTATTGATATCTTGAATGTTGATGAGTTCGATGTCTGAGACGATGTTATGTTCACCACAAAAATCCAGCATCTCCTGAGTTTCGGCAATGCTGCCAATCGTTGAACCGGCAAAGCTTTTACGTCCGGGAATAAGGCTAAAAGCAGCAACTGGTAAAGGATGTTCCGGAGCACCGACAATGGCAAGCGTGCCATCTGTTTTCAAAAGCTGTAAATAAGCATTAACATCATGTTCAGCTGAAACACAATCTAGTATAAAATGCAAAGAATTCCTGTTTGCTTTCATTTGCTCCTTGTCGGTCGACAAGATTACCTGATCTGCACCGAGCCGCTTAGCATCTTCTACTTTTGATGGTGACGTCGTAATTACAACCACTTCCGCACCCAGGGCTTTTGCTAATTTAACACCCATGTGGCCTAAGCCCCCAATACCTACAATGCCTATTCGTTTCCCTGGGCCAACTTTCCAATGTTTCAAAGGTGACCAAGTTGTCACTCCGGCACATAAAAGTGGAGCAGCAGCAGCCGGATCAAGGTTTTCCGGCACCCGTAGCACAAAATCCTGATCTACAACAATGCGTTCCGAATACCCTCCAAAGGTTTGCTTGTTTAAGTGCTTATCGGCTCCATTATAGGTCTGTATATTTCCTTCTTCACAATATTGTTCCAGTCCTTCTTTACAGTATTCACATTCACGGCAACTATCGACCATGCAACCTACGGCAGCAAGGTCACCAACTTTAAATTTCGTGACACCATCGCCAACTTTGGTGATCCGTCCTACAATTTCATGTCCCGGAACATTCGGGTATACCGTGCCGTGCCATTCGTTGCGGGCCGTATGTAAATCGGAGTGACAAACTCCGCAATACAAAATATCAATTTCGACATCCTTATCCGTAGCTTCTCTTCGGTCGATATTCAATTGTTCTAAATCAGCTTCAGGGGCTTCGGTTCCAAAAGCTTTTATTGAAAATGTATTCATGCTTCTATTTTTAGATATTTCAGATTGATTTATCCTATAAATTTAATGAAATCCATTTGAATGGTATTTAATATCTCTCAAGTTTTTTTAAACTTTCAAAGTCGGGTCGTGTTGGTCTATAAGTTAACATACGAAATATCTACTTTTCAGTCAAACGCTGATAGTAAGGCTGATGAATGGAAATCCGCTGCCTGATGAGCTCTAGAAATTCCGGGCAGGCATTTGATTTGCATTGTTATGTCCGTGAAAATATGATCGATTTTATTCAGAAAACCTATCCAAAAGCACTAAGCAGAACGCGGGTATCAATCGAAAGAGATTAACGTTGACCGACAATCTCGTATTCGATCGGTTTGAATGAATAATTGTTTGATTGTTCTGCCGAGCAGGCTGTTAAACCAACGATTAAATCCATCTTCGCTTCGAATAGCAGGTAGTCGCCCGCCTTGCTCAGTGGGGGATCTACCGACAGCTCGCCATCTGCTGCAAACTGCACATTCATAAAAATATTGAAAGCCGTCGGGATGTCGTCTGGCTCAATGCCGAACTGAGCAAGATTGGTATATAGGTTCTCAAAACAACTGGGATGATAGTCCGGGTTGTTATAAAGAATTTGAAAAGTTTCCGGACTACAAGGCGCCAGAAGAAAATCATTACGGCCATTGGTGTCTTCTAGTATTTCCATCATCTGCCGACCTCTATTACTCCAGAGATGATGACCTTTGGTAATGAGTATTGTATTCTCAAAATCTAATGTTTTTCCCGAGGATATTTTTTCTCGTTTATCGTCTGCGCTAAAAAGCACCATATCACTTACTTGCTCACCGAGCGGGTCGATTACTTTTAGTTTTTCCCCAGCTTTTAATTGGAAAGCTGCACCAGTTTGCTTTTCGATTCTTGTCGTCATTATTTAAGGTTGTTAAGTAATAATTCATTGGATTTTTGCTAGGGATGAAAAGGGCATTTCCAGTTGTCATCAACTTCCCGGCCGCTGTATTGAGCCGCTTCCGAACCTTCACCGTAGTCTCTCAACATCGGGTTGATCGACCCCTGATAGTTTATCTCACGGTCACGGATTACCTGTTTCATTTTTTCATACTGATCGCCTTCACGTAGTTGTTCGAATTGTCTGTGCAGGTTAAAAGCCATTGCACAGAAATCGAGCTGTCTAGCCTTCCGACTGGAAAGTGGGTGCATGCCCACAACAAAAAAAGCCGTCTGATCAAAACTAAAACTAAAATCATCACTTGCCGGATCGCTCGCTACGTTCGGATCCCAATCCGTATGATCTTTTTCACTATCATGTAGCTTTTGCAGTTGCGTCCACAACTTTTGCTCAAAATCCAACTCCGTTTTTACTTCATCGGAGAAAATAGCGATCATGGACATGTATTGACTGTCGGCTTCAATCGTTTCTTTAATATACGTTTTAAGATCTTGTCCTAATGAATGCGTGGTTTCCTTACTGCCCATCGATCCGTAATTCCCAAATCGGTAGTGCTGGGTATGGAGGGCAGACTTCGCACCCAGACACGGATATTCAGTATCATCAACTTTATTGATAAAGTGTTCATTAATCAACTGAATTTTATCCGGTGCATCGGCGTCTATCTCTTGTGGCCTAAAATACGTTTGGTTATAATCTGTCCTCATACTATTTCTGACCACCTTTTTTCCGTTCTTCTTTTAGCTTCTCTTCGGAGGTCGGTACATTGGTTTCACCTGGATCGTTCGACTCGTTCCTCAAAGCATTCTGTCCGTGGTTCTCCGCAGTGTCTTTATTTTCTTTCTCCAAGTGTTCACGGTCGTGTTGATTTTTTTTATGTTTATTTTTCTCTTCCATCATTTTTCCTTTAACTTGTTTGAGTGAACAACATGATCCGTTTGAGAAATGTTTTCAAAAAAGTATCTAAGGAGTAAAAATCAATTTAATACATTATCATGGACAATCAACAAAAAACACCGTCAACTAAGGAGAATAAATTGATCAGGAATATCATCTCACAGTTTTTGGATATCCAGGAGGGGGGAAACTGGATCGATGAGAGTTTTAAAAAGAAGATTGACAATATTACGGCAGATAAAGTGTTTGTTCGTCCTCATCCTCAGTTACATAGTGTTGGTGAGCTTGTATCACATATCTTAGAATGGCGCCGGGCCTCGATGGATCGACTTCGTGGACGACAACCCAGCCTAACAGTAAATAGCCCTGAAAACTGGCGTACGAATGATGAGCTGATAAGCATCGGTTGGGCAAAACTCAAAAGTGATTTCTATTTAAGTACCCATCAGCTTATTGAAATTATCGAAGATAAAGACGATAGCTTTTTGGAAAATACCTATAAGGATGACTATAGCTTCCATTACCTGGTGGAGGGACTTGTTCATCATGATCTTTATCATCTGGGACAAATCGGCTTGACAATTAAATTTTTAAATTCGGAAGGTTAAGAATTCCTCCGAACTGTATCAAAGAGGTTGGTGATCATTGTTCTATTGGCTTTACTTACAGGTATTTGCTTTTTGTCCTCCATAACCAGGTAGCCGCCCTCATTTCTCGAAAAGTTCTTCACATAGTTCGGATTGATCAAATACGAGTGATGAATCCTCACAAAGAAATATTGGCTCAACGTAGTTTCTACTTCCTTAAGCGTTTTAGACACCAATATCTCATGATCGCCCGTTAGATATAGCGTAGTATAATTACTCTGACTTTGGCAGTACATAATGTCATTGACTTCGATAAACTCATAGCCATCGGAGACAGGTACTGATATTTTGCTTTTTATAAAACCGTCTTTCTTCAACTGTGCTAGTAAAGCTTCAATTTTATCCGGATTAGGGTAGCTATGGTTCAGCCTGTTCTCCCGATATATCGCAATGGCATCAAGCAGTTCTTGCTCGTCAACTGGTTTCATAAGGTAATTAATGGCGCGAACTTTAAAGGCCTGTAAGGCATATCGACTGTGTGCTGTAGTGAAGATCACATCAAACTGATGGTCGGGCAGTTGTTCTAACAATTGGAAACCGCTCATTCCTGGCATTTCAATGTCGAGGAAGAGCAAGTCGATCTCCAACTTAGGCAGTTCTTCCAGGGCTTGCTCCACCTTATTGCTTTTAAAAACGATATCGGCCTCAGGGAAATTATTCTGAAGGTGAATAAGTAAAATTTCAATGCAGTGTATTTCGTCATCAACTATCGCAACTCTCATATCAATTCATTTGGATGTCAGAGAAAATTGGAAATTTTATATTTAGGATTATTGTCGTCCCGGCATGGTTTTCTTTATCAATGATATTCAGGTCAATATGAGCGTTATAGCGTTTGTTATATTGATGAATCCTTTCTTGCGTTATCTTCATCCCCAAACTTTGCCTTTTCTGTTCATCCTTGCTCTGCTTTTCATGGCTGTTTTTTCTTCCTACGCCATTGTCATCGATGGAGACCCTCGTTGTATCATCTTGCTGGGTGATCGATATCAGCAATTGCTTGTCTACCTTGTTTGACGGGAGCAGCCCATGCCAGATTGCATTCTCTACAAAAGGTTGTAAAAGCAGGGGAGGTACCATAATGTCAGACCAATCGTTGTCATCATCGAATTCGATTTTATATTGTAATTCCTGATTAAAGCGCTTTTCTTCTAATGTCAAATAATGCTGAACCAGAGCGAGTTCAGTCGACAAGCTAATGGTATCATTCATGGGCATCTCCAATATCATCCGTATGAAACGGGAAAAAGTGATCAAATACTCGCTGGCGTTTTTAAATGCCTTTTGATGAATAAGCAGGTTGATAGCATTCAGACAGTTGAAAATAAAATGAGGGTTCATTTGCATCCGGGAAATCACTGTTTCCGCCTGTGCTAAATTACGTTCATATTCTGCCTGCAACAGGTGCTTTTCTTGTTCACTGAGTTTTAACTCAGCCACGCGTTTTGCCTTTCGGTTTCTGTATTGAACAGCAATGAAGAAGATGGTCAGCAGCGCAACGAACAGCAAAATAAGATAGAAGATTCGTTCGGTCTTGATTTTCGTTTGCTGTGTTGCAAGCCTTTCTGCATTTAATAATTTTTCATTTTCCAGCAATGCAATCTGAGCTTCTTTTTTCTCCAAGTTATATTGGTGGATCAATGATGCTACCTGAACCTCTTGTTTGGCCATGTCGATGCTGTCTTCGAAATTTTCGGCCATTTGGTAGTATTCCAGAGACGAACGGTAGTCTCCCTGTTGCTTTTTGACGTCCGAAATCCGATAAGCATTCTCCATTATCAGCGCTTTGCTGTGCAGACTGTCAGCTATGCTGATGGATTGATCGTAAAATTTCAAAGCTTCTGGAAGCTGGCCAAATTGCTCTTGTACTTTACCCAAGCTATGCAACATCTGCGCAGCTTTAAGTGCGTTTTCCATCTCCAAATAGAGTTCCCGAGCCTGATTATAATAGTGATTAGCTTGCTGAATATTCTGATTTTGTTTGAAATAAGCATGACCGTAATACTCGTACGTGATGGCCATACCGAAGACATCCTTTCTCTTTTGGTTGATATCCATTAATTGTTCGAGGTGTCTAAAAGCTTCATTGAAATCCCCTTTTTCTATATAGTAATCACTGATCGATAGCAGATCCATTGCCATCCCTAAACTGTCGCCGAGTTGCGTTTCAGCATCCAGGGCACGTTGAAAATAAGCTAAAGCTTCTTCTGACCGTCCTGGGATCTGACTGATTGCGTTTCCTAAGCCATTGCTGGAGATCGCAATGTTTTTCAGGTTCTTTACCTGTTCTGCTATCTTTAAAGCCTTTAAATAGTATGAAATCGACAAATCATACTGCTGATCATATCTGGCCGCTACGCCCGCATTGTTTGCAAAAATCATTTTGTTGATCGGGTCAACAGATTTGCTCTCAACGAGCTGAAAGGCTTTGCTGTGCAAGGTCACTGCCTGAGCGTACCATTGATGATATCGGTAGAGCAATCCCAAATTGTCCAGCGCTTTTGCATAAAGCAGTGTATCATTAAGTTGCAATGCGGCATCAACAGCCTCTTCTGCATACCGATATTCTTTTTGTGCATCATGACTTGTACGATGTATTTCCCTTGTAAAGTCGATTGCTTTGATCACCCATAATGAATCCTTGTTATCGATCGTCAACAAATCTTCCGCAGCTGTTTGATTTTTAGTTTGAGCAAAAACCGAGTCTAGTAGGGAAAATACGATTAAATAGGCAAGAAAAGCAAAGCACTTGCTGTAGGACCCAGGCGACAATAATCGGTTAGTTAACATGGGTTTAATCTTATAAGGTGAGCTTCATATAAGTTACCATCTGATGAATTTACTTCTTTTCATGTAAAAAACCAATTATACTGAAAATTAAGTATTTACATAAATCATGCACTAATCGAAACCGACAGGATACTCATAAAATTAGCCTACTTAATCAATGCATCTTTTTCTTTTCAGTTTTTCTCTTTATTTTTAATATGTAACCAATTAGACTGATGATTATGAAAAATGTGATGTTATTGATCTTATGTTGCGCTCTCTGTACTTTTCCTCATAAGTCTCATGCGCAAGTTTTAAAGAAGATTGGGAAAAAAATAGAGCGTAGTGTAGAGAGGCGTGTGGAGCGAAAAGTTGACCAAGGCATAGAAAAAGGATTGGACAAAGCCGAAGAAGGTGCTGGGAACGCAGTAGAAGGAGCGGTCGCGAGTGACAAAAGCACTAACGATAATAAAACTGCTAAAGAAAGGACAATCAAGTCATTGCCAGACGACTATCAGATTAAGATGTCAGGTTCCGGACCTGATTTGTTCATGGAATACCGGATGCATGTTGACGGACCAGATACAGAAGCTAATCAGATGAACATGTCGATGAAAATGTACGCATCACCAAAAACTGGGAACGGTAGGGCTGAGACTGTTATGGAAATACCGATGATGGGCGAAATGAGAATGGCGGTACTAACCGATATGAACAACCCTGAAAAAGTGATTATGCTTAATGAACGTAAAAAGCAATATAGCGTTATGGATCTTTCTGATATCAACAAAAAACAGAAAAAAGACGAAGTTTATCAGGTTAAAAAATTAGGTACCGTTAACTTTCGAGGGCTTAATTGTATTCATTCAGAAGCGACCAACCAAGATGGGGAACGATTTGAAATATGGACAACAACTGAAATTCCGGGTTATCAGGATATGGTGGACTTATATGCTAAATCTCAACAAATGGGTACAGATAACCTATGGCAAGCTATGCAGGATGCCGGTAGCGCAGGCTTTATGGTCAAGTTTCAGGTTGAACAGAAAGGAACAGCCAGTATTTTGGAGCTTGTAGAGATACAAAAAACGAGTGTTCCTCCATCTACGTTTGAGATTCCCGACGGATATAAAGAAAGTAAAGGCGGTTGGCTTGGTGCCTTTTAAGCGGATCAGCTACGCTCAGGTTTCATAAAGTCAAAGGCGCCTTTTCGTAGTTGAATCCCATGCTCCAGATAGGCCTTAAGACAAGCCAGGAAGTTTGCCCACCCGCCGGTCTGTTGAAGAGCCTGTTGCACACCCTCAGCAGTGAATTCCATATGGTGTTCATTTACGCGTACTACGGTTGAACCATCATATTTGGCTTCCAATTTAATTTCTACCAGCATATCGTTTTGTTCACCGCTCCAGTCAAAGGAAATATAAGAATGTTGAACAATATCTTTAGCGATGACAGGGAAATGGTCAGGAAATTCAGGAAACCACCATTCGACAGTCTCTCCACTAACCAGGGGCGCAGAGCCGAAGGCAAAATAATTCTGCATTTTCTCTGGGTTTATAATTGCGTCAAAAACTTCCTTTGGGGATTTCTGAATTTGGATGAATGCTTCGGCGGTCAGTTTATTTTCCATGACAATTAGTTAATGGATAATAAAATTGCACATTTTAATACAAATTCCTAATAAAATTCGATGGTTGCTAAAGTCTTGTCTTTATACCTCCTCTGGCTCCTTTGTAGAAACAGGCTCACCTACAGGTTTCTTCTTTCCGGTGAATAATTTAATAATTACCGGCGCAGTAGCTAACAATACAATACCAAAAATTACATATTCCAGGTTACGTTGCACCCAGGGGTTTTCGCCTAACAAATAACCAAGCGTGACCAAGCTGCCCACCCAAATAATGCCACCGATGATGTTATAAAAAGCAAACTTTTTGAAGTCCATTTCTACAATTCCCGCCACAATAGGTGCAAAGGTGCGGACAATAGGAAGGAAGCGAGCCAAGATTATTGCACCACCTCCGCGTTTATCGTAAAAAGCCTGCGCTTTATTGATATATTCTTTCTTGAAATACCAAGTATCCTTCATTTTCAGCAGGCGATGACCGAAAAATCTACCGCTCCAGTAACCTACAAAATTACCGAGAATAGCAGCCACTGTAATCAGCGATATCCAATATAAAAGGGTCAGTTCCGGATGTGCAGCACCGAGCGACATGTTTGCTATGATTACCCCGGCAATAAAAAGAATCGGATCGCCCGGTAAGAAAAAACCGATCAGAATCCCCGTCTCCGCGAAGATGATAAAAAGCAATAAATAAAGGCCACCATGTTTTACAATCCAGTCAGGATCACTAAGGTTATTGAAAAATTCTAAAAATACTTCCACAAGAAATCTGATATTTGAATGCAAAGAAACGAACAAATCCTGTAAACGGAAAGTAAAAATCTTAGTAGAAAAATGAATGGCTAAAATGGTATTAATAAAAATATATCCTATATTGGTTTTTCTTATTAACGACCTAAACATTTACAAAGTATATGACCCTTTTTGAGAATGTGCCCCTTATTTCCAACGATGCAGTTGTTTTTGGATTATTGATGATTGTTTTGGGGCTCGTATTCTATACCTCGTCCCTAGAAAATAAGTTTTTTAAGCGGTTTTACGTTGTTATTCCTCCTTTACTTTTATGCTATTTTGTGCCGGGATTATTTAATTCGGCCGGTATCATTTCAGGGTCGGAGTCTCAATTATATGATATTAGTGCTAGTTACCTGTTGCCTGCCTGTTTAGTGCTATTTACGTTGAGCTTAAACCTTTCTGAGCTTTGGAAGCTACGTAAGAAAGCTGGCGTTATGTTTTTAGCGACATCGCTTAGTGTGATGCTAGGCGGCCCTTTTGCGGTTTGGGTTGTGTCCCTTTTTGCTCCAGAAGTAGTCGGCGGGGAGGGAGCCGATGAAGTGTGGCGTGGTTTGTCGACCTTGGCTGGTTCATGGATAGGCGGTGGTGCCAATCAGGCAGCTCTGTATCGAATCTTTGAACCGTCACCCGAACTGTTTTCTGCAACTATTACTGTTGATGTATTTGTTGCTTATGGTTGGATGGCTATTTTGTTGTACGGAGCTGGTAAAAAAGAGCAGCTTAATCGTTTCTTTCGCGCAGACGACCGTGACGTTCAAGAGCTGGTTGGGCGCATGGAGGCTTACAGCGCCGAGACGACCCGTGTAGCTAATACAAAAGATTACATGATCATGCTCAGTCTGGCATTTGGTGTTACGGGTATTGCACATTTGTTTGGTGTTAGTATTGCTGAATGGGTTAACGAACATGCCCCCGAACTTTCAGCGTTCAACCTAACGTCTTCATTCTTCTGGATTATACTGATAGCCACGATTTTGGGTATTTGTCTGTCATTTACAAAAGCAAGAAACCTTGAAGGTGCCGGTGCTTCTAAGTTGGGTACCGTTTTTTTGTATATCCTTATTGCTGCGATCGGCACGCAAATGAATATCCTATCTATCTTTGATAATTTAGGGTTAATAGTTGTCGGGTTGATCTGGATGCTTTTCCATGTGATTATCCTTGTTATTGTCGGCAGGTTAATCCGCGCGCCTTTTTTCTTTGTTGCCGTGTCCAGTATGTCCAATATTGGTGGTGTGGCTTCATCGTCGGTTACCGCCGCGGCTTTTCATCCATCGTTGGTATCCGTTGGGGTCATCCTTTCCGTGTGCGCTTATGCCATCGGTACCTATGCAGGATATGTGTGCGGAATTTTGATGCAAATGGTGTCGCCATAATTTTTTCTATGACAGCAAAATTACAAGGATTGTTCTTTGACCTAATCTAAGAATAACGATATTTAAATTTTAACAAAATTATTGATTATGAAATGTCCTAATTGCGACGAAACATTGTTGTTAAGTGATAAAAACGGAATTGAAATTGATTACTGCCCTTCTTGCAGAGGTATCTGGTTAGATCGGGGCGAGCTTGATAAAATCATCGAGCGCTCTGCTGACCATTATTCCAACAAGGATAACTACGGTCGCGATCATGACAGGTATGGGTATGACCAAAGAAAAAGTGACGATTATCACCGCAGACCTCGTAAGAAAAAATCATTCTTAGGTGATTTTTTTGATTTCGATTAAGAGCTTATTGAAAAAACAAAGAAGCCCGCTCGATGAAAGCGGGCTTCTTTGTTAAATCATGAGAAAGTTAATGCTTCTTTTTTCTGATGGTGTGTTGTTTTCTTTCTCGAGCTCAAGCTTTCATGAGCTAGGTATGTATTTAATCTATTGTAATTTTGTTTTATTTTTGAGTCTATGGAAAATAAGAAGCCTTCGCTAGTATCCTCTTATTTGGGATATGTAATTGTGGCGTGTTTGTTTTTGATCGTACGTTACGTAGTCGATTTAGATTTCTTTTCTGGTTTGGAGCGCTACAGACCCTTTCTCCAAAAACTCATGTTGAGCCTTTCCATCGTTACGTTAATATTACTGGCGGGAAAGTTTGTTGACGACCTTATTTATAAGCGTAGTACGAGTGAGGGGGATAGGCACAACCTGCAAAGTATCGCCCGATTGATAACGTCGGTATTGATCCTCATCGTTATCATTGCATTTCTTTTTCAGAACCTATATGCCATCGCGGTAAGTTTTGGTTTGATTTCATTGGTACTGGGTTTCGCCTTGCAATCGCCCATTACTTCGTTTATCGCTTGGCTTTATATTGTTTTTCGACGACCTTATAAGATCGGTGACCGGATTCAACTCAATGGTTTCAGAGGGGATGTTGTCGAAGTAAACTACCTCGATACGGCGATTCTCGAATGCAGCGGCGACTACCTGCAAAACGATCGTAGGAGTGGGAGGATTGTTTATTTTCCCAATAGCCTCATCCTGAAGTCAGAATTGATTAATTACTCAGGACCCCTAGTTCCTTTTATCTATGATGAAACTGCTATACAAATAGCTTATACGAGCGACTTGAAATTCGTGGAGGAGTGTTTGTTAGAAGCGGCTGATCTTGATTTTAAGGAGCATTATCCACAGTTGGCAGGAGAGGCTGTCGGAGAATGGTCGCCGGCAGTTTATTTCAGAGTTAATACATATGCTTGGTTAGAAGCAGTTATTATGTATCCTGTAGAACCGATGAATACGACGGTTAAGCGAAACCGCATCATAAAGGGTGCCCTACCCTTACTGAACAGTGTGCCTGAGAAAGTACAATTTCCTGAAGGAAGTATGCGATAATGTATGGAATGAATTTTGATGATAAGCCAGAGTTGAATTGTGTATATAGATAAGAAACGAATGATATTGAAAGAAAGGATTGGTTATAGCTACCTAAAATACTTACTTACTGGACTTTTTCTATTTTCACTAGTTGTAGGATACGCGCAGGAAGAGGAGAAACAGCAAGAAGAGAAGCGGCAACCTAGTGAACAACCAGACGAGAATCAACCTGCTATTATAGAGTCTATGGATGTCGTACGTGAATATCGGCCGATATTGGCCGATGCCGTCAAGATGCGACGGACTCCGGATATGAACTTTGATCGGGAAGCGCTGGAGGCCCAGCTTCGCCAGATCGCTGCTACCACATATTTTGGAAAGAATAGGTTTAAACCAGCTTATTATGGTATCGTGCTGAAACGGCATCCGAACGCTTCACAAGACAATATTGATAATTTCCGGATCGGATCTCTAGCCTATCAGGCACGTGAATACGAAAGAGCGGCATCTATTATGAAGAAAGTGGAGGCTTCAGACGCCTTTTATCAGGGAGCCATGATTACATTAGGCAATATCGCTCTGGAAACCGGCGATAAGCAAGGAGCAAGTAATGCATTTTCCAAAGCGTCCAAACTCGACTTCGATCCGATATTGAAGGTCGATGGACTGTTTAATTATGCCAAAGTTTTATTTGAATTGGATTCTGTTCAAGCTGCCTCGAAAGTCGCCCAGGAATACATCGTCCAGAAATATGGGGATCGCGGTCCGGAAACTAGAGAAACAGAGACTGAAGAAACCCTGTCGGCCGATATCTTATTAGGTACGAGTAATTTTCATGCAGGGGTAAGTCTGCTGGAAATGTTACCGAAAGGTGAGCGAGAAGCCGATATCTATCAAAAGGCAACCTATTATCGCGGATTGGAGTTCTATAACGAGCGTGCTTTTGAAAACAGCATATCCATGTTTATGCGATCCGAAAACACCCCAATCGATGAGAAGATGGCAGCGTTGGCCACCTATTGGAAAGCGGAGGCAATGTATGAAGTGCGTAAGTACGGGGAAGCTGTTGATAACTTTTCACGGTTCCTTCAGTTGCCAGCTGCACGAAACACCGATGTATATAATTATGCGAACTATGGCTTGGCCTATGCGGCGTTCCGTAATAACAGCTTTGGTATGGCAGCCCAGTATTTTGAACGTTTTATGTCTCTCGAGGGAGGTTCGATCGAGGATAAAGTACGTTATGACGTGATTGCACGTTTGGGTGATTCGTATTTGGCCGTGCGTAATTACGACCGGGCCAACCAATACTACGATGACTTGATTAACAGCAAAGCTCCTAATCAGGACTATGCGTTGTTCCAGCGCGGTATTCTCCATGGATTGCAGGGTGACAATGAAACCAAGCTCAGCATCCTGCGGTCTGTTATCGAACAATTCCCGAATTCGAACTATGCAGATGATGTAGCCTTTGAGGTACCTTATACCTATTTCACTGAGGGAGATTACGACACCGCTATTGAAGGTCTGCAGAAGATGATTGAACAGTATCCGCGCAGCAGCTATGTTCCCCGAGCATTGATGACCATCGGATTGGTACAGTACAATAAGGATGAAACCGAAGCTGCGAAGGCCACTTTCCAAAGAGTGATAGAGGAGCATACCGCGACTGCTGAAGCAGGACAGGCTATGCGTTCCATTGAAAATATATACCTGGATCAGGGAGATACTACGAGTTATATAAATTATGCGACTAACGTTAATGTCAGTGATCTGAGCCCCGCAGAGCAGGATAACATGGCTTTTCAGGTAGCCAATTCTTTGTTTTCCAGAAAGGCATATGGAGCCGCGGTGGAAGCGATCAATGCATATTTTGATAAATTTCCAAAACCCAGACAGGAAAAGCATGCTCGTTATATCCGTGGAGTGAGTTTGTATCATAGTGGGCGCCCGAACGAAGCCTTGCATGACCTGAACATTATCCTGAATGACTGGACGAGTCAGTATACGGAGAATACTTTGTTAACCGTAGCAGCATTGTATTTGGATTTGAAAGAATACAATGAGGCCATTGTGCACCTTAAAAAACTAGAGCTTACGGCAGAATATAAACAACGCTATGGCTATGCGGTAACGAACCTGATGAAGTGTTATTACGAAATTGGTGACTTAGCGCAGGCTGCCAAGTATTCGATGTTGGTAAAGACTTATGATCGTGCAACTGAGGAGGAGATTGCCATGGCGCATTTGTACGATGCACGAATGATGCTACAGGAAGGGAACGTGGAGCCCGCCATGCAGGAACTGAATCTGGCGGCACAGAAGAGCCAAAGTGCAGTCGGCGCAGAAGCTCGGTATCGTCTGGGGCAATTGCAGTATGAAAACAAACAGTATGATAAAGCTGAAAAAACAGCCTTTGATGTGATCAATAACCTGGGATCGTATGACTACTGGGTGGCCAAGAGCTTCATCTTGCTCGCCGATGCCTATGCTGGCAGAGGCAATAAACTCCAGGCGAGAAGCACCTTGGAAAGTGTAATTGAAAACTATGAAGGTGATGATGATGTTATCCCTCTAGCAAAAGAGCGTCTAGGGAAATTGAACGGTAAATAAAATACGATTCTGTAAATCGTACGAAATTCGGTCATGTTTTATCATCCTTTTCAATATTAGAGACTTTATAGCTCCAAGTTTCCTTGCTCTCCGGTTTCGATATCTTTTCCCGTGATAGCACGTGTCGCTACCTTAAAAAAAGTGACCAATTTATTCGATTTGGTGTCCCAATAATGTGCTTCCTGAGGAACAACTTTTAGTACGCGTATTCGCGGATCTTCTTTTCCGCGATCGAACCAGCCTTCGACCATTTTATTCCAGTATTTTTCTATCCGCTCGCTGTCCTGACTGACTTCGGCGTTTCCGTTGATACTGAGAAAGCTGTAATTGCCAGGATCGGAATATAGTAGGCTAACTTGCGGATCCCGTTCTATATGCTGATGGGTTTCGCTTTCGGAAGAAAACAGAAACCAGATATTCCCTCTGTCATCCACCTCTTGACGGCTCATGGGAACGGCGTGGATGTATTTACCTTCGCTTGGGTAGGTTCCCAGCATCCCGATATCGACCTGATCAATAATTTTTTTTAATTTATCAATCGCTGCTTCATTATAAAGATTTTCTGTACTCATGTCTCCTCATTTTATATGTTAAGATTATAACAATGATTCGAGTCCTTTTGTTGAGAATTTTTGTACGATTTATTGGGCTTAACGATAGAAGTGCCATTAAAAGCTTTGTATCTTACGGACGGCTTTAAACGAGAGACCCAATGGGACAATTAATGGCTAACCTAGGCCCATTAACAGGGATATATTAGCTTTTCGAGAGAATATTGCGTATATTTGTGACTTCGAAAAATTACCGTTGATTTTTGCAACCGTAAATTTCGTACAAATTTCTTTAGAGCTACACTACTGTAGCTGTGTTATATGAGAAGCAATTCTCACCTGAGCAATATCCCATTAGGGATATCTGAAAATCTTTTGATTTGGATTAATAAGATTAATTAACAGCATGCTTTTGCATGCATAAAATTCTATATAACTAATGACTAATTTTAAAGTTGGAATTATTGGAGCAGGCCCGAGTGGACTTGCCATGTTAAGAGCGTTTGAATCTGAGCAAAAAAAAGGAAACCCTATTCCTGAAGTTAAGTGTTACGAAAAACAGGAAGACTGGGGTGGAATGTGGAATTATACCTGGCGTACGGGCGTTGGTAAGTATGGCGAACCGATCCATGGCAGCATGTACAAATACTTATGGTCAAACGGCCCGAAAGAATGTTTAGAATTTGCAGATTATACGTTTACAGAGCATTTTGGACAAGCTATATCGTCATATCCGCCCAGAGAAGTGCTTTTTGATTATATTCAAGGACGTATCAAAAAAAGTAATGCGCGTGATTTTATACAGTTTAATACTGTAGCGCGTTGGGCTGATTACTTAGAAGACAAGCAACAGTTTCGTGTGGTGTTTGATAACTTGGTAGAAAATGAAACGTTCGAGGAATACTTTGATTATCTGGTTGTAGGGACCGGACACTTCTCTACGCCTAACATGCCTTATTTTGAGGGGATAGACGAGTTCCCTGGAACGGTTATACACGCTCATGACTTTAGAGGAGCGGATCAATTTATCAATCAAAAATTATTACTGGTAGGTAGCAGCTATTCTGCTGAAGATATTGGCGTGCAGTGCTACAAGCATGGTAGCAAATCCATCACGATTTCATATCGCAGTGCTCCAATTGGAGTTAAATGGCCGGACGGAATCGTAGAAAAACCATTGATAACCCACTTTGAGGGAAATAAAGCCATTTTCTCTGACGGAACTTCAGAGGAATTTGACGCCGTGATTATGTGCACAGGCTATCAACATAAATTTCCTTTTTTGCCAGACGAGCTGCGCCTTAAAACCAAAAATTGCTTGTATCCTGCAAATTTATATAAAGGGATCGTTTATAACGAGAATGAGCGCCTGATCTACCTAGGTATGCAGGATCAATATTACACTTTCAACATGTTTGACACTCAGGCATGGTTTGCAAGGGATTATATGTTGGGACGCATTTTGTTGCCGAACAAAGAGGAGCGAGATGTGGATATACAGAAATGGATTGACAATGAGGCTAAGACGGTAAGCGGTGAAGATCATGTAGATTTTCAAACGGATTATATCAAAGATTTGATTCAGTTTACAGATTATCCTCCTTTTGATTTGGATAAAGTCGCCGCCATGTTTAAGAGCTGGTTACATGACAAAGAGGTAAATATACTGAATTACCGAGACCAGGTTTATACATCTGTTATGGACGGCACACAAGCTGCGCCGCATCATACCCCTTGGATGGACGAAATGGATGATAGCCTCGAAAGATATTTGAATGAGGAAGTGCCAGTAGAGGAGGAAGTAGGTGAAACTGTATAAACGTAATGATCGTTAATGAACAAAACCGATTTTCTGTTAAGGGAAGTCGGTTTTTTTATTGTTTTAAATCTTTAGGGATGACCTTATATATGTCATTTCTCTTTGCAAATCGAGCTAATTCAATGACACCAGCAATTATAAAAGCCTAATCGATAATCGGCAACTTCCTTTCGATAAGCTTGTTGGTTATTAATGAGCAGAATACGATGTATGTTAAAACAGGATTCAAAGAATGCCGCATCAACTAACTTCTGTTGTTGCTTCTTCGTTGATCTCCTTCATGATCTCCCCGAAGAGCTTTACCGACTTAATCCGGTCTTCGGTGTCATAAGTAGAAGAAACCACGATGAGCTCATCGACCTGTGTCTTCTCTAAAAACGAGTGAACTTGCGCCTTAACCGTTTGCTTATTGCCAACAAAAGAGTACTTCAGCATATTATGCAATGCCGGGTGTTGTATTAACTCTTGTAGGTCTGGCGTTAATTTAGTCGGTGGCTGCAACGGCCCTGAATTACCGGTCAGGACACCCATAAACATTCTGATTAGTGTAGTGAACAGTCTTCGCGCTTCATCGTCAGTGTCCGCAACGAATACGTTGATACCGGCAATGGTATAAGGCTGCTCTAAAAACTCAGAGGGCTGAAATTCTTCACGGTAAATTTCCAGAGCGTCGAATAGGTGTTTAGAAGCAAAATGGCTAGCAAATGCATAAGGGAGCCCTTTTTTTGCAGCTAAATGAGCACTATCTGTACTGGATCCCAATATGTAGAGCGGCACATCCGTACCCTCGGCAAGCGTCGCCCTAACTGGCGAACGGCTATTATCCAGCGAAAAGTAATCCTGTATTTTTTCTATTTCATCCGGGAAAGCCTGCGCAGCCTGGAAAAAATCGGAACGTATCGCGCGAGCCGTTTGAGGGTCTGTGCCCGGCGCTCGTCCGACACCCAGGTCTATACGGTGGGGGTACAGATGAGCCAAGGTTCCAAACTGCTCCGCCACAATCAGTGGCGAGTGGTTTGGAAGCATAACCCCTCCAGACCCAACCCGGATCTTCGTGGTATTTTCAGCCACATAGCCTATTAAAATCGCAGGAGCGCTGCTACCTATATTTCCCGAGTTGTGATGTTCTGCAAACCAATAACGTTTATAATTATATGATTCTGCTATTTTCGCGACTGCTAACGAGTTATTGAGCGTCTGTTTGATTGTGCTGCCTTGTGGAACAAGTGCTAATTCTAAAATGGAGTATTCTATATTCTGTTTAGTCATTATATCACAAAGGTCGCTATATTTTCATGCAGTCTGAATAGTGCTTTCCCAGAGAAAAGTAAAATTTTGTAAGATATAGCGGCCACTTTCAGCCAATTTAAGTTAGATTAATATCCTGCAATCAATGTTCGTTTGTCGGTTCATAATAGAGAATAGCCGAACCACCGTTAAACACTTTGGTTTTTATGAGTTTGAAAATAGTCCTTTCATTTACATTGTCAAACAATGTCGAACCCTTACCCGCAACAACGGGTTGAATGCAAAGTTGGAATTCGTCGATTAAATTTAAGTTCATCAATTGCATTATTAAGCTTCTACTACCCACCAAAATATCATTACCCGGTTGCTTTTTGAGTTCCAGAACCTCTTCTTCAAGGCTTTTGTTTGCCAACTTTGCACTATTCCAATCTACATTCTTCAAGGTATGAGAAAAAACGATTTTTGGAATTTTATCAATAGCAACGGCAAATTCATTCATTGATTTTTGTTCCGAAGGATTTTCTAAAACCGTACGCCAAAATTCCATAAGTTGATACGCCGTTCTACCATATAGAATAGTATCTGCCTTGTTTAACAGGTTAGTGTAATGTTGATGTATTTACTCATCGGGAAGACCTTCCGTATGCTCATAAACTCCGTCGATGGTAATATTTGTCGCCGCAATTATTTTTCTCATATTTTCAGTGTTTACCATCAGTAAATTTAAAAAGAAATTTCAACGGTTTGTTGTTGCCATTTCATTGTTCCTATCTTTGGGAAAAACATAATATCTTATCAGCATGTCGAAAACAAAAATTACAATAAACAACAACGGATCAGTGAAAATAGAAGGCGATTTTGAAATCGTAGATAAAAATGGGAATGCTTATGGATTGCAGGACAGAACCGTACTTTCGATTTGTCGCTGCGGACTTTCAAAGAACAAACCATTTTGCGATGGCTCCCACAAAGGGCATTTTGAGCATGAAGCCATCGCATTCGATCTTCCACCAAGGAAAGTATAGGCAGATTTATTAAAACAAGGCATAAACATCCGGTCAATATTGTCTATCCCGAGTTATCGCTTGTTGCCCGAAGTCAAAAATGAAATTGTTGGCTATATACTGCTTACAAAGATTAATATTGTGAGTGCTAACGGCAATAGTTACAGTTCTCTTGCATTAGCTCCTGTTGCTGTGCTACAATTAGAATACGCTTGCAGTGAGATTCATCATCAGTATAAAGCATAATTATGTATCTTAGTCCTGATTATCATTAACCTAACTATGGAATTGCAATTACTTCAGCAGCATTTATCCGAATATGCTGTTTTGCTTAGACGATACGCGGATTACGAAAACCAGATAGAGAGTGAACGATTAAGAATCATGTATCATAATAGTCGTGGTAAACACATTGCTTTGGGCGTGATCGCTGCGCTTTTATCTGTTTCTGTTTTTAGGCGGCTTTTTGGCGAAACATTTATTGGGTCTTTCTTGATTTTGGGGTGCTTTGCTGGCATTATCTTCTTGGTAGTTAATGTCATTGGACCGATGTTCGATCGTAAAAAGCGAGAGCAAATGAAACATGCTGCACGGTTGCGCTTCGCTCCATTGGTCAAAGAAATGGATGAAATAGCAATTGCGATGGAAGAGTCAGATGTGTTACCAGAAAAGTACAAGACGCTTCATGCCGTTACCCATCTGTCGGAATATATTCAGAATCGGCGGGTAGATAGCCTTAAAGAAGCCATCAACCTTTATGAGCATGATTTACATCACTATCAACAACAAAAAAGCATGAACTCGGTAGTAGGCAATCAGATGAAAGTGGTTAATCAACAAAAGGCAATGATCAAACATCAACGTGAGATGGTTAGGGCACAGCGTACAACCAATGCTTTGCTGTTGTGGTTTAAATAAGAACGAACAGCGGAGAAGAGATTTATTAAGTAAATTATAAATTAAAAACGAAATGGAAAAAAGAATTAAGATTCCCAAACTTGAACCAGCCGCCTATAAAGCCTTAGCAGGTCTGGAGAGCTACATGGCGACTGTTGACATAGATGGTATAATGAAAGAATTGATCAAGATTAGGGCTTCTCAGATTAACGGTTGTGCGTATTGTATCAACATGCACACATTGGATGCTCGTAAACTAGGCGAAACTGAGAAAAGGATTTATCTTTTGAATGCTTGGAGAGAGGTTGAAGGACTTTATTCGGAAGAGGAGAGGGCTGTCTTGGCCTTAACAGAGGAAATGACCTTGATAGCCAACGGTGGCGTGTCAGATGAGACTTATGAACAAGCGAAATCCCTTTTTAGTGATAACCAACTCGCCCAGATTATGGTGGCTATTATCACGATTAATGGCTGGAACAGGATGTGTATTGCTACGCTTGTGCAGCCTGACTGATGGTGGTTACAAACCTTGTTGTTTAAGACGCACGTGTATTGTTATGCTTCAAAAAAATAGCCATCTCTTTCGCAAGAAATGGCTATCACCAAATATTAGTAGGTCTGTTTGTCCTTTATTTTTTATCGTTTAGTTCGGCGCGTGTTTTCTTAACCATGGCTATGGTTACACCGACCAATGATGCAATCTTGGCATCATCAAAATTTGTCTGTTGTATCAGGTTGCAGTTCCACTATTGATATCATCTGTACATGGCAGCAAGAAAAGTGCTGTCAGAACAACCGACATTATGGAGGTAAACCATCTCATGGTTCAGCAAATATATAAAAAAACAATGCGTTTTGCTCTACTTCAAGTCTTTTAATATTTCAGCAATACGCTTCTCCCTCGTCGCTGTTGTTTTCGCCGATAAAAGTCTATAGAGCATCATTTTTTTTGCGGATTTGCTGAGACTTAAGAAGTTGTCTTTGGATCTTTTATGTGTTTTGAAGGCTTTTTCTAAGTCCTTAGGTAGGATCAGGGCTTCAACCTCATCCAAGAAAGTCCACGAACCGTTTTGCTTTGCAATTTCAACCGATTCTAAGCCAGCCGGAGCCATCAGTCCTTCCTGGGTGAGTCTCGCTATTTTGTCCTTATTGATTTTTGACCAGGTGCTTTTCGCCCTTCGTTTACTGAAAAACTGATGAGAGGTCTCTTCGTCTATTTTGATTTTTTTGCTGTCTATCCAGCCAAAACAGAGCGCAACTTCAACAGCCTCGCTCCAGGAAATCGATTTCTTTGAAGATTTTTTGTTATAAAAAACAACCCAGACTGATTGCTTCAAAAGGTGATTTTCTTTTAACCAATTTCGCCAGGCACTGACGCTCTCTGGATAAAATATTTCGACGTTTTGCATTAACTAAAATACGTATATTTCTTGAGGTTTTAGCTCCCTTTTTACTTCTTTGTCTTTACAGTTATAACTTTTTCCGATACGATTAAATAAGTTGTATGTTTACGTTACTTAACTTAAATAAAATTAACATGAGCATTAAAGACGGTATCTTAGCAGAAATCACACACGAGACGCAGAACACCAATCGGATTTTAGACAATCTTACCGACGAACATTGGGATTACAAACCACACGAAAAATCAATGACTTTGGGGGAGTTGGCATCACACATTGTGGAACTTCATAGCTGGGTGCATTTGGCGGTATCTAAAGATGTTTTTGATTTTCATACAGATTATCAGCGGAGTACGGCCACTACCATAGAAGAACTGAAAGCAATCTTAGCAGAAAATTTGCAGAAGAACAAAGACTTTGTGGCTGCGCAAACGGATGAATATTGGTTGGCCAACTGGAAACTGCAAGCTGGAAGCCATGTCCTTTCAGACCTGCCGAAATTGGGCGCTTTCCGGTATATTATTACCAATCACCTCGTTCATCACCGTGGGCAGCTAACCGTTTATATGCGAATGCTTAATATCCCACTTCCGGGTATTTACGGCCCTTCGGCCGATGAGAAATAAGAAAAAGCTCTTATAACACAAGCCAAGTTTTCTTTTAGAGACTTGGCTTGATCAATAATGATACCTACATTGAAGAATAATAACCGAACGGTTCTCGACGGTATAGATCAAACGATGTTCCTGGTTAATTCGGCGTGACCAATAGCCTGATAAATTTTCTTTTAACGCCTCGGGTTTACGCGTTCCGATAAACGGGGTTCTTGAGATTTCTTTAATTAAGGTATTGATTTTTCTGAGGGTTTCTTTATCTGTTTTTTGCCAGTATAGATAGTCCTCCCATGCACGATCCATAAAGACAACTTTTATTCTTTTATCAAATATTTTGTCTTTCCTCCACCATGTTTATGTTGTTCTATTGCATCTTGAAGGCGAGCAGCATTTTCAGGAGACTTTAATAAATAAAAGGTTTCCATAATGCTATCATAGTCCGATTCAGAAAGAACAACAATGTTTTCACCCTTAGCTCTCGTAACGAACAAAGGGCTATTGCTTTTAATAGTCTCGGCTAAATAGGCTTTTAGTTTTTGTCTAAAATCTGAATACGTCGTAATCATACTACCAATATATTGAATTTACTTTATTGTACAAAAAATTGTACAATAGTCGAAATACTTGCTTAACCCGTTGTGTATTATGATCTAGATTAATCCTAGTCATGAAGAGTGTGAAATCGGCAAAGCACCCCTGTTCCTTCCCTGTCCTCCCCCTAAATACCGAAAATCAGGGGGCGCACAGGGGACTCATAGGGGAGGGATAGGGGAGGCACATCGAACGAGGCTTGGATAAAGGATGCTCCAAAGTGACGCTCGTCTGCATGGTATTTTATCCGAATTCGCTTAGAACCTTGTTCGGATTCATAGGCGAATTTTTAGCGATTTATTTGCTGATATATCCCTATTTTCGTCGATTTATACGGGAGGAATAGGGAATTAATAGATAATTAATTGCTAAATACCCTTTACAAGGGTCTTACTAAGGTACCCGAAGGTGATTTTTATTTTTCCTCCTTTTTGTGTTGATCTTGTACATGCTCACCTTCCGTTCTATCGTTCCGCGCTTCAATAGCCGAACTTATGGTGAAGAAATCTTTGGTTCAGCAGCGGTTATTTTGTTATGCTGATTTAAAAATTATATATTCAACACAATGCTAAAAACCATGAGTCTTTCCTGTATTTATGGATTAATCCAGCATGTCCAAACTTTTTTTTACAATATCATACCTAACCACCAGATCGGCTACAATCTCCTTCAATCGAGCATTTTCTTTCTTAAGATCTGAAACCTCATCGCTGGTTGCTTCTCCGGTAATATCGCCTGAAAGACGTTTTTTACCCGCTTCCATAAATTCTTTGTTCCAGGAATAAAACTGAGATTGAGCTATGTTGTGTTTGCGGCAAAGCTCGGCTACAGAAGTTTCTGCTCGCAATCCCTCCATCACGATTAGAATCTTTTGTTCCGAAGTGAAAATTCTACGGGTGTGTTTACGAATGTCTTTGACAAATTTTTCAGCACTCTTTTTCTTTGGAGTTTCCATAATTAAATTTAATGTTTTTTAATTAAAACCCTCCTTAAGATTTTAGATTAGCGTGTCCACTTTTTGCTGACGATTTACATTAGGTGTGGCTTTACCGCATGAAAATGTAACCTGGTTTGCTACGAAGGTGGAGCTTGGGGAATCAGGGGCAATTAAAGCTCCAGAAACTCCAAAGCGGACGGAGCAAATGGATCGTGCCGGCTTGGAAAAATATCTTCAGGAGAACCTGAAGAATTGGGGCGATTTGGGTATGGAGGCTATGAAAGCTTTTTTGTTGTAAGATTTATTTGTTTTATTTAGTTCTTTAATTATATTTGTGTTAAATAATTACAAAGGAAGGGTTATGCAAAATATAAACGAAAAGCAAGTAATCGAGTTTTTAAAAGAACGTCAACAGCTTTTAAAAGAAGAACTTAAAAAGATTGAGAATGCAATTAACGTAATTGAAAGCTCAAATATAATTTTGTCTGGAGTTACACCATCAAAAAAAGCTCCTAAAGAGGTGGTCGCCTCGACGAGAAAATTGGAACCTATTAATGAGTTTAAACCTCATGGAAGGTTTGATGAGCGGATTAGTTATGCGTTAACAAAGCTAAAATCGGGGTATAAAGAGGATATTTTAGAGACGCTCTTAAAAGAACAGCCTGATACGGATATCTTGAAATTGCAAAACGCATTGGGTGTCCGGTTGTCTTATTTATTAAAGAATGGGCTGATTGAAGGTGAAAAACACGGAAGAAAGTTTAAGTATACTCTGAAGTAGGGTGGCAATTATGGGCTGCTGCATTGCGAAAAGTCGTGTTTTTTTCGTAAATTTGTGGATTGTAAAATCAATTAAATGAGCGAAGAAAATAAGAATATCTACTCAGCTGATAATATCCAGGTTTTAGAGGGTTTAGAAGCTGTGAGGAAACGCCCATCCATGTATATTGGAGATACAGGGGTAAAGGGTTTGCACCATTTGGTTTATGAAGTTGTCGATAACTCGATCGATGAGGCATTAGCGGGTTATTGTACAGATATCTTAGTAACCATTCATTCTGACAATTCAATTTCAGTAGAAGATAATGGTAGGGGGATCCCTACCGCCATGCATACAAAGGAGAAGCGTTCGGCGCTCGAAGTGGTTATGACGGTCTTGCACGCTGGTGGTAAATTCGATAAGGATACTTATAAGGTTTCTGGTGGGTTGCACGGTGTGGGTGTGTCTTGTGTGAATGCATTATCTAGCTTGATGATTGCAGAGGTGCATCGCGAAGGCCAGGTTTTTAAACAGGAATACGAGAAAGGAAAACCGCTGTACCCGGTAACCGTTGTTGATGAAACGGACAGGACCGGTACCATTATAACTTTTCACCCGGATAAGGAAATTTTTACAACGACGACGACTTATAATTACGATACGTTGGCAAATAGGCTACGTGAGCTGGCTTATTTGAATAAGGGAATCCGGTTGAAACTGGTAGATGAGCGTGAAGATCAGGAGGACGGCTCTTATCGTAACGAAGAATTTTATTCTGAAGGTGGGTTGAGTGAGTTTGTAAAATATTTGGATGGTACACGCCATCCGTTGATTCCTGAACCTATACACGTGGACGGTGTAAAATCTGGTGTGCCGGTGGAGCTCGCTCTGCAATACAATGATACCTATACGGAAAACGTGCATTCGTACGTAAATAATATTAATACAATTGAAGGTGGTACGCATGTGGCTGGCTTCCGACGGGGGCTGACACGTACGCTAAAGTCTTATGCTGATAAGTCGGGTCTGCTGAAGAACGTAAAGGTAGATATTACGGGTGACGACTTCAGAGAAGGGCTAACGGCGGTTATCTCAGTAAAGGTTCAGGAACCGCAGTTTGAAGGACAGACGAAAACCAAGCTTGGAAACAGTGAGGTAATGGGTGCTGTAGATCAGGCAGTGGGTGAGATTCTTGGAATCTACCTGGAAGAGAACCCGAAAGAGGCTAAGGCAATTGTTAATAAAGTAGTTTTAGCGGCTACGGCACGGGCAGCAGCTCGAAAAGCACGCGATATGGTTCAGCGCAAGAGTGTGATGAGCGGTAGCGGCTTGCCGGGTAAGCTTGCAGATTGTGCTAATAATGACCCTGCTAAATGTGAAATTTATTTGGTTGAGGGTGACTCGGCAGGTGGTACAGCAAAGCAAGGACGTAATCGTGAATTTCAGGCAATTCTTCCGCTAAGGGGTAAAATCTTGAATGTGGAAAAGGCTATGGAGCACAAGATTTACGAAAGTGACGAAATTAAAAATATGTTTACCGCGCTAGGGGTGAGCATAGGAACGGAAGAGGATGCAAAGGCCCTCAATCTTAGTAAACTCAGATATCACCGCATCATTATTATGACGGATGCGGATGTCGATGGAGCGCATATCGATACCTTGATCCTGACCTTCTTCTTTAGGTATATGAAAGAGCTGATTGAAAAGGGATACCTTTACCTGGCTAACCCGCCTTTATATTTGGTGAAGAAAGGTAAGGATTTTGAATACGCGTGGACAGAAGATCAGCGGGCTGCTGCTGTTCAGCGCTTGAAAGGATCAGGAAAGGAGGATAGCGTGAGTATTCAACGTTATAAAGGATTAGGAGAGATGAACGCGGAACAATTGTGGTCTACAACAATGAATCCGGAGACGAGGACGTTGCGACAGGTGACAATAGAAAATGCCGCGGAATGTGATCGTATTTTCTCTATGTTGATGGGAGATGAGGTAGCCCCGCGCAGGGAGTTTATTGAAAAAAATGCAAGGTACGCTAAAATAGACACCTAATCAGAATGAACTTTATAGAAGAATTACGCTGGCGCGGTATGTTGCAAGACATGATACCGGGCACAGAAGAACAATTGAATAAAGAATTGACAGCGGGCTATATCGGTTTCGATCCGACGGGCGATTCGCTGCACGTGGGTCACTTAACGCAAATCATGACTTTGATCCATTTTCAGCGTGCCGGGCATAAGCCCGTAGCATTGGTGGGTGGCGCAACAGGAATGGTGGGCGATCCGTCGGGGAAGTCTGCTGAAAGGAATTTGCTCGACGAAGAGACCTTAGCGCATAACGTGGCTTGCCTGCAAGATCAATTGAAAAAGTTCCTTGAGTTTGGACCGGAAAAGAATCAGGCGGAGATGGTTAATAATTTCGACTGGTTTAAGGAATTTAGCTTTTTGGATTTTATCCGTGATGTGGGTAAGCATATTACGGTGAACTACATGATGGCGAAAGATTCGGTGAAGAAAAGAATTGAAGGGGAAACAGGTATCTCCTTTACCGAGTTCTCATATCAATTGATTCAGGGCTATGACTTTTATTATCTGTGGAAGAATAAAGGATTGATGATGCAGATGGGAGGCTCGGATCAATGGGGAAATATTGTTACCGGAACGGAGTTAATTAGAAGGATGGGAAGTGGATCAGCTTTTGGACTGACAACGCAGTTGATCAAGAAAACAGACGGGACGAAGTTTGGAAAAACAGAAGGAGGGGCGGTATGGCTGGATCCTGCAAAAACTTCGCCGTTTAAGTATTACCAGTTTTGGTTGAACGCAAGTGATGATGACGCTAAAAATTGGATCAAGATTTTTACGCTGAAATCAAAAGAAGAAATCGAGGCAATTATCGCTGAGCATGACGAAGCTCCGCATTTACGTGTTGTTCAAAAAGCATTAGCAGAGGATATTACGATCCGTACACATAGTGCCGAAGCGTATGAGACGGCTATAAAGACGTCGGAACTATTATTTGGTAATGGTTCGTTGGAATTTTTAACGAAACTAGACGACGCAGGGGTGCTAGAGGTTTTTGAGGGTGTCCCGACATTTAATATTTCCAAAGATGAATTAAGCCAAGGTATTAATATTGTTGATTTATTGGCTGCGTCTGCTTCTGTTTTCCCATCGAAAGGGGAGGCTAAAAAGATGGTTCAAGGGGGCGGGGTGTCCGTGAATAAGCAGAAACTGAATGATCCGGCACACATCGTCAACGCTGAATGGCTGATAAACGATAAATATATTATAGCGCAGCGGGGTAAGAAGAATTATTTCTTACTGATTGCTGAATAGGTGTTCGACGGTTTTTAAACTATTGCACTAAAAGGTTGCAACCGCGAATATCGCTTTGGTCAAAACGGCCGAGAACTTCAAACTGTTCTTGGCCGTTTTTTCGTCCAAGATCTTGTGTAGAGATAAAGGAGCAGGAATTGATATTTGCTAGATCGATAATATTGACCCCTCCGGTGCTGCCTGTTGATTGATAACTGAAGGGGTCATTCAGGTCACGAATGAGGACCTTCATCCAAGCAGGGCATTCAAACAATCCCTGACCTCGTGAATAGGCTTGAGAAAGTAACTCGGTCATTCCGTATTCGGCATGAATGGCGGAAACGCCAAATCCGAGACACAGATCCTTGTGCAGTTCTTCACGAATCATTTCTTTTCTTTTTCCTTTCATACCGCCGGTTTCCATGATGATTAGCTCTGGAAAATCAAGCTTGTAGCTCTCAATGAAATCAAGCAATGCGTAGGTGACGCCAAACAGGATGGTGCGGATGTTTTGCGATTGAAGCGATTGTAAAGTGGCGTAGAGTTCTTCGTGATTATATAGGAAATAGCCGCTTTCCGGGCGATTGCTTGTTTTGATAAGATCATCAACCATATAAATCAGTGATGAACCGGAGCGTTCAAGATAGGAGGGTAATAATGCCAGGATCGCTGTTTCTTGATGGTCCCCGTAGAACTGACGAAAAGTATTTCGGAAACTTTTTTCGTAGATAGAAAGATCTGCTACGTGATGTTTGCTGGTTTGCATACCTGTAGTGCCCGAGCTTGAAAAGATGGTTTCTGCTTGTTCGCCGGTTTTGATGATTTGATGGTTTTTAAAAAACTCAATTGGGAGAAAAGGGATGTCAGTGAGTGATTTTACCTGATCGATGTCAACATTCAAAGCGGCTAAATAATCTGCGTAAACTTGGCATGATCGGACTTGCATACCAAAAATATCAAGTGCGAGTTGATTGAACTCATCTTGGCTCGTTATTCGGAAAATAGCATCTCTGTTTATCATTAATACGCAAAGGTATTAATATTTTTCGCGGCTTAACTTTTTAATAAGAAATCCGCTAATGCCTGCGAAACTAGCAATGAGTGCGCCGAGGACGGATGAGATAATGGCTACTAACAACCAACTGTAAGTTTGGATACCAAGGCCGAGCATTTGTCCGACACGGGTGGATAGGATGTGGTTGTTCCGGCTGCTCAGGATAATAGTGCTAAGCAACCAGAGTAGGAATATCGCTACAAATGAAACGATAAAAGCTTGATTGGCACTACGTGCCTTAAGTAAGCAACAGACAAAGGTGATAGGGGCGATAATCCACCAGGGCAAGAAGAGTTGTAATAAAAAGCTTAAGATTAATATGAGTAAGAAGAGCAGCATGATTATGGGGTTGGGGAGAGTTTGACTTGACTGATAATGTTTTCCTGGTTCCGGTTGGAGTCGCTAAGTAATAATAACTCGATGAGCTCACCTTTCTCCCAAGTGGTGATCTGGTTGTCGTAGAATTGGCTTCCAGGGTTTCCTGAGGCTCCGCCTGGCAAGACGCCGTAGGCCTTTGGGTGATCGCCGAGTAGGACGATCATCCGCCAGGATGGTCCGTTCTTTTCGCTCATCGCATTGACTGTATGTTTGGAGCCGCCAACTTCTAATACGCGGGATCCGAGTCCGGGTATCGCTGCTAAATGTGGTACATGTGTTTTTTTGATATCAGCCCACTCCCAATGTTCGATAGAGCCATGATCGTTTTCGAGCTTTTGAATACTCTCTTGGAAGCTTTGAACGACAACATCCGTGCGTGTTCGTTTTTGACTGGGAGTAGAGTACCAATGGGATTCGGGCTCATGGAGCAATAAGTGGACAGTTCGGTCGCGATTGGGGTAGCGCATGAGTAGCCCCTGGTCGTCAAAGTATCCACTCCAAAGGTTTTCATTGAGCTTGTTATAGAAAAATTCAAAGATACTGGCTGCTATGGAGTTCGCCTCGTAGCGGAAGTCCCAGTGTTCGAGTTCCGCTAAAGCGGTATTTTCGAGCTCTGTTAAATCGGTTCTTTGCGAAAGAATATTAATAAGCGTATCGGTCAGGCTTTCGGCAAGGAGACTGTAATTATCAGTTTGCAAAGCCTTGAAGCTGTCAAGGGTAGCATTGCTCATCTTTCTTAATTGAGAGTTGATTCTGCGGGCGCGTTCATTTGGAGCAAACTCCCATCCGAGATAGTACGGATAAGAAGGGGCTACGGGCCACTGGTTGGCAGAACTTAAGTAGTTTTGTAATGGGTTGTGGGCAGTCGGGTTTTGTTCAAAAGGAATTCTGGTTTTCCATTCATCGGTCGCGTCTGAGCCATCGAGGAGAAATTTTCCCTGCCGGTTTTCTTTTAATGGGAAGAGCCCGTTGGGTGTAATGGCGATATCTCCGTCGCGATCTGCGTATATGAAATTTTGTGCGGGTGCTACATAATGTGATAGGGCATGTCGATAGTCCCGGTGATTGCTGGCTTTGTTGAGCTCATAAAAGGTTCGGATTTCATTGGATGGTAAATGGGCAACCCATTTGAGTGCGTAGCCTTCGGGAATGTTAGCGGTTATCGATAGATTGTTCGGTTTCGTGTTTTCTAAGTAGGTTACTGGCCCTTGATGAGTGTAATAGACCGTATCGTAATAGACCTGCTGGTCGCGAACTTTGATTTCCTCTATACGTTTCTTTGTCTTGCGCCAGTGACCATTGTGCTTATATTCCTGATAACTATCGTCTTTGAAGTTTATTTTGTACCAGTCGAGTACGTCAGAGCCTACGTTGGTTACGCCCCAGGCGATCTTTTCGTTAAAGCCAATAATAATATTCGGAGAACCGGGGATAGAAGCGCCGTAAACATTGATATCGGGACTGTGTAGTTGGATCTGGTACCAGATAGACGGCAATGTAAGGTCGAGGTGAGGGTCATTGGCTAAAATAGGAAATCCGGTGCTGGATTTGTTTCCGTTGACCGTCCAATTGTTGCTTCCCAGGTTCTCTGGTTTGGGTGCAGTCAGCAATCTCGACGTTAGCCATTCGGTAGTTTTTTCCGATGTTGGCTTCGATGCTTTATTTTTGAGGGATGTGATTCTTGCGGCATTGGTAATGGAACTATTTAAGCTATCAACCGTAAAATTCCACTCCGTTTCAAAAGGTATGATAGGATCTTCAATAAAGGGATAGTTAGGGAAGAGGTCATCGACTAACTCTTTTCCATATTGGTCTAAAATATTACTTAAAGCCAACTCGTTTGTTCCGCGCGCGAGCGTTGCTGACATAAGCTTTAATAATAGAGCCGAATTAAGTGGTTTCCATAGCTCTGGTTTGTAGTCAAGAATTTTAAATTCTATGGGATAATCCGCTGGCTTGAGCTGGCTGATATAAGCGTTTATCCCTTCGGTATAGGCTTCAAGGATGGCTTTGCTTTGAGGGTCTTTATTGGCTTCGGTCAGCATATTTTCCGCTCCATAAGTCATGCCCATTCTACGTTGATACCGATCTAATTCAATTGCTTGGTCTCCAATTACTTCGGAAAGCCGACCAGCGGCATAGCGCGTTTGGAAGTCCAGCTGCCATAAACGGTCTTTTGCTGTAATGTATCCTTGAGCAAAGTAAAGATCATGGTTGTTTTCTGCGAAGATGTGTGGTATTCCTTGTTCGTCGATCAGAATGGTGACTTCTTCTAATAGAGCATCGCTATCAATGAATAAATCGTGTGGCTTGATGGGTTCTGCGTTTCGCCAGAAACCGGTGGAAGGATTAAGAAATTTGCCAAGCGGAGGTATATCACCTAATTTTCGATTGAGTAGATAAATGCCGACTAGCGTTAAAAAAGCAAAAAAAATCAACTTAAGAAAAGCTAATCGTTTCATCGATAATAATAGGTGTCAGTTAGTTAAGTGTTTAAAGATATGTAATATTTTTGATATGAAAGAAAATAGATGTTGTGAAAAATAAAAAGAAGGATCGGCGAACCGTCCTTCTTTTTACATAAACCTATAAAGATTTGACCTTGCTATTCCTGATTATCGGAATTGCGGTTTTCGATTTCTTGTTGTTCCCGTAGTTTGTCAACCTGGTTCTTTTCACCGTAGTTCTCTGTTTTATCGGAGAAGCTAGTTAAGAGGTCTTCGATTGAATCAAAATTATCTGCGGTCCGTTGGTGCATGTCCGAAAGGACGCTTTCCAGCTTTTTGTCATTTAATTCGAAGTTATCCACTTCCAGTTTTCCGACTTTTTCGATAATGGCTTGTTGACTATGTTTTAAGTCTTCTAATTGACGGACAATCTTTTCCATCAATTCAAATTTTTTCAATTTGTCCATGCGTTATTGTTTAGTTTGTGAACTAATTTCTGTTTGTATTCTCTATAAGAAACAGCATGGTTTTAAAATTGTTTGTTTGTGTGATGTTAGTGAGTTAATCCGCGTGTAGCCAAAAGTCGGGCTACATATTTACCAACGATGTCAAATTCGAGGTTGACTTCAGTACCGATTTCTATGTCTTTGAAACTGGTGTGCTCATAAGTGTATGGAATTATTGTCACGGTGAAACTGTCGTTTTTCGAGTTAAAAACGGTGAGACTGACTCCATTAATGCTAATGGAGCCTTTTTCGACCGTAATATTGCCAAACGACGGGTCGTATCTGAAAGAGAAGAGCCAACTTCCATTTTCGTCTTTCTTATCGATACATACAGCTTTTTGGTCTACATGACCTTGGACAATATGGCCGTCAAGACGCCCGCCGACAGGGGTGCAGCGCTCCAGGTTGAGCAGATCTCCTTCTTTCAGATCACCTAGTGTGCTTTTATTTAAGGTTTCATGGACTGCTGTAACTAGGTGTTCGTCGCCGTTGACTTCGACAACGGTTAAACATACACCGTTGTGTGAGACACTTTGATCGATTTTTAACTCGTTCGATAGTGAAGAGTTGACTGTAAAGTGAAGGTTAGTGCCTTCTGCTTTTATTTTTTTGACCGTTCCGACGGTCTCAATGATACCTGTAAACATGTTTTCTTAATTTGTGCGATTCCTTCTCCAATTTGAACGACTATTGTTTTTCTGGGAATTTGATAGAGGGTCAGGTTGTTGTTTCTTTTTGAAAAGATAATTACCGATTAAAGCTGAAATTAGGGCGTCTTTATCGCAGTTCTCTATCGATTCCGATTGGAAATGTATGTCAATAAATTTTGTATTGTAGCTTCCGTCTTGAAAAGCTGGATGATCCATTACAAAAGATCCGAAATTTAATGTATTCTTGATGCCGGTGATTTTATATTCTGTGATTGCACGTTTCATTCGCTGGATTGCTTCGTGGCGATCTTTTCCCCAAACGCTCAATTTAGCGATCATCGGATCGTAATAGACGGAAACTTCCATGCCAATGTCATAAGCATTATCTACACGAACACCCGGTCCGGACGGAATCTTGTAATTATCTAACATACCTGTGTCTGGAAGAAAGTTGTTTTTAGGATCCTCAGCATAGATGCGTAATTCAATAGCGTGGCCTTGGATGTTGACATCTTCCTGCGTTAAAGATAGCACCTTTCCCTGAGCAATATTAATCTGCTCTTTAACGAGGTCAACTCCGGTGATCAGCTCTGTTATGGGATGTTCTACCTGAAGTCGAGTGTTCATTTCGAGAAAATAAAAGTTTAGCTGGTTGTCGACAATAAACTCGACAGTTCCTGCACCTGTGTAGTTGCAAGCTTTAACTAGATCCAGAGCGCATTTCCCCATTTTTTCCCGGATGGCCGGTGTTAGGACGCTGCAAGGAGCTTCTTCGATAACCTTTTGATGCCTTCGTTGGATAGAGCACTCCCGTTCGAACAGGTAAATGCTGTTGCCATGTTCATCTGCCAATACTTGGATTTCGACATGTTTGGGTGCAGAAATATAACGCTCTAAAAATACGGAACCATCACCAAAGGCAGAGCTGGCTTCCGATATGGCTAGTTTTAATTCATTCAGAAAATCTTCTTGGTCTTGAACAATACGCATACCTTTTCCACCGCCACCAGCTGCTGCCTTGATCAGGATGGGAAAACCAATATCCCTGGCTTGTTGTAATGCTTCGTTTGTGTCTGAGATGGGGTGGCTTGTCCCCTTTAATAGGGGGATTTTATGCGCTAATGCTAGCTTTTTAGCTGAGAGTTTATTTCCCATTAATTCCATCGCCTCAGAGGAAGGACCAATCAATTTGATACTTTCTTTTTCCAGAGCCTTGGCAAAGAGAGGGTTCTCGGATAGAAAACCATATCCGGGGTGGACGGCATCTACGTTGGTTTGTTTACAAGCTTCGATGATCTTTGAAATGGATAAATAAGAATCTGATGCGGAGGATTTACCGATATAAACAGCCTCATCAGCATGCTGAACGTGTAATGCGGTGCGGTCGGCGTCTGAATAGACAGCAACGGTTGAAATTCCCATTTCATGAGCCGAACGAATGACTCGAATGGCAATCTCTCCGCGATTAGCGATTAGAATCTTCTTCATCGGAATTTATTTTACGAGTATAGACAGCGAATGTTTGATATAAAACTAGGAATTAATAAATTATTTCCGGCATTATTGTAAAAAGTACACTTTGAGTTGTTTTTTTGTTAACATTGATAAACTGCATTTAGAGACTGCCAATGCGTTTTTTTAACGGTTCAATCAAAGATTAAGGAAAAATAAAAAAATTAAAATTTGTAAAAAATTAGGAAAGCTGTATTTTGTGCAAATTTTAATTTTTTTGCTAACTTGAAAAACAGATAATTAATATTCAAATATGATCATTATTGCAGACGGCGGGTCGACAAAAACAAATTGGTGTGTCATAGATAATTCTGGTAAGAAAATCTATTTTAACACGGAAGGTTATAACCCTTATTTTGTAAGTAAAGAATACATTCAGAGTTCTTTGAAAAAGGGCTTGCCTGAAGACCTGAATCTGGAGGATATTACAGAGGTACATTACTATGGTGCTGGTGTACATAATGAAGAAAAAGCTGAGATTATCAAAGATGCATTTAGTCACTTTTTTACCAAAGCGGAAATAGCTGTCGGGCATGACCTGTTAGCCGCAGCTCGCGCTTTATTGGGAACAGAAACAGGCTTTGCCGCAATTTTGGGTACGGGTACGAATACATGTATCTATGACGGTGAAGATGTTGCTATGAATATTGATTCTGCTGCATATATTTTGGGGGATGAGGGGAGTGGTTGTTATATCGGGAAAAAACTATTGACTGATTATGTACGTGGGTTGATGCCGGAAAATGTAAGACAGGAGTTTTGGAATACATATAAGATAACGCCGGATGAGGTAATGGATCGTGTATATACGCAACCTTTGGCGAATCGTTTTTGTGCCAGCTTCAGTAAGTTTGCTTATGACTGTGCTGTGAATATTGAATATTTGAGAGGGATTGTTAAGTCATCGTTTGCAGACTTTTTTACAAACCTGGTTTCTAAGTATCCAGATTACAAAAATTATAGTTTTAACTGTATTGGCTCGGTTGGATATAACTTTAGGAATGTGTTGGAGGAAACTGCATCAGAGTTTGGGATGACTACAGGCAGGATTATTCGGTCACCAATAGATGATTTGGTGAAATACCATATTAATCAAGCAAAAAAATAAGGGTAGAGCTCTAAAAATAATTTATACGAAAAGAATCGAGAGGCCGGGTTAATCCCGGCCTCTCGATGTATAATAACGTTATATTATAGTATTTATATGATAGTTTTATTTGATGTTATTTTCCGAACGATAATTCGTTTTGAAAAACCTTGGCATATTGGCGCCGGTCAAACTTGTAGAGACGAGCTGCGCGATAGGAGACTCCGCGTTGTTTTTCGTCCAACTCTTTTAGAATATTATAGTTAAGCATTTTCTTTCGAAAGTTTCGTTTGTCAAGTGAGCGTCCTGAGATGGCCTCGTATACCTTTTGTAGTTGTGTTAAGGTAAACTTTTCTGGTAATAACTCAAATGCTATACTGCTATTTTTTAGTTTGCTTCGTATTTTCTCTAAGCTCTTTGTTATAATGTTATTATGATCAAATGCTAATTCGGGTAAGTCATTGATAGGATGCCACTCTGCTCGTTTTACATAATCGGAGTGAGGTTTAAGAGCCAGCGTATTCTTTATTCGTAATAGAGCATAATAGGCTACTGTGATAACCCGACCTTGAGGATGACGTTTTAGGTCACCAAAAGTATAAAGCTGCTCCATGAAAATATTGCGTAAGCCTGTGTGCTCATATAAAATACGCTCGACAGCATCATCAATGGTTTCGTCTTTTTCGACAAAAAAACCAGGTAGGCCCCACCAGTCTTTATAGGGATATTCGTTTCTCTCAACGAGCAACACCTTAATTTCGCCTTCGTCGAAACCGAAAATCACGCAATCTGCCGTAAATATGGACTGTAGATGAGGTAAATGTGTTTGCAAAATAGTTGTGTTTATTCCGTTTTTAAAAAAAATATCTAAGTTTGTTAATACAGTTGTCGTTGCGCATAGGCAACTGTTTACAAAAATGTAAAAAAAAATACAATTTTTTGTGATAGTGTAGAAAATACACGTTATATTCGTAATAGTAAAATAAAAATAAAGAATAGCTATTTTGGCGAAAAAAATAAATAGAATCGGAGTTTTTACCTCGGGGGGCGATGCTCCGGGGATGAATGCTTGCATTCGAGCTGTGGTAAGAACGGCTCTTTATAATGATTTAAAGGTAACTGGCATTCTTCAGGGATATCAAGGAATGATTTCTAATCAGTTTATTGATATGAATAGTCGTTCAGTTAGCAATATTATCCAATTAGGCGGAACGATCCTGAAAACAGCGCGGTGTACTGAATTCCGAACTTCTGAGGGTAGAAAGTTGGCTTATGAGAATATTAAAGCGGCGGGTATTGACGCGCTTATTGGTATTGGTGGTGACGGTACGTTTACAGGGATCGAAGTATTTTCGAGAGAGTTTGATATTCCCGTAATCGGAATTCCTGGAACAATCGATAATGATTTATATGGCTCGGACTTTACACTGGGCTTTGATACGGCTTGTAACACAGTTATCGAGGCGATTGATAAGATCAGGGATACAGCAGCCTCTCACGATCGATTGTTTTTCGTGGAAGTGATGGGGCGGGATTCAGGCTGTATTGCATTGAATTCAGGAATAGCAGGTGGTGCTGAAGCGATATTAATGCCTGAGACCGGGACGGCGATAGAAGATTTAATATCACAACTAGAAAAAGCCGCACAAGGGAAGAAAACATCAACCATTGTTATTATTGCGGAAGGCGAAATGAATGGTGGCGCTTATAACGTAGCAAAGCGTGTTAAAAGTAAGTTTGATTTTTATGACACGAAAGTTACGATTCTGGGACATTTACAGCGTGGTGGTGCTCCTTCTAGCTTTGATAGGGTACTAGCGAGCCGTTTGGGTTTCGCTGCAGTAAACATATTGCTGGCAGGTAAGTCCAGACGGGTTGTAGGGCTTCGGGGAAATGGTATTGTTGATATTGATATCACGGAGTCGATTAACAATAAAGCTTTTAAATTGGCAGATGATATGATTGAACTATCAAATGTTCTGGCAATATAGGAGATAAGATGATTGCTGTTGTATTTAGTGGTTCACGATTGGCAGACTGGCGCTTAGCTGAAAAAGGCAAGGTGTTGGCTGGTTTTAAAACTGTGGGGATTAATCCGCACCATAATGATGAAACGAAAATTGAACAGCTGCTAAATAAGAATAATACGCTGATTAACTACGCAGAAAGAATAAAACGTATTTATTTTTTTGGGGCAGGAGCCTCGTCAAAGGAAAATGCCAATACTGTGTCGAAAGCGTTTAATTCGTTCTTTCGCTTTGGTAAAGTATATGTAGCTCATGATTTAAAGGCTGCGGCCTTGGCTACCTGCGGCGATCATGCCGGGCTGGTGGGAATCATTGGGAGTGGATCAAACGCTGGATACTTTAACGGGAAAAAGGTATTGCCTAATAACTATGGTTTAGGGTATATCCTGGCAGATGAAGGATCTGCAAACTGGTTGGGTAGAAATTTGTTACAAGATTATATTACAATGCAACTACCAGCTGATCTTGTAACAAAGTTTGATGAGAAGTATTCTCTTGACAGGAAACTGATCTTGGAGAAGGTCTATAGACATCCAAATCCAATTTTGTTTTTGAGTTCGTTCTCGGAGTTCATTTTTGAAAATCGAGATCATGAATATTTTAAAAACTTAGTTATTAGGGGGTTTAATCTTGTATTTGAAAAGTATTTTATTCCTTTCAAACAAAAGTACCCTGGTCTGGATGTAAATTTTACGGGAAGCGTGGCTTATGATTATCAGGAATGGTTGAGGGAAGTGGCCGAAAGTCATGACTTTAAAGTAGGCTCTATTATTAGGGAGCCCATTCACAATCTATTAAATTATTATTTAAATAAAAACAAGTAAATATGAAAATTGGAATTAACGGATTTGGAAGAATCGGACGTTTAGCTTTTAGAGCTGCGATAAAAAGAGATGACATCGAAATTGTTGGTGTTAACGATTTGGTATCACCGGATTATTTAGCTTACATGCTAAAATATGATTCTACGCACGGTAGATTTGACGGAACTGTTGAGGAGAAAGATGGTCACTTGGTGGTTAACGGTAAAACTATTCGTGTAACTGCTGAAAAAGATCCAGCAAATTTAAAATGGGATGAAGTAGGTGCTGAGGTGATTCTAGAGTGTACTGGTTTTTTCCTAACTCAGGAGTTGGCTCAGAAGCATATTGAAGCAGGTGCTAAAAAAGTAGTACTTTCTGCGCCAGCTAAAGATGATACACCAACTTTCGTTGTAGGGGTGAATCACAAAGAATTAAAAGCAGACCAAAAAATAGTTTCTAATGCATCTTGTACGACAAACTGTTTGGCACCAATGGTTAAAGTCCTGAATGATAATTTCGGTATCGTTGAAGGCTTGATGACTACTGTTCATGCTGTTACTGCCACTCAAAAAACGGTTGATGGCCCTTCGCAAAAGGATTGGAGAGGAGGAAGAGGTGCTTATCAAAATATTATTCCTTCGTCAACTGGAGCTGCAAAAGCAGTAGGTTTGGTTATTCCTGAAATTCAAGGAAAATTAACAGGTATGTCTTTCCGGGTACCAGTTGCTGATGTGTCAGTAGTGGATTTGACAGTTCGTTTGGAAAAACCAACGACTTATGATCAAATTAAAAAGGCTTTTAAAGATGCATCTGAAGGAGAGTTGAAGGGTGTGGTAGGATATACAGAAGAGGATGTAGTTTCTGAAGACTTTAAGGGCGACCCACGTACGAGTATCTTTGATGCGAAAGCAGGTATTGCGTTGAATGACAATTTTGTGAAAGTTGTCGCTTGGTACGATAATGAGTGGGGTTACTCTAATAAATTGATAGACTTAGTACAAGAAGTTGGCAAGCTTTCTTAAAGAAGTTAGAGTCAGTTAATAAAAAGGTGCAGATTTGTCTGCACCTTTTTTGGTTTTATCAATTATGTACTCTCTGAAGTTTCTGATTATTTATTCGTTAAGTTTCTGAAGCAGGGATTTTATTTCTACCGGATCACTTTGGAAAATGTCACTACCCATATTCTCGATTGCCGGATTATGATATTCCATTTGAGAAGGAAATATAGATTTTGCTGAAGCATGCCATTCTATTGCGGGTACTAATTCTTTTAAAAATTTGATGTTCGTTGATTTTACTCCTGATCCTGGCATGATGATGATCCGGTCGTTGGCTTGTTCAATAAGTTGTTTTAAAGTCGCTGAACCTTCGATAGCCGTGTTTTTAAGCCCCGAGGTGAGTAATCGATCACAACCGGCTTCGATGATAGCCTCCAGCGCTGTTTCTGGGTTATTACAGACATCGAACGCTCGGTGGAAGGTGACGCTCATGGGTTTTGCTAATTGGACGAGCGTCTTTGTCCGGTCGATGTCAATACTGCCATCGAAGAGAAGGATACCAATAACAACACCATTGAATCCTAACTTTTTGCAGAACAGAACATCTTCTTTCATGATTTCAAATTCGCTTTCGGTATATAGAAAATCACCGCTACGAGGTCTGATGAGTACATTAATGTCAATTGTAATATTTTCTTTTACTAGTTGAAGGGTTCCAAACGAAGGCGTAGTACCCCCTTCGTTTAGATTTTCGCAAAGCTCAATTCGGTCGGCTCCCGCCTCTTGGGCAATGAGAGCCGATTTGTAGGAGCCTGCACAAATTTCTAATTTCATAGTTCAAATTCAATATTTCTAAAAATACTTGGCTTTCGGGGTTAATAAATACTTTTACCTTTGATTAGTGTGTCCTGTTTTTCTTGATTGCATACTGCATATGTAAATCCTTGTTGAAGCGCGTATGAGCCATATTCACCTTTTTTGTTTAACGCTAAAAAACCGACTTGAATTTCTTTTGCTTTTTCGGGCTTCTTTTGGATGATACGTTGAATAGCTTCTTTACAGGCGTCTTCCGGACTATAACCCTGGCGCATAAGTTCTACGACTAAAAAACTTCCAACCGTGCGGATTACTTCTTCGCCGACACCGGTTGATGTAGCGCCTCCAACCTCATTGTCGACGTACAATCCGGCTCCAATGATGGGGCTGTCACCGACGCGGCCATGCATTTTAAAAGCCATACCGCTTGTGGTACAAGCGCCGGATAGATTGCCGTTCTTATCTAAAGCAAGCATCCCGATTGTATCATGATTGTATTGATTTCCAGGTAATTTAGTGGGTGAAAAACGCTGATTCTCTATGTTGATTATCGGTTGATACTCGCCTTCTTTTAACCACTCTTTCCAAGCTTTTTCGGACTCAGGAGTTAATAGATTTTCTTCTTTAAATCCATTTTCCAATGCAAATTGTAGCGCACCTTCACCTACGAGCATTACGTGAGGTGTTTTTTCCATAACTAGGCGTGCAATAGAAATGGCATGAGTTATATTCTCTAATGCGGCCACAGACCCGCAGTTCCCAAGTTCATCCATAATGCAAGCGTCTAATGTGACGTAGCCGTCGCGATCGGGATAACCACCTTTCCCGACAGTTTGGTTCTTTAAGTCGGCCTCCGGAACTTTAACCCCTTGCTCAACAGCATCGAGCGCTCTCCCTCCACTTTTTAGTACTTCCCAGGCTGCTTGATTAGCGGCTATGCCGAAGTCCCAAGTAGAAATAACAATTGGATTGTTGCTTAGATGAGAAGGACGATGAGCAAAGGACGCCATGGGTGTGAATGTTGAAAATGATCCTACTGATAATGAGCTGAAAAAGCCCGATTTAAGAAATGTTCTGCGATTAATCATGAAGTGAAGATACGGAAAACAGTCAATTATTTTGTAGATTGCGGTATGAAATCGATCCTCAACAAACTTCTTTTAATTGGTATATTAACTATGGTCAGTAATAGTCTTTCTGCACAAAATTGGATTAACGTAAAGGACACGGAGAATTTTGATAAGTGGCGTGATTTTGTTGTAAAAATAAAAGATACGTATGCTCCTGACTCTCGTGACATTTATTTGTCAGTATACGATGATGAAGAACAAGCGGGCAAGTATGTCATTGAGACGACTTCTACTGAAATACAGTCTTATGTTTTGAATGAAGAAAAAGGCTCTACTTTCACTGTAAAATTGCTCCCAGATAGTGATTTGAACGGAAAGACGAAAGGCATTATAAACCTTTCAGTCGCAAATCTTCGTACACGACCAAGCCATTCTGCAGAAATGGCAACTCAAACTTTATTGGGTACGCCGGTTGATGTTTTAAAGAAGTTAGGTGGATATTATTTAATTCGGACGCCGGAAGGGTATCTGGCTTATGTGGATCGGTATGGTGTGCAACCGAAAACCGAGGAAGAATTAGCTAATTGGACAAGCAGAAACCGTGCGATTTACGTTGCAGACTATGGTCATGCTTATCTTGAAGCGAATACGACATCGCCCCGGGTATCTGATTTGGTTATGGGGAATATTTTGACTGTTGTTTCTGAAGGTGAGGATTACTGGCAATTGGAGTATCCGGATGGCCGACTAGGTTATGTGGAGAGTAACCGCCTGATGAAATATGATGATTGGAAAGCGATGGTAAAACCGCAAGCAGATAGTGTGCTCCAAGTTGCGAAGAGAATGATCGGCGTGCCTTATTTATGGGGTGGAACATCTATTAAAGGTGTAGATTGTAGCGGCTTTACGAAAACTAGTTATTTTATGAATGGTCTTATTATTCCACGAGATGCGTCGCAACAGTACCGACAGGGAGAGGAGTTAAACATTATGACGGATGGTGATTTGGATGTGAAGAAAGCAGTGAGTAATTTGAAAAAAGGAGATCTGATATTTTTCTCAGCATCTAAAGAAACGAATCCAAAACAACCGATTACACATGTTGCCATTTATATGGATAATGGCGAGTTTATCCATGCTGCAGGTATTGTACGTATTAATAGTTTTGACCCTACTGCACCGAATTACGATAGTCAATCTTTAACTATTGTTGGTGCGCGCCGGTATTTGGATAACGAGGAATTTATCGCGAGCCACACATTAAACTCCAAAAAAGGGTATTAAAATGTTAAACAGAACGTCTAAACAGGATTTGCATTTTTTTAGCGACGCAGTGGTTAAAAAAATGGGCAAATTTACGCTTTATTATAAACCTTATTCATTGGTGTTAAATCATGTGTTTACGGTGGCTAGTGGTTCACGATCATCGACTCCAGTTGTATTGGTTGCTTTAGAATATGACGGGGTTGTGGGATACGGCGAAGCGTCAATGCCTTTTTATTTGGGCGAGAGTCATGAAACGGTATTAGGATTTTTAGCGCAGGTTGACCTGTCGTCTTTTTCAAATCCTTTTTTGACCGAAGATATTTTGAGTTATGTAGATCAGTTGATGCTTAAGAATACGGCTGCAAAGGCATCGATTGATATTGCTCTGCATGACTTGTTAGGGAAGTTAATGCAGCAACCCTGGTATCGGATATGGGGCTTTAATCCTGAAAACACACCAAACACATCGTTTACTATTGGTATTGATAAGCCTGATGTAATCAGGGAAAAAGTCAAGGAGGCTAAGCCTTATAAGCTTCTAAAAGTAAAGCTGGGTTTGGATAGTGACAAAGAGATGATAGAGACTATTCGTGAGGTAACAGATGCCCCAATCTGTGTAGATGTTAACCAAGGGTGGAAGGACAGGCGGGAAGCGCTGGAAATGGCTCATTGGCTTGAGGAACGTGGGGTAGTATTTATTGAGCAACCGATGCCGAAGGAACGAATTGACGACAATGCCTGGCTGACTGAAAATAGCCCCTTGCCCACGATTGCTGATGAAGCTGTACAGCGGCTTTCGGATGTTCCGAAAGCTAGTGGTGTATATAGTGGTATCAATATTAAATTAATGAAATGTACCGGATTGAGAGAAGCGCGGGCAATGGTAGAATTGGCAAGAAATTATGATTTAAAAGTGATGTTGGGATGTATGACCGAAACCTCCTGTGCGATTAGTGCTGCGGCTCAATTGGCGCCAGCAGTAGATTGGGCTGATCTAGACGGAGCTCTCCTTATTGGCAATGATGTTTATCAGGGTATGTGGGTAGACGACGGGAAAATCATGTTGTCTGATAATCCTGGTATTGGTGTTAATTTTATAAAAAATTGATAACCAGTATCTAAAGTGGCTAGATTATTGTTGTAATGGACACAGAGTAGTTACAGTTACTCTAAACTAATTAAAAATTCCATGAGTATGCTAAACAAAACCCAACCTCAAACTAAAAGTTTATTGGTGTCAGAGCCTTTCATGTTAGATCCTAATTTTAACCGTTCCGTTGTATTACTTGCGGAACATAATGAACAGGGCAGTATGGGTTGGGTATTAAATCAACCCTCTAATTTGGTGTTGAGCGATGTAATGGACGATATATATGACGCTAATTTTCGTCTATTTATCGGCGGTCCGGTAGGGCAGGATTCTATTCAGTTCGTTCATAAATGCTATGATAAACTCAATAGCGGTATTGATCTTGGCGATGGAGTCTATTGGGGAGGGAATTTTGAAAGTTTAAAGTTATTAATTGAGCGTGGCGAAATTGAACAGGATCAGATTAAATTCTTTCTTGGATATTCGGGTTGGTCAGCGGGTCAACTAGATCAGGAACTAAGAGAGAATACCTGGATGGTAAGTAACTCTTACAATCCAGATATTCTTTTTGTAGATGATGAGGAAAATCTTTGGAAAGAGGCGGTTGTAAACTTAGGGCCTAAATACGCACATGTAGCGCAGTTCCCTAAAAACCCCATGTGGAATTAACATTTTTTAGTTTTCTCTCTTCAAACCGTATTTTTCAATTTTGCTGTATAGGTGACTGCGTTGGATCTCGATATCATCTGCAGTTTTCGAAACATTCCACGAATTTTTCTCCAGTTTGTATTTTATAAAGTTTTTTTCGGTTTGGTCTTTATAATCTTGGAAGGATTCAAATTGATCGTAGTCTGGTTCTATCAAAGAAGCTGGTTGGCCATTTTTACGTTCTTCAGCAGCATGAGCTTGACTTCCGTTTGAGCCATTTGAACCGCTCACTGCTGTAGGATTGGCATATGCGACAACATCTTTATGTGTTATAACTTTGTCACTGAGAATAATAAGCCGTTCAACCATATTTCTTAACTCCCGAATATTACCTGTCCACGGTAAGGCCTTCAGTGCATTAATAGCAGCCTGTTCAAATTTCTTTTCAGGCATACCATATTCAGCGCAGATCTCAGCGCAAAACTCTTTTGCGATGATAGGTATGTCGTCGCTACGTTCCATCAACGGCGGTACATGGATCAATATAACACTTAGTCGATGGTACAAGTCCATCCTGAACGTGTTGTTTTCGATTTCCGCTAAAAGATCCTTATTTGTCGCGGCAATTACGCGCACATTCACTTCGATCTCCTTTTCTCCGCCAACGCGTGTTATTTTGTTCTCCTGAAGTGCTCGTAGAACTTTAGCCTGAGCAGATAGGCTCATGTCACCGATTTCGTCTAAGAATAAGGTTCCATTATCTGCTTGCTCAAATTTTCCTATGCGTTGTTTGACTGCTGATGTAAATGACCCTTTTTCATGTCCAAATAACTCGCTTTCGATTAATTCAGAAGGTATTGCAGCACAGTTTACTTCAATTAACGGAGCGTTGGCCCGATTTGATTTTTCATGTAGCCAACGTGCAACAAGCTCCTTGCCACTTCCGTTAGCACCTGTAATAAGTACGCGGGCGTCAGTAGGGGCTACTCGCTCGATCGTTTCTTTAATGCGAGTTATTGGCTCAGATTCTCCTAATATTTCACGTGTTTTACTCGCTTTACGTTTTAGTACCTTTGTCTCGGTAACCAGTGTACTTCTCTCGAGTGCGTTTCGAACTGTAATTAATAGTCGGTTTAAATCAGGCGGTTTGGAGATAAAATCAAAGGCTCCTTTTTTACTTGCCTCCACTGCTGTTTCAACAGTACCGTGACCCGATATCATAATGAAAGGAAGGTCTGGCTTTAACTTGATGGCCTCGGAAAGAACTTCCATGCCGTCCATCCGACTCATTTTAATATCACAAAGAACAAGATTAATCGAGTCTTTTTTGATGATTTCCAATCCGTCTATTCCATTGTCGACATCAATGACAACGTAATTCTCATACTCTAGAATCTCACGTAAAGTACTCCGGATAGCTCTTTCGTCATCAATAATTAAAATTTTGGTACTGTTTTTTTTACTAGGCATTTATAATAATAATTGTATCGTACAAATCTATACAAGAATAAAGATAATAGGTAACTATTACAACAAACAAGAAAAAATAAAAAGCAAACCGATAAGCCGGATTCTGTGATGAATTTAACTTCATTACTGTCATTTATCTAGGCTCGCCATTGCTGACCAGCTCGAACGACCTACCCGTTTCAAATTTGCTAAAAGCAAAGAGAGCGAGCAACTCTCATTTCGAAACCTATTTGGTCTTTCAACTCTCGGGGTTTACCGCAATGCATGTCACCATGCAAGGCCGGGAGCTCTTACCTCTCGTTTTCACCCTTATCCTGTTGCCAAGACGGTTTATTTTCTGTGGCACTTTCCATCAATTATAAAAATTGTCTTCCTGTTAGGAAGCGAGATGCTCTATGTTGCCCGGACTTTCCTCCATAAATGTTCTTATGGCGACAGTATGGTTTGCTTTTTAAATTTCAGATGCAAATGTACGAATTATTAAAATTATCTAATAAATAAGTACTTTTGCGCACAACTTTAATTTTTTTAGTGATATGAGCAAACGTGCTAAGGTTATTTTTTTAAGTCTGTCAATTTTTGGGTCTTTTTTGATTTATTGTGTGTACTATTATAGCAATATGATCAAAAATGCTCCATATCGATCATATGAACTTGAATCTATCGTTTTTAAATATGGTATCGGTGATGATTTAATAAATGAGTTTGATTCTAGGACAGGCGTATTTAAGTATATGAATACGCAAGATTCGCTGGTTAGCTCAAAGGTACATTTGAATAAGGACGATTTTATTTATATTCATCATAAAGCTGCATCTTTGGGTTTTTGGAATTTTCCAGACGATATGACTCAGACCGGGGACCCTGCGGATGCGCAAGAGTCAGTTCATTATTACGTAGAATTCAATTATAAAGAAAAAAGTAAAAGTCTGTTGTTAGATGTGAACTACAACGGAAACCCTAAGCTTCATGATGCGGCGAAGACGTTTATCGAGGAAGTACAACGATTAATTAATGATGCCCAAGATCGTTAGAGACAATTAATCTAATATAATCCCTGCTTGATCCGCTGCTTCTTTACTCACTTCTACTAATTTACCATTAGAAATCAGTGCCTTTAAAGTATTGATATCGTCAGAAAATACACGATCTTCGGTTGCAAACGAAACAACTTTACGAACCTCATCGTGACAAGCTTCGATAATTTTAGATGAACGTAAGGGTCGTCTGAAATCAATCGCCTGGGCAGCATAAAGAAGTTCGATTGCTAGTATAAATTCAACATTATCAATAATTTGGTTAAACTTCCGCCCGCTGATAGAACCCATTGACACATGGTCCTCTTGGCCAAGGGAGGTAGGTATACTATCTGCACTCGCTGGAAAACAAAGGACTTTGTTTTCAGAAACCAGTGCGGCCGAACTGTATTGAGGGATCATAAACCCGGAATTTAACCCTGCGTCTTCGATTAGGAGCTTAGGGAGTCCGTATCGTCCTTCGATTATCAAATAGCTTCTACGGTCTGAGATATTCCCTATTTCAGCGGCAGCAACCGACGCATAATCTAGGGGTATGGCAAGCGGTTGTCCATGGAAATTCCCTCCACTAATGGTATCGTGAGACCCTAGAATGATGGGGTTGTCGGTTACCGAATTAATTTCAACCTCGGCTAATTCGAAAAGGTGCTCATAGGCTGTGCGCGATGCACCATGTACCTGAGGCATGCATCGTAGAGAGTAGGGATCTTGAACGCGGGCGCAATCGAGGTGAGCGTTGTTTATCTGCGATTCAAACAAGATGTGTCGGAGTCTCGTAGCTACTTTTTGATTGCCTTTGAATGGTCTAATAGCATGGAGCCGCTCATCGAACGGTTTGACCGAACCCATTAATCCGTCGAGTGTCATTGCGCCAATAATATCAGCTGCGTCTAACAGATTTTTAAACTTGTGGAGTCCTGCTGTTGCATGTGCAGCGATAAATTGTGTGCCATTGATAAGCGCCAATCCTTCTTTTGGTGAAAGTCTTAACGGTTCGATATCAAGATTTTTTAATAAATCCTTCGTCGGAATTTGCTGGCCTTTATAAAACACTTTTCCTAAGCCAATGAGTGGTAGGAAAAGATGTGCTAACGGTGCAAGGTCTCCAGATGCTCCTACGGACCCTTTTTCGGGGACACAAGGGCAGATGTCATTATCGATCATCCATAAAATACGCTGAGCCGTTTGGATGCGAATGCCAGAATACCCAAGACATAGAGCATGTAGTTTTAGGACCAGCATGGTTTTGGAGAGGGCAGGGGGTAATGTATCACCAACTCCCACAGAATGGCTCATTAGGAGGTTGTGTTGGAGCTGTGTAGTTTCCGATGGTGAGATTAATGTATCACATAGTGGACCGAATCCAGTATTGATACCATATACGATGGTTTTATCTTTAACAATTTCGTCGACATGCTGGCGACTCGTTTTAATGTTTTGTTGAGCCTGGTCATTTATCACGCCAGTGCGGTGACCGTCCACAAGAGCCTTGACTGCAGAGATCGATAGAATATCTATACCAAATTTAAAATGACTATCCATATGATGGAGGTTTAATGATTCAATATTAAAGAAAATTAATGACTTCATGGGAAGTGAGAGCTGTATGAAGTACAAAAAGCGAAAAACAAGTAAATATTATTTTGACTAGAGTTAAATAATTCATAGCTTTGCGCTTCAAATTTTATTTATAATTAATCAAATTTATTAACAATGTACGCAATAGTAGATATAGCAGGAAAGCAATTTAAAGTTGCAAAAGACCAGCAGATCTTTGTACACCGTTTACAAGGAGAAGAGGGCGCTAGTATTGAATTTGACAATGTATTGTTAGCAGAAGATGGTGGCAAGTTTAGCGTAGGGACTCCTTCGTTAAAAGGTGCTAAAGTTTCAGCTAAAATTTTGTCACATTTAAAAGGAGATAAGGTAATCGTTTTCAAAAAGAAACGCCGTAAAGGTTACAAAAAGAAAAATGGTCACCGCCAACAATTTACAAAAATTGAAATCACTGGCATTTCTTTATAATTGATTGTAGAACAGGTAATTTTTACCATTTAAAGAGATAGAAAATGGCACATAAGAAAGGTGCGGGTAGTTCGAAAAACGGACGCGAGTCGCATAGTAAAAGATTAGGGATTAAGATTTTCGGCGGACAAAATGCGGTTGCCGGAAACATCATTGTACGTCAGCGTGGTACAAAACATCATCCAGATAAAAATGTAGGTTTGGGTAAAGATCATACAATCTTTGCAATGGTTGATGGTACTGTTATGTTCAAAAAGAAAGCAGATAACAAATCCTATGTTTCTGTAGTTCCGTTTGATACAGAAGAAGTTGTTGAAGAAAAAGCTGCTAAACCAAAAGTAAAAACTGAAAAGAAAGCAGCTGATTCAAAAGCAGATAAAAAAGAAGCAAAAGCTCCAAAAGCTAAGAAAGAGAAAGTAGAGTCTGATGAAGCAGAAGTTGCAGAAAACGCGGAGTAAATAAAAAATTAATTTGTATAGAAAGCGGCTCAATTCATAATGAAATTGAGCCGCTTTTTTCTATGTATGGAGACTATGCCTTTCTGTTTAATAGTTCCTCACTTAGTTGTAGTAAAGGTTCTTTCCTTTTCTTATATAGCGTAATTTTTTCTAAAGCCTGATAAGCTTTATCTGTGTACATTTGAATTTCTCGCTTAATATATTTCTGAATTTTTAACTTATCATAGAAACCCATTATGGCATTGATCTTTTCAGTGGGATCATACTCCGTTTGTTGTAGCCAATAAAGAATTTCTTTCCGATCGACTTCATTTGAGAGTTCTAATGCTTTAATAAGCAAATAGGTTTTCTTGTTTTCTAAGATATCTCCGCCGAGCTGTTTGCCAAATTTAATCGGATCTCCGTAAGCGTCTAAGTAATCGTCTTGTAGTTGAAACGCAATGCCGAGATTTACGCCGTAGTGATAGAGGAGTTCGGCTTGTGTCTTTTCCGCACCTGCAACCATCGCTCCAAGCTGCAACGCAGTCCCGATCAATACAGCTGTTTTCAGTCGTATCATTTCGAGATAATCATTTATTGCTACATTCTGTGCTTTTTCATAATCCATGTCGAGCTGCTGACCGATGCATACTTCAGCCGCAGTCCTATTGAAAATATCGAGTAAAGATGGAATGAGGTTCGGCGAGTTCTGAGCTAATAATGTGTATGAGTGAATTAACATAAAGTCACCAGACAAGATAGCTGTGTTTGCGTTCCATTTCTCATGGACAGTGTCACGCCCTCGCCGAAGAGGAGCTTTATCCATGATGTCGTCATGCATGAGACTGAAATTATGAAACACTTCGATTGCCAGGGCTGATGGTAACGCTTTAGACGCATCAGCTCCAAACATTTCTGCTGCTAACAGAGTTAATGATGGCCTAATACGTTTGCCTCCTATGTCGAGCAAATATCTTATCGGATCATATAAATTTCGAGGTTCATGAGGAAAATCAAACTTAGTGACAGCTTCGTGAATAATTTGCTGATAGATCTTTATTGATTGCATTTTTTTAGATAATAATTGCTACGATAATAAGATGAAATCAATTTGTCTCTTCATTAAGTCTACGTGTTTTACTTTTACTTTAACTTCGTCGCCGAGTTGGTATCTCTTTTTCTTTCTTTGGCCAATGATTGCATAATTCTTTTCGTCTAAAGCATAAAAATCATCAGTCATATCACGTAAACGGATCATCCCCTCGCATTTGTTTTCTTCTATCTCAACATATATACCCCATTCTGTAACACCTGAAATGATACCTATGTATTCACTGCCAATCTGATCTTGTAAGTATTCTGCTTGCTTATATTTGATAGAGGCCCTCTCTGCGTCGGCTGCACGTTTTTCCATTTGTGACGCGTGTGAAGCCATTTTTTCATATGCTTCTTCGTTCACCGCGGTACCCTCGTTAAGGTAATGTTCAAGAAGTCGATGTACCATCATGTCCGGATACCGTCTAATCGGTGATGTGAAGTGGGTGTAATAATCAAAGCCTAGACCATAATGACTGCTTGATTTTGTCGTGTATATAGCTTTCGCCATCGAACGAATAGCAAGCTGCGTTAAGACGTTCTGCTCTTTCTTTCCTTCAATATCAGTCATTAGTCTATTAAGAGAATGGGCGGTCTCTTTACTGGTATTTGTGTTAAGTTTGTAGCCAAAACGCGAAGCAAACTGAGTGAAATTGAGCAAGCTGCTTTCATTGGGTACGTCGTGAGAGCGATATACGAAAGGCAGTTTGTTTTTGCCCTTTCCCTTTTTCCCGATATATTCAGCAACACGTTTATTAGCAAGCAACATAAAATCTTCAATGAGCTTATGGGCATCTTTCCTTTCTCTCACATAAACACCAATAGGCTTACCATTTTCATCCAAGTGGAATTTAGTTTCTACGCTTTCAAAACTAATTGCCCCGTTTTTGAATCGTTTTGCTCGCATGAGATGTGCTAATTTGTTTAAGGTGAGAAGCTCTTCCTTAATTTCACTACTAGCTCCCTCAATCACTTCTTGCGCGTCTTCGTAGCTCATTCTTTTGTCTGAGTGGATAATGGTTTTTCCAAACCATTCAGAGTGAACATTGGCACGGTCATCCAATTCGAACACAGCGGAGAAACAGAACTTATCTTCATTTGGCCGTAGGGAACACAAGTTGTTGGACAAACGTTCGGGTAACATCGGAATAACCCGGTCTACCAAATAAACAGACGTTCCTCGCTCGAAAGCTTCATGATCCAAAGCGGTATCCGGCTGTACATAATAGGTAACATCGGCTATATGGACTCCCACTTCATAACGACCGTTTTCAAGCTCAACGAAGGATATAGCGTCGTCAAAATCCTTCGCATCAAAAGGATCAATTGTAAATGTTAGTTTATTTCTAAAATCTTTCCTCTTTTTTATTTCACTCGCAGGTAGCTCAGCCGGTAAAGCATTTGCTTCTTTTTCCACGTTCTCAGGGAAAGACAGAGGGAAACCGAAGTCAGCGAGGATCGCATTCATTTCGGCATTATTCTCACCCTGAAAACCGAGGACATTCTCGACTTTGCCCACGGGATTTTTACTGCCAGCTGGCCAGTCAGTGATACTTACAACCACCTTCTCATTATCTTTCGCACCGTTTAAGTCCTCAAGTGGAATGAAAATATCATGAAGCATTTTGCGATCATCCGTAATAAGAAATGCAAATCTGGGTGAAACTTTTAATACACCCGTAAAAGCCGTTCGGGAACGCTCTAGAATTTCGATAACCTCACCTTCTTTCTTGCCCACTCTTTTACTCTCGTAGGCGTGAATTTTTACAATGTCACCGTTCAGCGCATTACGTACTTTACGCGGTGGAACGTAAATGTCTTCTTCAAATTCGTCGGTTACGATATAAGCTGATCCATCGCTTGTCATGTCTACCTTGCCGACAACAATAGTTCTAAGCTCTTTCAGTACATATTTTCCCTTGGAAACTTCTTTAAACTGCCCCGATCTGGTTCCCGCTTTTAGGATTTCTTGAATACCGAGTCTCGACTCCGGATCTGTAATGTTAAGTTTCGAGCTTACTTGCTTGTAATTCATCGCTTGGTTACCCGAGCTCCGCAGAACATCGGTAATCAGCTGTGAAAGTATATTTTTAAACGTATTGTTTTTTGCCATTGGATGCTTGTTAACGAATATGAGCGTCTAGTTCACTAAGTTATGAAAACGCTTACTACTTGAAAGGGTTTCTTGAAAAAATTATATTGCTTCCTCTTTGTTTAAAGCGTCAATAAACAAGAGTAGCCGATGCTCAATATCGTTGAATTCCTGTATATTGGGAACATCCCCCGCACGAGCATCAATCTCCATTTTTCGCAATATAAATGCGATAGAATCTTCACCCATTTGTGCAGTTCGTCCGGCTAACCTGTGTAGTAAAAACTCGGTTTCATAAATATCTTTAGAAGAGATGGTTCGTCTTAATTCCTTGAGGTCTTTTTTTGTTCCTTCTTTGAATAGTTTAACCACCTTTGGCCGTACTTCATCGTCATTAACCTCAAGAATCGTTTGAATTAACTCACTTTCAGCATGGTTCATTAAAGGCTTATCGGCTTCGACCCCTAAGCTTGCAAGAAGACTAGCTTCTTTAAAAGGTTTTAGTAAAAGTCCATCGAAACCAAAGGAAAGTATTTCTTTCCTTTCTTCAGGTAAAGCCTGTGCAGTAAAAGCAATGATCTTTATATCACTTCCGTATCTTCTTCTAAACTCTTTATAGATGTCTTTGCCTGTCATGCCGGGCATACGCATATCGGTGAGCAGGAAATCAGGACGTTCATCAACCGTGATTTTCAGAGCGTCCGACGGCGAATGGAAAACTCGATGTGAAATTCGATGTTTAGTCAAAATGGTATCACATAGATCAATAATGTAATTATCATCATCGATAACCCAAACCTCTCCGTTGAAATGTGATGCAGGCATCAATGAGGGTTGTTCTGGTCCAATTTCAATGCTTTCTTTAAGTGTAGGAAGACTGAAAGAAGCGGTAAATACAGAACCTTTATCGATTACACTCTTAATTTTGATTTCACCACCCATTTCTTCAATGAGGGTTTTCACAATCGTGAGACCTAATCCATTGCCAAAATGAATTCCAGAATTTGCATTTGTAGATTGCTCGAATTCATTAAAGATTTTCTTTAGGTCAGACTCGATGATACCAGGTCCCGTATCCTGTATCCGGAAGCTAATATCTGTCTTTTCACCATAGTCGGTAGATACTATCTGAAGTAAAACTTCACCCTCTTCGGTAAACTTAATGGCATTGCCGACCAGGTTGAAGAGTATTTGCTTCAGGCGAAATGCGTCTCCAATGACTAATCCATCGCCAAAGATTCTGGATGTTAGTATCAGTTTAATATTTTTTTGATCTGCCTGAGGTTTCATGATATCGACAAGCTCATTACCAAGCTTTCCGATATTAACCACTTCTTCTTGAAAGGCAAATTTTCCTGAATTAAGCATGTTATAGTCTAGTATCTCATTTACAATCTGTAAGAGATGTTCAGAAGACTGGTGAATTACATTAACTTTATCATTGTCAGAGTGTTGGTTTTTCAATTGTTCCGTATAGCCAATTATTGATTGAAGAGGTGTGCGCAGTTCATGGCTCATGTTGGAGAGGAATCTTTGCTTTGCTGCACTGTGATATTCCGCTTCATTTTTTGCTCTTTCCAAAGCGATCCGATAGGCTGTACTTTTTCGCATATCGTCTAAGATGAAATAGATTAATACAACTGATATCACAAAGAAAGCTAATAGGATGTATGCTATTCGTTGAGCACTTTGGTTGACAACATTGCGCGCGTCAAGGTTTTCAAGTTCCATCTGAAGCATGGCTTCCTTTTCTACTTCATGTAGAATGTTGAACATATTGCTGACCAGTATGTTGCCAGCAATAGTTAGCTCTGCTTCAAGGTTGACAAAACTTGAACTACGCTGAAGTTGTCTCTGCTCCAGATTTTGGATAGCCAAATCAATTTTCTTCTCGGCACTATCAGCTCGGAAATTCTTGATCGTGTCAACTTGAATATTTAATTCTTCCTCAATCGTCCTGGGAGCTGAGGGGAGGGTGTCAGGGTTTCTATTACGCCCTCCAAATATTTTAGAGAGGAAACCCCGTTCTGCCCGGTCCGCTTCGTTTTGTTGCGGAGGCTCCACAGTACGGGTCGTAATTTTCTTTTCAGTCGTGACAATCGTGCTGTCACTCTGCGGGGCTGATTGAATCAAAGTTGCAATGTTTTTTATCTGACTTGAGAATTGCTGGTTGTCAACCAAATTTTTACGAACCTGCACATACGAGCTAAAAAGCTCATCACGTTCCTTCAGCAGAACCCGGATAGAATCTATCCGCTGAGATTGTACATCGTGACTTGAATAAAGATTCTCTAAAGAATCAAGTGCTAATAGGATGTTATCTGATTCTTTAGCATACCCCGTGTAATTATTTGTATTTAAGACTTGTGCGCGCTGTAGTTGATCGACCTGAAGAATGTCCCGGGATATTCGGCTTACCAGACGCAATTTCTCATTTGGAGTGGAGACTTTATCAACTTTGTTGAGCATTTCATCGAAGGCAACCTTGCTTATCACATAGGCTAACCCTAATGCAACCGCACATGCCATGATGATAAAGAATATCTTATGATATATCTTCGAACCTGTTTTTTGTTTTTTCAACGTGTTTTCCATCCTCAGGTAAGCAAAAAAAGGCACAAATAATGTGCCTTTTTATTATGCTGACAAATTGCTGTTTCCTTAAGCCTCGTTCAGGAAGACAAATTTTTGATCAAACATATCGAGTTTGATAGCGCTGTCCTTGGTTATTTTACCGGCCAGTATCTCTTTTGATAATTCGTTAAGCACTCTTTTCTGCATCACTCGTTTCAATGGCCGTGCCCCGAATTGCGGATCATAGCCCAATTGTGCTAGCCAGTCTAAAGCCTCTGGGCTAGCCGTCAATGTTATATCCATTTCGGCTAACTGCTGTTGCAGCCTCTCGAATTGCAAATGGACAATTTCTCCAATCTCATCGCGCGATAGAGGAGTGAACATAATCACCTCATCAATCCTGTTTAAAAACTCAGGGCGTATCGATTTCTTTAACAATTCAAATACTTCGTTTCGTGTTTTAGCAATCACTTCAGCTCGGTTGCTTTCATGGAGTTCAGAAAAGTTCTCTTGGATGAGATGCGAACCGATATTGGAAGTCATGATAATGATCGTGTTTTTAAAATTAACAACCCTTCCTTTGTTATCTGTTAGATGCCCGTCATCTAATACTTGTAATAAAATGTTAAAAACATCAGGATGTGCTTTTTCTATCTCATCTAATAGTACAACTGAATAGGGGTGTCTCCTTACAGCTTCAGTAAGTTGTCCGCCTTCTTCATAGCCCACATATCCTGGAGGAGCACCTATTAATCTCGATACAGAATGACGTTCCTGATATTCACTCATGTCAATCCGTACCATCATGTGCTCATCGTTAAATAGAAAGTCAGCAAGCGATTTTGCCAGTTCGGTTTTACCTACCCCGGTGGTTCCGAGAAAAATAAAGGATCCGATAGGGCGATTCTTGTCACTAAGCCCGGCTCGCGAACGGCGGATAGCATCAGATACCGCCTCAATAGCCTCACTTTGTCCAGCAACTCGTTTATGAAGTTCTTCTTCAAGTTTTAAGAGTTTCTCCCGTTCGCTTTCCACCATTTTAGTGACCGGAATACCTGTCCAGCGTGCAACAATCCCCGCAATATCTTCTGCCGTTACTTCTTCTTTTAACATCCGATGGTCGCTCTGGAAGTCCTCTAAATCAGCTTTTAGTTTAATTACGTTATCTTGGGCTTCCTTAATTCGTCCGTATCGAAGTTCCGCTACCTTGCCATAATCACCTGCACGCTCTGCTTGTGATGCTTCCAACTTATAATCCTCGATCTTCTGCATCTCCTGGTTTATATTGTCAACTAGGTTTTTTTCACTTTGCCAAGAGGCACGTATAGAGTCTCTTTCGCTTGTTAACTTAGCTATCTCTTCACTTAGAGATTCTACTTTCTTCTCGTCTTTTTCTCTTTTAATGGCTTCGCGCTCAATTTCAAGCTGCATGATTTTACGCTCAATTTCGTCAACGGCTTCCGGCACCGAATCCATTTCAAGTCTTAATTTCGAAGCAGCCTCGTCCATCAGATCAATAGCTTTGTCAGGTAAGAAACGATCAGCTATATAACGTTGGGACAGTTCCACTGCCGCTATAATCGCGCTGTCCAAAATCCTTACCTTGTGATGAGTTTCATAACGTTCTTTTAGTCCTCTTAGAATTGAGATCGCATCCTGCGTGTCTGGTTCCTCGACCATTACGATCTGAAAACGACGCTCTAGTGCTTTATCTTTTTCAAAATACTTTTGATATTCGTCAAGTGTAGTTGCACCTATTGCTCGCAATTCACCTCTTGCCAAGGCTGGTTTTAAGATATTCGCCGCGTCCATTGCACCTTCTCCACCTCCTGCACCAACCAGCGTGTGAATTTCGTCAATAAATAGAATGATTTGACCGTCGCTACTTGTCACTTCTTTTACAACTGACTTCAGGCGTTCTTCAAATTCGCCTTTATATTTAGCTCCGGCGATAAGTGCTCCCATATCAAGAGAGTATACGGTTTTGCTCTTCAGGTTTTCAGGTACATCGCCTTTGATAATCCGATGTGCAATGCCCTCTGCTATAGCGGTTTTACCAACACCCGGTTCACCCACTAGGATTGGGTTGTTTTTTGTCCGTCGCGAAAGGATCTGCATAACACGTCGAATCTCTTCATCGCGACCAATTACCGGATCCAGTTTACCTGATTCTGCGAATTCATTTAGATTACGGGCATATTTATTCAAAGCATTGTAGGTTGCTTCAGCATTTTGATCGGTTACTCGGCTGTTGCCCCTGAGCTCTGTGATCGCTTTTCTTAAATCCTTATCCGTCAATCCATGATCTTTTAGCAAAGTAGATACCTTGCCGTTGCTATTCAGAATAGCCAATAGCAAATGCTCCACCGACACAAACTCATCATTGAAATCTTTCAAATATGATTGTGCCTTCTGAATAATCGCATTGGTCTCATTGCCAAGGTAAATATTGCTACCGCTAACTTTCGGAAAACCCGCAATCAACGAATCTAATGACTCATTTAAAAGAGGTATATTCGCATTGAGCTTCTTTAGAAGATGACTGATAACATTTTCATCAACAACTAATAGGGCTTTCAGCAAGTGAGCAGGCTCAATCGCCTGTTGTTGGTTCCCAACAGTTATTTCTGAGGCTTTTTGTATCGCCTCTTGTGCTTTTATTGTAAAGTTGTTAAAATTCATAGTTGCTTTCCTTAATTCAAAACAAATACCACGATAGAAAGTTCTCTGAAATCGGAAATATTGACGTGCGTAATTGCATTGCACATGAAAAAATGACGCAATATGCGCTCCCTTGTGTCTATTGCGTAGTTCTGCAGACCCATTGCTTGCTTTTACTGATTACAACCCTCTCCTCATCCACTTCGATGGAATTATATTTTATATAAAAGAAGATTTATCTAAGTTTGCTGTTCATATTTGATATGGGTTTACTGTTCCGTATAGTGGTTGCGAAAGTCGTTTTTTTCATCTGTATCGTTTTGCCCTTTAGCTTATTCGCTCAGGACAAAATAGGCTATGCGGATACGTTGAATCGAGTGGATGTTACTCGCTCCAAGTTGTCAACATCAGCGCGGCAACCCATGCCCTCTCAAACCCTCCAGCCCGCAGAATGGTCAGAAATGAACAGTGTTAGCGTTGCTGACGCCGTCAAATATTTTTCCGGTGTGCAGGTTCGGGATTATGGTGGTATAGGCGGATTGAAGACGATTGATGTTCGTACTCTAGGTGCCAATCACAATTCGGTGTTATATGACGGTATTCCCGTAAATAACGCGCAGAACGGACAGGTCGATCTCGGCAACTTTTCATTGGATAATATCGGTTCCCTTAGCCTTTACCAGGGACAACCCAGCACACTTCTGTTGCCTGCGAAGGCATTTTCATCTGCCTCGGTCTTGTTGTTGGAGACTAAAGAGCCCCAGTTTTCGGATAATAAAAAGACAAATTTAAGATTCGGATTGAAAGGAGGGAGCTTCGGAGTTTTGAACCCCTCGTTAACTTGGGAACAGAAACTGACCGGCTTAACAAGTTTACGCTTTAATACGGAATATATGAAGGCGCATGGCGAATACGATTTCTACTTCCGGCGCGGCATTGTAGATACACTAGTTCGACGTGAGAACTCCGATATCGAGTCTCTTCGGCTCGAATTAGGCTTGCAGGGCTATTTACCAGATAGCAGCGAATGGAAACTCAGGCTCTATCACTATTTTTCGGAGCGAGGGCTGCCCGGTGCTGCAGTCGACAATCGTTTTTTTTCAGAAGAGCGGCAGCTAGACCGAGATTATTTTATTCAGGGAAACTGGAAGAAGGTCGTCCAGCCTTGGTACAAAATGTTGATCAGTGCAAAGCATCAATATTCTTATCAGCGTTACAGCGACCCAAACTTTCTCATTTCCGATGGTTTTCTAATCAATACGTTCAAACAGAATGAGATTTATCTTTCTATGGCTAATCTTTTCGTTCTATCTGAACAAGTGCAGGCTTCGATCTCAGCCGATTATTTGCATAATCAACTGGATGCCAATTTACGTGATTTTGCCTATCCGACACGAAACACCTTCCTATTGAATGCCGCGGCTGAATGGCGATGGAACAGCCTTCATCTGCAAGCGAACACCTTAGCTACATTTTGGAATGAGAAAACCAAAACATCTACAGAAAAGTATCATGCCAAAGATATAGGTTATTCATTTTCTATGTCTTGGAAGCCATTAGTTAATCATAATCTTTATATTCGCGCTTTCCATAAATCAATATTCAGGGCGCCTACATTTAACGATATGTATTATACCTTTGTGGGCTCAACTGCGTTGAAACCAGAATACGTCGATGAGTATAACATTGGGTTCACCTGGCAGAAAGCTTTGCCCGGTTTCGTTGAGTATATTGAGTTTAAAGGAGATGCTTACCATAATTCAATCAGAGATCGGATTACAGCAATCCCTATGAATAGTTTGTTCCGCTGGTCGATGGTCAACCTAGGGAAAGTTCAGATTGATGGGCTCGATATCGCCCTGTCTGGAAAAGTTAGAATAGACAGGCAAAGCGATCTAAAAGCAGGCTTCAACTATACATATCAAAAGGCGATTGATAAAACACCAAATGGTACAACATACAACCAGTTCGTTCCCTATGCCCCAAAACATAGTGGCGCGTTTTTTGCCTCAGTTAGCCGGAATAAATTTTCGTTTAACTACAATGCTTTGTATACAGGAGAGCGCTATAGTTTGCGGTCTAATACCATGGAGAATTTGATGCCTGAATGGTTGGTGCAAAATGTTTCTGCTTCTTATCATACTCAAATAGGTAAGGGTATTTATCGTATATCGGCAGAACTCAATAACTTTGCAGATAGAAATTATCAAATTATCAGATCTTACCCAATGCCGGGTATGCATTATCGAATAGGTTTACAAGTCACTTTTTAACTAATTTATATATAATGAAAAATACTTTACAAAAATTCTTAACCCCTTTTGCATTTGTTTTCGTAGCATTCCTAGCGTCTTGCTCTGATAAAGACCCCATTATCGCTGACGAGCCAGTAAAACCCTCTGAAGGGATGTATGTATTGAACGAGGGGCGTTTTATGGTAGATAAATCGAGTTCGATATCATATATCGACTTCGAAACGAAAGAAGTTACCAAGAATATCTTTCAGGCGAACAATTCCACTGCTGATTTAGGTAGTGATCCGACTGATATGGGTCAATACGGTAGTCTTCTGTTTGTTAGTGTAACGAGTTCGAATAAAGTACTTGTTCTTGATGCGGCAACAGCAAAGCAGATAAAGGCGATAAATATCGATCAACCACGGTTCATGGCTTTTCATGATGGAAAGGTTTTTGTCACTTCTTATACGAATAAAGTGTTTGCAATTGATACATTGACCAATGCCGTGAGCGGTGAGGTTGCCGTAGGGCGCACCCCTGAACAAATCGCTGTGGCAAATAATAAAGTATATGTAGCTAACTCTGGTTCAAATGACTTTATTACGGGCGGCAGCCATGACAACCGTGTTTTTGTGATCGATCCCTCGCAGCTTACTGTTCAAAAGGAAATTGAAGTTGCTGATAACGTATACCAATTATATGCAGATGGGAAAGGTTCCGTTTACGCTGGTACGGCGGATATCTACACCAGTGTTGGCAGTGAGTGGGTATTACAACAACCGGCTAAATTGTACCGGATCAACACAAGTACGGACGCAATCGATAAGGAATTTGATTTTGGAATTCAGCTAATGGCTTTCAGTGATAACAAAGCGTATATGATCAGTACAAATTATCCCGGTGCGAATGGATATACTTTATTGGAAATAGATCTCAACGGCGAAAACCTGAGCGAACTGGATTACTTTAATTCGGTCACAATCGATAATATGTATGCACTTACGGTTGATCAGAAAAATGGCGACATTTGGATATCGAATACAGATTACGAAACGGATGGAAAGGTATATCACTATATTCAGGAAACCCAACAAGTAGAAGAGTTCTCCGTGGGCTTTAACCCTGCGGTATTAGTCCTAAAAAAATAGAAACGAATCTTTAACTAACTGAAGTCTGAGCGAAGAAAGCTTCCAACTCAGCTAAGGTGTCAGGGGAGGTGGGGCCATCTTTAACTACTTCCCCTTTATTTAACGCGATGATGCGGTCGCACACTTCTACCGTATGCGAAAGGTCGTGACTAGAAATCAAAAAAGTTTTTTCTTTGCTTTCTGCTAAGTCTTTGATGATCTTCTTTAAACGAATTTGTGTTGTTGGGTCTAGATTTGCAAAAGGTTCATCTAGAATAATCAGTTCCGGGTCACCGATCAAGGCCGCGACGATACCGACTTTCTTCTGGTTCCCTTTAGAGAGATCACGAAGGAATTTCTTCTGATTGAGGATCTCATCACTGAAAAAGTCAATATAGTTTACCAAAAATCGATTTACATCTTCTTTATTTAGTCCTCGTAATTCACCGATAAAATAGAGGTATTCTTCCGGTGAAAGATAGCCGATCAGAAAACTCTCATCAATGAATGCCGTTGTAAAACTCTTCCATTCTTCACTTTTGTGTACAGGGGTTTCTTTACTAAGAATATGACCTGTACTAGGTTGTATAAGGTCTAATATTAGACTGAAAAGTGTCGTTTTACCAGCACCGTTGTTACCCACCAGTCCGATGCTCTCACCTTGTGCAATATTCAGATTGGGGATATTTAATACACAATTTCCACCATAGTATTTCTTTAGATCTTTTATTTCAATCATGCTGTTTATTTGGTTATTGTCTTGAGTGATGTTGATTTAATTCTGTTGTTGGGCAAATCCACTGATCGCTTGGTATTTCCTTTTTGCATATAATTTCACAAGGAGGTTCAACAAACTGTTCTTAAGTAAGAGCCCTATAACCCCTAAGATTGCTAAGCCAATCGTTGCGATGTTTTTGTCGACAACTTCTGAGAGAATAATCCAGATCAAAATTGGAATTGCAAACAATGGAATCCCGACAATCCATTGAGCAGCGCCCATACCTTCATAATTCAGAAACTGAGACTTATCTAAATTGATCCGTTTTTTATTAAAGGATCCAAAATATAAAATTATTGGAACATTCACTCCCATGTTAAAAAGTGCGCAAGCGAGGTTCAGAAGTAGAATATCCCAACCAAAATATAAATAGGGTGTACTTAGAACCATAAGAATGATCACGGATGCATACATGAGCATAACTTTTGAGTTCAAATAGAGCTTCATTGGAATATTCTGCGTCATCAACATAGCATAATAGCTACTATCCCATGCCGGGATGAATTGCCCGAAATTGATCATAAACATCCCGGTAATGAAAATTCCCACAAATACCATCCACGACGAGTTTTGATAATATGAATTTGTATAGAAAAGCAGCCCGTAAACCAAAAATAACAGAGACATGATTACTGTTGCTCTAGACCTTTTGTTCCGTTGAATCAATTGTAGATCCAGCTGGATAAAAGGTGCCAGTTTACCAAACCGACTTGTCCAGGAAAGGTCTGTTTGTCGGTAAGCATCCTCCTGATTTCTGACATAGCTATCCAGGTAGATATTTCTCTTTAAAGAGTGATAGCTCGCTAGATAGCTTAAGGCGAGAAGTACAACCGGAATAAAGACTAGATAAGGTTTTTCCAGAACCATATCAAAAAAGCTTCCGACAAGGTTGGAGAATGAATAGATTTCAAAATAATCAAGAAGCACGACCGCTACCACCATAAGAAGAAAGGGTAGTGTTGATTTGAGACTCTCCGCAAACTTCTTTTTGATCCATGTGTTCACAAAGTTCAGCGTCAATGTTATAGAAAATACAGCTGCCAACCAAGCGGTGACCTGAGTTGATGTCAGATCATTTTTGTAATAACATATAAGAATGAAGGGAACGAAAACCAAGGGCGCCAACAGATTGTAAAATGAAAAAATACTTTTACCTAATAGAAAGTGCGCCATTTGACCCCGGTTTACCTTCTGTAAAAGTAGGGGTTTAACATGCATGACGGCTAGGTTTTGCAACATGAACCTGAGAATAAGTTCAAAACCAAACCAAGGCAATAAAAAATTATTGACAACCGAAACAGGGCTTGTATCCGATATGTTTTCCTCTATTAAGGCATACAAACTCATTCCTAGTATTAAAAACACGAGAATAAAATAGAGCCCAACAAAACCTAAAAAGATCTTAATTGCTAGACTACGGCCTGCGCTGTCCGCCCTGAAAAAAGCCGTCCATTCAAGGGTTAATAGTCTTTGGAACATTCGATAAAAATATGAAAAGTTTGCAATTTTCGATGTCTCTTTCAGTTTATAAACCTCTGAAAAAAGCGAAGAGGCTGCATCTGCTGATACAACCTCTTCGCGGGTTTATTATTTAACCTTTTATTTATCTCCCTCTGGTTGAACTAGCTCTGTTTCTCGAGCTCGAACTTCTGCTTGACGTGGCTTTGCTTGACGAGGACGGTCTTGCTGAACGGACAGTCGAGCTGCTCCTACTTGGTGAAGGATTGCTAGCTCGTTGAACCCGAACCGAACTAGACGGCTTTGCCTGTTGCCTTTGCTGACTTTTAACAGCTGGACGCTGAGCCGGACTTTGTCTCTGAGTCCTTCTCGACGGAGCTACTGATTGTTGCCTTGAACGTGAGCTCTGTGTTCTTACCTGTGAGCTTTGTGTTCTGGATTGCTGTACCCGGTTCGGTGTGCTTCTCGCACTTGATGAACGTTGAGTTTGACCTGATTTTATATTCGTTGACCGCGGTGCTGTTGTCCGGTTGTTCTGCGCACGATTAGCACGCGTACGACTGCTTTCCACTGCATTACGGTTGGCCGAATTAGTCCTTGTTCTAGAGTTTGTCGCTCTCGTATTTGGCCGGGTAGTATTGTTTGACCTGCTGCTAGCCGTTGGGCGAACCGCTTCCGTATTTCGCGTTCTGTTATTCGAGTTGGTGTTTGCACGTACTCTCGAGTTGTTCGTTGCAGAACCATTGTTTCTTGCAGTCCGGTTAGCAGTTGCAGTTGGTCTGCGTTCAATCGAGTTACGGTTCGCAACACGGGTTGGTCTTGCATTACTGCGCGAGTTCCTATCAATGTTCGGTCTATAGATAGATACCGATCTTGAATTTACGGAAGCTCTACCTGGTCGGCGACTGTTGTTTACATTATACACTCTGACGTTGCTTCGGGTAACGCGCGCCAAATCTCGTCTGGCCGGACCACTATAATACCTTCTGTTATTGTAGATATAGGTGTTGTTGATGATCGTTGTGTGACCATAAAACGAGTTATAACGTCGGTATGGTGTATAGTATCGGTGAATCGATGGACTGAAGAAATAACGTTGTGGTACAAAAACCCAGTGCCTCAACGGAATGTTTATGTTAATGCCTACACTCACTCCAGGGCCCATTGGCGCCCAACCATACTGACCACCACCTTGTCTCCAGGAAACCCAAGCTGGTCCCCATTCATATCCAGGAACCCAGCCCCAGCCATAGTGGTTACTGTAATGCCAACGTCCATAGTGAAACGGAGCCCAACCCCATTCGTAGTCTGACAGCCACGTGTTTCCATATTCTGTATTAATCCACCGCCCATTTGTAGAGTACGGGTGGAAGTTTCGGTCTACGTCTGGAAGCCAGACATAACCATAATCCGGATCGTCTATCCATTCCCCATACGGAGAAAGTTCATCGTAGAACAACTGGAAGGACACATCCATGTTTTGCGCTCGAGCCTGTTTAAGACCCACAGTTGCAACCAGGAATAACATGGTCGCAACGAGAAATATTTTATTTTTTATGTCTTTCATAGCCGTATTTTTATGTGATTATTGAATGCGTTTGTATATATGACCCTCTAAGCAAGCAATAGTTTAATGAACAAACCTTTTTGTCTATAGGAATGTTACATATTAGCATTGTTAATGAGTTTATTACAGTAAATAAATACGATATTTCTACACATTTATATAATAATAACCGTTATTTTTGCGCAATCTTACTCAGTAGATATTTTTATTTCTAAACAAAACTGATAATGATTTCAAAAATCATTGATAAATACCTGATAGATTTAGCAGACATTCACCGTTTTGTAATGCGTTTCTTCAATGAGGTTTTTGTAGGCCCTTTTGAGTTCAAAGAAATTATTCGTCAGTGCTATGAGATCGGTGTCAAGTCATTGCCCTTAATGTCATTGACCGGCTTTATTATTGGGGTGGTATTTACGAAGCAGTCGCGACCATCATTGGCAGACTTTGGTGCTCAGGCGATGTTGCCGGCATTGATATCGATCGCCGTGGTGCGGGCATTGGCGCCTCTAGTTACTGCGTTGATCGCCTCTGGTAAGGTTGGTTCGCAGATTGGGGCCGAACTCGGTTCCATGAAAGTAACAGAGCAGATCGATGCAATGGAAGTATCCGGGATCAATCCATTTAAATTCTTGGTTGTGAGTAGGGTAGTGGCAACTTCGGTTATGATCCCTGTCCTGATGTTTTATGTTGCATTTGTCGCTTTAATGGGAGCATTTATGAACATCAATCAAAATGAAGCGACAAGTATGGTTGTGTTTTTTACAGAGGTCTTTGATGCGATAACTTTTAAGGATGTCTTTGCTGCCGTATTTAAGTCCTTTGTTTTTGGCTTTACCATCGGCATTGTTGGCTGTTATCAAGGTTATACCTCATCTAAAGGTACAGAAGGGGTTGGTCGTGCTGCTAACTGGGCGGTTGTCATGTCAATGTTCTTGATTTTTATCGAAGAGCTTTTAATTGTACAACTTCTTCAACTGGTTCCACAATGAAAAAGAAAAAGGCAGAATATATAAATTACGACGACCCTGTTATAACAATTCGTGATCTTTATAAATCCTTCGGAGAAAAGGATATTCTGAAAGGCGTAGATCTTGATCTCTTCCGCGGTGAGAATCTCGTAGTGTTAGGTAGGTCGGGGACGGGAAAATCCGTTCTTATCAAGATTATCGTAGGCTTGTTGGCTGCTGATCGGGGCACCGTGAATGTACTAGGTACTTCATTGGAAGATATTGATACAGAGGCGCTGAGGCAATTACGGTTAAAGATAGGTTTTTCCTTTCAGAATAGTGCTTTGTATGATAGTATGACTGTTCGGGAGAATATTGAATTTCCACTTGTACGGATCAAGAAGCACTTAAAAAGAAAGGAAATTAATCATGCTGTATCAACTGTTCTAGAGGGGGTTGACTTGTTGCAGGCAATCGATCAAATGCCTTCTGAACTTTCCGGTGGCCAACGAAAGCGTATTGGGATTGCACGCACACTGATTTTAAGACCGGAAATCATGCTTTACGATGAGCCTACAGCTGGTTTGGATCCATTAACCTGTATCGAGATCAATAAGCTTATTAATCGGGTTCAAGATCAGTTTAAAACCTCATCGATCGTTATTACACATGATCTGGCTTGTGCGAAAACCGTTGGTGACCGTATTGTTATGTTGCTAGATGGTACATTTGAAAGACAAGGTGACTTTGAAGATATTTTTAACACACAAGATTCAAGGGTGAAGCCCTTTTATGATTATAATTTTATAGATTAACATGAAATCAGCAGAAAGAAAGCGCTCTATTATTGTTGGCTTATTTGTTTTAATAGGCATCATCATTCTCCTCGCCGGGATTTTTGTCATCGGTGGACAGCAGAACCGCTTTGGGGGAGCGATTAAAATCAGCGCCATATTTGATAATGCAGCAGGATTGAAAAAAGGTGGTAATGTATGGTTTTCGGGAGTTAAAGTCGGTACCATACGCGAAGTTAATTTTACACCGTCGAGTCAGGTTGAGATCATCATGGTTATTAACGATGAGTCCAAAGAATATATCCGCAAGGATGCAGCGGCTGTTATCAGTTCCGAAGGTTTCATTGGTAATAAGATGATTGTGATTGAAGGAGGTAGTAGCGATATTCCATTTATAGAGAATGGCGATCAATTGCGTGCAAAGGAAGGTAATGATACAGAAGCCATGATGGCGACACTCCAGGTTAACAACGAAAATTTGGTAGCGATTACAAATGATGTCAAAGCTCTAAGTGAGCGTGTTAGAAGAGGAGAGGGGACCATCGGTGCTTTCTTCACCGATTCACTAATGGCAGAAAATATGAAAGCCATGATGGTAAACTTGAATCAGGCCGCCGTGAATTCCAGAAAAGTATCAGAGAACTTAGCCGCTTTTTCAGCAAAATTAAATACCGAAGGCGGCTTGGCCGGCGACCTGCTGACAGATACAACTGTTTTTGCAAGTTTAAAATCATCTGTGGCTCAATTGGAAGATATAACCCAAAATGCTAATACACTTACAGAGAATTTAAACTCTGCAAGCAGTCAACTCAACAATAATGACAATGCGTTGGGCCTATTGCTTAACGATGAGGCAACGGCTGAACAGGTCAAACAAACGATGGATAATCTAGAGGCTAGCACCGAAAAGCTGAATCGAAACATGGAGGCTTTACAGCATAACTTTTTGTTCCGAGGTTTTTTCAAAAAGGAAGCGAAACGCTTAGAAAAGGAAGAACGAGATTCTATTGCAGCCTCAAATGCCAACTAATTACCAACGAATCCATTTATTTTCCCGTTAAGGGATATTCATAAACTTATGGGTTTGTAAGGAAACTTCCCATTGGGGGTTTTCTTTTACATAGTCGATAATCATCGGCGTAATCTCTTTGGCTTTCGACCATTCGGGTTGCAGATATAATTTGCATGAAGATGAAACCGCTTTAGCATAATCTTCGGCCCATTTGAAATCACTTTTGTTGAATACGATCACTTTCAACTCGTTAGCAAAAGATGTAATATCGGGTCGGGGTGCTTTGAATTTCTTTGGCGAAAGGCAGATCCAATCCCATTCACCTGAAAGTGGATATGCGCCAGAGGTCTCGATAAAAGTTTGTATGCCATTTGCCTTCAGCTGCTTCGTCAGGTAGTCCATGTTATAAATCAGGGGTTCCCCACCGGTAACGACTACTGTCTTTGCTGGGTACTGACTAGCGTGCTCCACAATTTGGTCGGCAGCAGTTAAAGGATGTATGGATGCATCCCAACTTTCCTTGACATCACACCAATGGCATCCTACGTCACAACCTCCGAGCCGAATAAAATAAGCTGCTTTTCCTGTATTGTACCCTTCTCCTTGAATGGTATAGAACTCTTCCATCAATGGAAGCAATGTGCCATCTTCAGGAACTGAATTGTTCATTAATAAATATCTCCTTTTGCTGATTTCAGCGTATTCTTTAATAATCCCACAATCGTCATCAAACCAACACCGCCGGGTACAGGACTGATCCATGAACTCTTAGGCGCTACCTGGTCAAAATCGACATCCCCATAGAGCTTGTATCCCGATTTGGTTGTTGAAGATGGTTCTCGATTGATACCTACATCAATGACAATCGCTCCTTCTTTCACCATATCCGCAGTAACGAAATTCTTCCGGCCAATAGCTGCAACGATGATATCGGCCTGTCGCACGATCTCGGATAAATTTTTTGTCTTGCTGTGTGTCAATGTTACGGTACAGTTTCCCGGCTTACTATTACGGGCCAATAAGATACTGATCGGGCTCCCTACGATGTTACTTCTACCGATCACCACCGCATGTTTCCCTTCAGTTTCAATTTGATAGTGCTCTAACATAAGCATGATACCGTACGGTGTGGCAGGTATAAAACACGGAAGGTTACGCATCATGCGCCCCAAGTTAATTGGGTGAAACCCATCTACGTCTTTCCGGTAGTCGATAGCGGCTGTTATTTTTTCAGGATCAATATGTTCCGGTAATGGTAATTGGACAATAAGTCCGTCGACAGCCTCATCACGATTAAGTTTATCGATTTTTCCCAATACCTCCTCTTCTGTGACATTTTCTTCGTAGCGTATCAGTGTCGATTTAAAACCCACTTTTTCACAATTTCTCATCTTGCTCGCTACGTAGGTTTCACTTCCACCATCATGTCCAACTAAAATGGCCACCAAGTGTGGTTTACGCCCTGTTACCTCAAAAAAATCTTCGGCTTCATTCGCGATATCTTCTTTTATTTTTTCCGAAACTGCTTTACCGTCCAATATTTCCATGATGTATTAGTCTAATTTTAACACGGCCATGAATGCAGATTGCGGGATCTCCACATTACCTACCTGGCGCATTCTTTTTTTCCCTTTTTTCTGTTTTTCAAGAAGCTTACGTTTTCTCGATATGTCACCACCATAACATTTGGCGGTTACGTCTTTTCGTAGAGCACGAACGCTTTCTCTCGCTATAATTTTAGCACCGATTGATGCTTGAATAATGATCTCGAATTGTTGACGGGGGAGAAGCTCTTTCAGTTTTTCGCATATCTTTTTCCCGAATTCATAAGCATTACTTCGGTGGATTAATGAAGAAAGAGCATCCACTGGTTCCGAGTTCAGTCGGATATCCAGTTTCACTAAATCGGATTGACGATAGCCTATCTGATGATAATCAAAAGACGCATAGCCTTTCGATATCGTCTTTAATTTATCGTAAAAATCGAAAACGATCTCGCCCATTGGCATTTCAAAAGTGAGTTCAACCCGGTCAGCAGTCAAATAAGACTGGTTGATGATCACCCCTCTTTTTTGAATACAAAGCGACATAACCGGGCCCACAAAATCTGCCTTTGTAATGATGTTAGCCTTAATAAACGGCTCTTCCACATAGTCGATTTTGCTGACATCGGGTAAATCTGACGGGTTGTTTACTTTAACAGAGCCATCTTTTGTTGTATGCGCAATATAGGAAACGTTTGGAACTGTTGTGATCACAGTCATATCAAACTCACGTTCCAGTCGCTCCTGGATAATTTCCATGTGCAGCATGCCCAGGAACCCACACCGAAAGCCGAAACCTAAGGCAGCGGAAGATTCTGGCTCAAAAACAAGCGATGCGTCGTTTAGTTGTAACCGGTGCATACTCTCCCGAAGTTCCTCGTAATCCTCCGTGTCCACCGGATAAATACCTGCAAACACCATGGGTTTTACTTCCTCGAAGCCTTGGATTGCTTCCTTACTCGGGCGTGCCAATGTTGTAATTGTATCGCCTACCTTTACTTCCCTAGCTTCTTTAATACCTGAAACGATATAGCCAACATCACCTGTTTTAACAACGCTCTTTGGTACTTGGGTTAATTTTAAAGTCCCAATTTCATCCGCCGTATATTCTTTTCCGGTAGCAATAAACTTGACACGATCACCTTTTTTTATCTCGCCATTTTCTACTTTGAAATAAGCCATGATCCCTCGAAAGGAATTGTATACAGAGTCAAAAATAAGTGCCTGTAGCGGTGCTTCCGGATCACCTACGGGATGTGGGACGCGGGTAACGATAGCTTCCAGAATTTCCGGAACACCCATTCCCGTCTTACCCGAGGCAGGAATAATTTCTTCTCGTTTTCCGCCGATTAAATCAATTATCTGATCTTTCACTTCCTCTGGCATCGCACCCGGTAAATCCATCTTATTGAGGATAGGAATGATTTCTAAATCATGTTCCAGCGCTAGATATAAATTGGAAATAGTTTGGGCTTGAATACCTTGTGAAGCATCCACAATCAATAAAGCACCTTCACAGGCCGCTATGGATCTTGATACTTCATATGAAAAGTCGACGTGTCCCGGCGTGTCGATTAAGTTAAATACGTATTCCTGACCTTCATGAATATAGTTCATCTGGATAGCATGACTCTTGATCGTTATACCACGCTCTCGCTCTAGGTCCATATTATCAAGCAACTGTGCCTGTGATTCTCGTTGTGTAACCGTTTGTGTATATTCCAATAATCGATCAGCCAGTGTACTTTTACCATGATCGATATGCGCAATAATACAAAAGTTGCGGATATGCTTCATTTAAGGAGTTAAAAATCGTTCTAAAAGGCAAAGATAAATCTTTGCTTTGTATTTCAAACGATTTATTTGTCAGCTTTCTTTTTTGTCTTCAACGACGACTCTAAAGCTTTCTTGATTCGCCACTCTCGGAGTCGTTTGAAGTTACTTTTCGACTTCAAGTGAGTTTCCTCCGGTTCGCCAATTAAAAATCCAAAATGAGATAGGGAAGGGTTTGCGTCCAAGACAACCTTGATGATAGCGATTAGTGGAAGGGCAAGAATCAGACCCGCCAATCCGAAGAGCATACCACCCAATAGTAAGCCGACGATCGACATTAAAGGGTTGATACTTACTTTACTCCCTACAATATTTGGGGTGATCAGGTTCGCTTCGAAGAACTGTACAACTTGGAACCATGCAATAACACCGACTGCATACCATGCATTGTCCTTTGTTGCAATAGCAAACAGTGCGGGTAGAATGGATCCAATTGCGATACCGATATATGGGATTAGCATAAGTAGCGCTGCAAGGATACCGAAGAACCAGGCGTAGCTGATACCCATGACTAATAATCCGGCAGTATTAAGGATGGCAACGATACCCATAACTGTTAATAAGCCCACAAGGTAACTCTGTACCACACCGTAAATATCGTTCAAGATCTTATTGACCTTTTCTTTGCCGGTTGACTTAAACGTTAGAAAAAAGAATTCACGGAAGAAATCGCGGTAGTACAACATAAAGAATACGAATAGAGGAACCAGTACTACACTAGAGAGTATTCCGCCGATTGAACTAAACGCACGTTGGATGTAGGTTGTGGCGTTTGATAATGCATTGTCAGTGAACTCATGAAATTTTTGCGACAGCATATCATCGGTAATGCCGAACTTTTCGTTTGTCCATTGTGTAATCACTGTTAAAATTTCCTGAAAACGAGCAACCATGTCTTCCCCATTTCTTCCAATATTCAGGACCTGATTGACAATCAGGTAAATGAGTCCCACAATAACAATAATAGCGACAATGACGGATATGATAGCTGCTAATAGTCGTGGTATTCGCCAACGCTCGAGTAGGGTGGCCAAGGGGAACAAGGTAATGGCAATTAGCATACTGAAAAGCAGGGGCACCAGCACGCTTTGTAGCATATAGGATAGAACTAGAATCAAGATGAGCGTAACTAACCTTACAGCTAATAAATACTCGCTACTTTTTGGGGTTATAGGTTTTTCCATCCTCGGTTTTTATATGAACTATTAAGCAATGATCCTGAGATTTAATCCTATGCAAAATACACAAAAATGTCGCCAATTATTAATCAGCAGAATATTATCTTTACGATTGTGATTAATCTTTAATATAATGCAATTTTCTCAATTTACCGATTCACTTCAAGAAAGTAGCCCGGCTCCTGATCTTTCTGTTCACCTGAAAGCGCTGTGGTATGATAAAAAGGGTTTATGGAAAGAAGCTCACGACCTCGTCGATAGTTTGGATGATGCTGACTCTGCCTTGGTGCATGCTTACCTCCACCGAGTGGAAGGCGACCAGTGGAATGCTGATTATTGGTATCGCAAGGCGGGACGCCGACGTCCGGATGTGACTCTAGAAGAAGAGTGGGAGGCACTAGTACAACAGTTTCTCTGATCTCAGACCTTGTGATGACGATTTCAAGAAACTGTTGAATTATATACCCTATAACATTGTGTTAGCCTTTTAAGGCTTTCGTTAATTTAACCAGGTTAAGCAAAAGTTTGCCGATGAACCCTTTGGCGTCTTCGTCTGTAAGATTTCCTTGCTTGTCAAACTTGTTTTGTGCCATACCAATCATCACCTCTGGCTGATTAACTGCGGTGATATCCAGAAATACGAACATCTGTCTTAAATGATATTGTGCACGTGCGGTAGCTATATTACCAATGGAGGCTCCCATAATAGCAGCTGGTTTTCCACTGAAAGCATTGTCTCCATAGGGCCTGGATGCCCAGTCAATGTAGTTTTTCAATACGCCAGGTACCGAGTAATTATATTCAGGAGTTACGAATAAAATAGCATCGGCTTCTCTAATCTTTTTCTTAAACTCTACGATTGTGGCCGGCGGATCTTGTTCTTTATCTTGATTAAAGCCTGGGAGGTTCTCGTCAAGTTCATAGATTTCTATCTCAGCATTTTCCGGAACTAATTTGCAAGCTTCCTTTAATGCTGATCGATTAAAAGATTCTTTTCGAACACTTCCTGCAATTCCTAAGATCTTAATTTTGTCATTCATGTTTATTGGTTTTTTTAGTTTTCGATAGATATTACTTTCCTAACAATTTTAAACAAAATTGGTTTCTTGTGCCTTTGTTTTTAAAGCCGATTGTTTTCAATCCGATCGCCGCGTTTTTTTAAACCCAACCAAATAAAGACATTTCACGAGTTTCTTAAAGATTAAATTACGGTCGCTGTTAACTCGGTTCTTTTTTGTTGTATAATAAGACGTATATACACCAGAAGTTATTCGGATCTTAGTCGTACTTTAGTCGTGTTCACTCGAACAATGTCCGAAGGATGTCCGAACAATGTCCGACTAATGTCCGCCTAAGAATAGGACAAAATATCTCCATGATAGAAACAAGTTAAGTCGTCGGGAAGGGTTTTTTGTTGAAAAAATAAGAAGTGTATAGGTGAAAAAAAGAGAGTGGTTTTTAACTAAAAGGAAATATAAAAAAGGCTGCATCAATGATTTATGATACAGCCCTTTCGTGTGTTCCCGACGAGATTCGAACTCATATCATCAGAACCGGAATCTGACATTCTATCCATTGAACTACGGGAACAGAAGAAATGCAAATATATAGAAACTGCCAATGATAGCCTAATTATTATTTAGTAATTTTTTATCACCTATATTTCTGTTTTATATTATATTTTAGTGGTTTTTAGGTTAAAAATATATTGCTTTATTGTTTTTGTATTGTAAAAATTAGTTTTTTGCTGAAAAATACGGTTAAAATCAGAAAAATATGGTGTTTATATGTTTTTTAAGACGCTGTTTGAATGAATAAAAGTGGAATGGCATTTTTTTCTGTTTTTTTGTAATTTTTTTAACGTATAATGTGTAGTGATTGGTAATTTTTATATATTTGGCACTGTAATTTATGCTCTGTTCGTAAAACGGCATCTTGAAAGTGAAAAAAAGAATAATATTTAGTTTTCTGTTTTTTTCCATCTTCGCCTCGAAGATGATTATTTCAACAGCACCTATTATCGTAAACTTTAACGATAGCGAATTTATCATAAACGTCATGATGCAACTGGAAGTAGAAGGAAAAGCACAGGGCGCGGTCGATGTGAAAGAGATTCCTGTTTCTAATTACATACTTCAGTTTAATGATTTAGCGATCCATCTTCCACAGATAAGTTTTAATCTCGAGAATGAGCGTGATATTATCGCATTTTTCCCGTCTGTCCCCACACCGCCTCCTAACTTCTGTTAAGTAAGAACTGTTCGGCGCTCGACTATTTTTCTCTGTCGAAGCAATTTTCTTGAATGTTTTACTTTAATTAAAATACTTTTTTAGTATGAAAGGAACACGTGTGTCTGCGTTTTTGAAATTATCGAAACGCGACCTAAAAAACGATATACCTGCAAGTATAGTGGTCTTTCTTGTAGCATTACCCTTGTGTCTTGGTATAGCAATGGCGTCTGGCGCGCCTTTATTCGCCGGAATTTTAACTGGTATTATAGGTGGTCTTGTGGTCGCATCGATCAGCGGTTCGCAATTGAGTGTTAGCGGGCCTGCTGCGGGACTTACCATCATTGTTTTAGGGGCGATCCAGTCTTTGGGAGCCTATCCTACATTTTTACTGGCCGTTGTTATCGCTGGTGTATTGCAAATGATTTTGTTTTTCGCAAAAGCTGGTAATATTGGCAATTTTTTTCCGTCTTCGGTAATTATGGGAATGCTCGCCGCCATTGGGATTACCATTATTCTGCAGCAGATTCCCTATGGGCTTGGTTTAAGTGTGAGTGTTTTTTCAATCGAATGGCATCAACTACTGGCGTCTATCAATTGGGGTGCTCTAGTAATCTGTATTACTTCGGTCATTATTTTAATTGGAATGCCAAAAAT